>JANXAH010000013.1 GCA_025062415.1 Anaerolineae bacterium | reverse complement strand
GCAAATGCAAATGAGAATTATTTGCAACTGGATGAGCAACGGGGGCCCAAAAGGATGAACCAAAACGAAGGGCTGCTTGCGTCCTTCCAGGCTGGTGGGCATCGTCTCACCCGCCAGCGGCGGGTTCTGCTGGAGGTCCTGGAGGAGAGCCGGGAACATCTGGATGCGGAGGCCCTCTACGAGCGGGCCCGTCAGCGGGTGCCGCGGCTCAGCCTGGCGACGGTCTATCGGACCCTCGCGATGCTCAAACGCATGGGGCTGGTCGCCGAATATTCGCTGGGGGAGACCCACGGTCATTTTGAGGCCATCCAGACAGGCCGACATTACCATTTCACCTGTCTGGGATGCGGGGAGGTGATGGAATTTGATGCTCCACAGGTGGAGGATGCGCTTCGGGAACTGGCCGTCCGGGCGAGGCTGGAAGTCTGCGGCGTCCACTTCTTCATCACGGGATATTGTGCCCGATGCCGGGAGGAAAGAGATGGCTAACGGAGGGGCTGCGATTCCCCTGAATCTTTTGCACACCGGGGAAAGGGGAAAAATTGCCCAGTTGACAGGCGGGCAGGAGTTGCGCAACCGAATGCTCGCCCTGGGCCTCACACCAGGAGCGGAGGTCACCGTCCTTCAGAACTACGGGCGTGGCCCGATGCTGGTTCGGGTCCGGGACGTCCGGGTCGCGCTGGGGCGAGGCGAGGCTGCCAACGTCCTGGTCCAGCGAGGTGAGGGATGAACCGTCCCGCGCTCCAGGAGACTACCGTCCTGCCCGAAGTCCGGGAGGAAACTGTTCTGGTCGCTCTGGCGGGCCAGCCAAACGTCGGCAAGTCTACCCTGTTCAATCTGCTCACGGGGCTCCACCAGCACGTGGGCAATTGGCCCGGCAAGACGGTGGAACGGAAGGAGGGGCTCTTTACCTACGGCGGTGTCTCCTATCGGCTGGTGGACCTGCCAGGGACCTACAGCCTGACGGCGAACTCCCCGGAGGAGGTCATCGCGCGGGAGTTCATCCTCCAGGAGCAGCCCGACGTGGTCATCGCGGTGGTGGACGCGGCGACGCTGGAGCGGAGCCTCTACCTGGTGGCAGAACTGCTGGCCCTGCCTGCGCCGGTCGTGGTGGCGCTGAATATGATGGATGTGGCCCGGCAGGAAGGGATGGAGATTGAGCCGGAGGTCCTCCAGGCCGCGCTGGGCGTTCCGGTGGTGCCGATGATCGCAACGCGCGGGGAAGGAATCCAGGCCCTTCTGGAAACGGTGGCGCGCGTAGCGCGGGGCGAGGTCCCGTACTCCCCGCGCCTTCCCCAGGTTCGGGAGGACCACCGACCCGTGCTGGAGGAACTGGAGAGATGGATAGAGGGGTACGTCCCCACGCCCTACCCGCAGGATTGGGTAGCGCTGAAACTGCTGGAGGGGGATCCGGAAGTAACCCGGATGGTGCGGGAGGCGCTGCCACCGGAGCGCTGGGAGCGGGCCCATGCGCTCCTGCGGGCCCACGACGACGCACAGGTAGCGGTCGCCAGCGGCCGGTATGAGTGGATCGGACGGATGGTGCGGGCCGCGGTCCGGCGCCCGCGCGTGGGGCAGATTGGGCTCACGGAGCGGCTGGACCGCTGGGCCACCCATCCCATCTTCGGCCTTGCGATTCTGGCCTTCATCCTGGGAGCGGTCTTCTGGCTTACCTACACGGTGGGGTCGCCCCTGCAGGACTTGCTGGAGACCTACGTGGTGGGGACACTGGCGGAAGGGATCCGGGCCCTGCTGACGCCGATCGCGCCGGAGTGGCTGGTGGCGCTCCTGGCTGAGGGCGTCGTCGGCGGCGTGGGCGCCGTCCTGACCTTTCTGCCCATCCTGGTCCTGTTCTTCGCTGCGCTGGCCTTTCTGGAGGACGTGGGCTATATGGCCCGCGCGGCCTACGTGATGGACAGCGTGATGCACCTAATGGGGCTACATGGGAAGTCCTTTCTGCCCCTCTTCCTGGGCTTTGGGTGCAACGTCCCGGCGATCCTGGGGACGCGAGTGATTGAATCCCATCGGGCCCGGCTGCTGACGATCCTCCTGGCCCCTCTGGTTCCCTGCACGGCGCGCCTGGCCGTAATCGCCTTCCTGGCACCAGCCTTCTTCGGCAGGGCCGCGCTGGCTGTCTCCTGGGGGTTGATTCTCCTTTCTATCCTCGTCCTGGCGGCCACCGGGGCCATTCTGAACCGTGTCCTCTTCCAGGGACGTCGGTCAGCGTTCATTATGGAACTTCCCCTCTACCACCTCCCCAACTGGCGCACCATTGGCCTTTCTGTCTGGCAGCGGAGCCTTTCCTTCATCCGGAAAGCAGGAACGGTCATTCTGACAGTGTCGGTGGTCATCTGGGCGCTCTCCACGCTGCCTGGCGGAGAAGTGGAAGGGAGTTATCTGGCCCAGGTCGGTCGCTGGCTGGAGCCTGTGGGACGGCTGGCGGGGATGGACTGGCGGCTGACGGTGGCGCTTCTGAGCAGTTTTATCGCCAAGGAGAACTCCATTGCCACGCTGGGCGTCCTCTTCCGGGCAGGCGAGGAAGGGCTGACAGACCTCCTGGCCTCGGTCTACTCCCCTGCCGTCGGGCTGGCCTATCTGGTGGTGCAGACGCTCTTTGTCCCCTGTGTGGCAACAGTGGGGGTCATCCGCCAGGAGACAAACTCCTGGCGCTGGACGCTCTTCAACACCGGGCTGTTGCTGGTCGTCTCCTTTCTGGCCGGAATAGGGGTGTATCAGGCTGCAAGGTTGATAGGATAAGAAACGGTTTGCGGTGGCTCCTCACCACCGCACACCGTTTCCGCGAAACAGGCTTGCTTTGCCCTGTGGCGGATTGCTGCTAAAGAAGTCCGACAAATTTGGGACGTGTCCCCGGTGTCCATCCGCTTGCGCAGTTGATGGATGTAGGTCATAATAGAGTCAGCGTTGACTTCGGCCACGTTCCGGCGGTGCCTCCTGGGCTAATAGAATATCTTCAAACTTGAGTCCTCCGGACCTCTTCCGGGAAGGACTCCTGAAGTGCCTGGTGAATGCGGGGATAGACAGCCCATACGGTCAGCGAACCCATCAGCGCGCCGGTGATGACCCGCCGCAGGGGGGTACTTTCCAAGACAGGAATGCCCCAGGCGGGAAAGAGAAGGTGCGCCGCGAAGGTGACCCACTGAATTCCGCCGTCCAGCAGAATAGGGAGCACACCGAAAAGCAAATAAGCCCGCAGCGAGAGGGGACGCCAGCGCCGCCCGCCAAAGGCGAAGGCAAGCCCTGCCAGGAAAATGGATCCATAGAGGGCGGTATCTCGCTGGCAGAGGGCCACTTTATAGCCCAGGCTCTCGTCGCCGACGTAGCCAAAGGGCTCCAGAAGTTCGGGGGGGATTCCGCGTCGGAGAAGTTCCTCCATAGAGTAAAACGGACGCTCCCCAAAGAGGAACCAGGAACGGTACGGAATCTGATGGCAGAGGGGCCGGTAGGCCAGGTAAATCAGGCGCGCCGATCCAGGATGGCCCGTCTCCATTAAGACGGGGGCCAGAAAGGGAACAGCGACGTAGAGAAACACGAGGCTGTTGAGTAGGGCCAGCCAGTGACGGACAATGGAAAGGGCTGCCCGGAGAATCCATCCCTCAAAAGGTCGCCGCTGGGCCTCCTGGGCCCGACGCGCAGCCCGGCGCCGCTCCACTTCCGCCAGAATTTCCTCCACAGTCGGTTCAGGGCGCTTCAACTCCATCTTCGTCTTCTCCGGCAGGAATTGACCTGATTATACCACAACTGCGGGAGCAAATTTAAGCCCAGACGTGGTTACAACCCGACGAATTATTCCGGCGATTCGCTATAGGGCAAGGTCAACCCCTGTCTCCGGTATCTCCTATTTCTTTCGGGGTCGCCTGGCCGGAGGCGCAAACGGGTCGCTACTAAACCATTATCGGTACCATCGTGGGCGAGGCGGACTTGGCCCCTTTATGCTGCGCGATGGTTTCAGCCTCCGCAAGGGGGCTTCGCATCGGAGCCTGGGGGTATACCGCCGGGCAAAGCGTATTCCCCCGAACCGCTCAGGAGGCCAAAATGGACTTTGAACTTTCCGAAGAACACCGTATGATTCAGCGGACGGTGCGGGAATTCGCCGAAAAAGAAATCGCCCCGCGGGCAATCGCGATAGACGAGAAGGACGAATTCCCTGAGGACCTCTTCCGGCGAATGGGGGAACTGGGAATCCTGGGGTTGCCATTTCCAGAAGAATACGGCGGGTCCGGCGGGGACTACCTGGCGTTGGCTCTGGCCCTGGAGGAAATCGCCCGCGTATCCGGAACCGTGGCCATCATCCTGGATGCCCACACTTCCCTCTGCTGTGAGCCCATCTACCTTTTCGGCACGGAGGAACAGAAGCGCAAGTACCTGGTTCCTCTGGCGCGAGGGGAGAAAATCGGCGCCTTTGGCCTAACGGAACCCCAGGCCGGCTCCGACGCAGGAGCCATCCGGACCCGCGCGGTCCGAGAGGGAGACCACTGGGTCCTGAACGGGCAGAAGTGCTACATCACCAACGGCGCCGTTGCAGACGTCGTTATCGTGGCTGCGAAGACAGATCCGGAGGCCGGGAGCAGGGGGATTTCCGCTTTCATTGTAGAGAAAGGGACGCCCGGCTTTCAGATCGGCCGAAACGAGAAGAAAATGGGGCTGAAAGGGTCCGTGACCTCGGAACTCTTTTTTGAGGACTGCCGCATCCCGGCGGAGAACCTGCTTGGGAAGGAGAACGAGGGCTTCAAGCAATTTCTGACCACCCTGGACGCAGGACGGGTCGCCATTGCGGCGATGGCGCTCGGACTGGCCCGCGGTGCGTTTGAGCGGGCTGTCGCCTACGCAAAACAGCGCGTCCAGTTCGGCCAGCCCATCGCAAACTTCCAGGCCATCCAGTGGATGATCGCTGATATGGCAACGGAGATAGATGCCGCGCGCCTGATGGTCCATCGGGCCGCCTGGTTGCGGACGAAGGGAGTCCGGTTCACCAAGGAGGCCTCTATGGCGAAACTCTTTGCGACGGAGGTCTCGGAGCGAGTCTGCTGGAGGGCTATCCAGATTCACGGGGGCTACGGGTACATTCAGGATTACGAAGTGGAGCGGATGTACCGGGACCAGCGACTCTGCGCTATCGGTGAAGGGACGAACGAGATTCAGCGCCTGGTCATCGCACGGCATATCCTGAAGGAATTTTAAGGCCCGCCTACGGGTCCTTTGCAGGGAGAACAGCGATGCTGGAGGAACTGTTGCGAATTCTTCGGGCCGGGGGAACTCATCGCGTGGCGGACCTGGCCCGCGCGCTGGACACGACGCCCGCGCTGGTAGAGATGATGCTGGAGGAATTGGCGCGACGGGGATATGTGCGGCCCGTCGCGGCCTGCCCAGAGGAGTGTGCTTCATGCCCCCTGGCCGATCAGTGCATCCCGGCCCAGCCGGGCAAGGTCTGGGTACTGGCAGAGGGATAAGGCCCGGATGAGCGCAGGTCCAATTCCGGAGAGGCTCCGTGCGCTGCTGTTTGACCTGGATGGAACGCTCCTGGATTCGGACGATGAGGGGGTGGAGGCTCTGGCCCGCTGGTTGATGCACCTGGGACTCCGGGACGCCCGCTATCGGGCCCGCCGCATCGTGATGCGGGCCGAGACCCCTGTCAATGCCCTGATGACCGCGCTGGACATAGTCGGGCTGGATGGGCCGGTACTGGCATTCTCGGCCTGGCTCCGGCGGGTCCGGGGCGAACGCACGGCTCCCCGTTTCCGCCTGGTCCCCGGTACCGACGACGCGCTACACCTTCTGGCTTCCCGGTACCGGCTGGGAGTTGTCACCACCCGCGGGCAGAAAGACACCTGGGCCTTTCTGGAAGCCTTCGGCCTGACGGGCCTTTTTGAGGTCGTGGTGACGCGCGAATCCACCTGGCGGCTCAAGCCAAACCCCTCTCCCGTCCGACATGCGGTTCGCCTGCTGGGGCTTAAACCGGAGACCTGTGCAATGGTAGGAGATACCCCGGTGGATATGCGGGCCGCGCGGCGGGCCGGCGTGTGGGCCATCGGCGTCCTTTGTGGCTTCGGGGAGCGGGACGAACTGGAGCGGGCCGGCGCCCATCTCATCCTCCCCTCCCCTGCCGACCTCCCCGCCGCCCTGTGAATGGAAAGCGGACGCGGATAAACGCAGATGAACACAGACAAACCCGCCCTCCAATTTTTAATTGTTAATTGTTAATTATTTAATTCCCAACCCACCTCCTTCGCCATTCCGTCATTCTGTCATTCCATCATTCTGTCATTCTGTCATTCTGTCATTCCGTCATTCTGTCATTCCGTCATTCCGTCATTCTGCCATTCCATCATTCCGTCATTCTCCCATGTTGCCTTCTCTCTTTCTCCAGCGCATGGCCGGATGGCTGGGGCCGGAGTTTGGCCCATTCCTGGAGGCCCTGACCGCCTCCCCGACAGTCGGGCTGCGGGTCAACACCCTGAAAATCTCCCCCCAGGACTTTGCGACCCGTTCTCCTTTCCCGCTGGAGCCTGTCCCGTGGTGTCCGGAGGGATTCGTAGTGACAGACCGGGAGGCCCGACCGGGGACACACCCGTACCACGAGGCGGGACTCTACTACCTGCAGGACCCCTCGGCGATGGCCGCGGGTGTGCTCCTGGACCCCCAGCCGGGGGAGTGGGTGCTGGACCTCTGCGCGGCTCCCGGTGGAAAGACGACCCACCTGGCTGCGCGGATGGGGAACGAAGGAGTTCTGGTGGCCAACGAAATCCACCCCAGGCGGGTTCTGGCCCTGGCAAAGAATCTGGACCGGCTGGGGGTGACCTGTGCCCTGGTCCTGAACGAATCGCCGGGGCGGCTGGCGGCCCGGTGGGAAGGACTCTTTGATCGGGTGCTGGTGGATGCGCCCTGCTCCGGCGAGGGAATGTTTATGCGGGAGCCCGACGCAGTGCGCTATTGGAGTCCGAAGGCGGTGGAGGGATGCGCCCGGCGTCAGCGGGCCATTCTGGAGGACGCGGCGCGCCTGGTCCGCCCCGGCGGGCTTCTCCTCTACGCTACCTGTACCTTTGCCCCGGAGGAGAACGAAGGAGTGGTGAACCGGTTCCTTCGGGCCCACCCGGAATTTGACCTGGCCGACGCGGCAGTCCATCCCCTCTTTGACCGGGGCCGTCCGGAGTGGGTGGACGATGGCGACTCCCGGCTGAAACGGGCAGTTCGCCTCTGGCCCCATCGGGGGCCGGGACATGGCCACTTCTATGCGCTTCTGCGCCGGGCCGACGGGCCACCGCCCGACCGCCCCCGTTTCTACTCCGGCCCACGGCCTCCAGGGCGGGTCCGGGCCCTCTTTGAGGCCTTCTGGCGGGAGAATCTGACCGTCTCCCCGCCGGAGGAAGGGCTGTTGCTCCAAGGGGACCTGCTGTACCAGGCCTTGCTGCCGCCGGACCTCTGGGAGGGACTACGGGTCTTTCGTCCCGGCTGGCCTCTGGGAACGGTGAACCGGGAATTCCGGCCCACTCTCGCCCTGGCGATGGGCACAAAGCCAGAGAGCGTCCGATCGGTTCACCGACTGGCCGCAGACGACCCGGCGGTTGCTGCGTTCCTGCGAGGAGAAACCATCCCGGCCTCCGTCTCCGGCTGGACGCTGGTCACAGTGGAGGAGTTCCCCCTGGGCTGGGGGCGTCCTGCGCGTGGCGGCCTGCGGCGGGCCTGAATCAATGGGCTGACCGGTCCAGCGGATTTCATACCCCCATTGACAGATTTCCCGGATGTGGTACACTCTGTCAACAGTTGACAGTTAACACCTGGACTGTAAACTGTGATTGTCCCTCGCCTCAAGCGTGAAAACTTCTCGGAGGCCATCCTTCACGTGATAGAAGACGCCCTCCTCTCCGGGGTCCTGCGTCCGGGGGACCGGCTGGTGGAAGCGGATCTGGCCCGCCGGGCCGGGACAAGCCGTGGGCCCGTGCGGGAAGCCATCCGTCGCCTGATCGGCGAGGGGGTCCTCGTCCATATTCCCTCCCGCGGGACCTTTGTCGCCCAGTGGACCCCCCAGCAGGTGGAGGAAGCCTATTCCCTTCGGGCTGTGCTGGAGCGGCTGGCCGTCCAGGAGGCCCTGAAGCGGATCACAGAGGACGACCTGGCCCGGCTACAGGCGGTCGTAGACGAGATGGCGCAGGCGGCCCGCCAGGGCGACGACCGGGCGCTGGTTCGGCTGGACGTCCGCTTCCACGAACAACTCTATGCCCTCTCCGGACACGGGCTTCTCCAAGAAGTGCTGGGGCAACTCCGGCGTCGCCTCTACAGTCTGATGGGCGTAGATGAGGGCTACCGAATTCATCGGGACAAGATCGCAGCGGACCATCAGCGGATTCTGGACGCCCTGCGCAGCGGTGACCCGGAGCGGGCCGGAGAGGTCATCGCCGAGCACGTCCTGAACGTGGGCGCGGAGGTCGCTGCGCAGGTCCGGCGGGAACAGGAGACGACGAGATGACACAGGTGAGCCTGCCCTATGGCCATTCCACCCTCCCGTTGCAGGTGCCGGATGAGAATCTGGCAGGAGTCTACCGGCCCCTCACGCTCCCCGTCGTGGAAGACCTGGATGCCGAGGTCTCCTGGGCCCTCTCTCACCCCATCGGCACGCTTCCTCTCCCCCGGATTGTGCGTCCCGGTGAGAGAGTTGTGATTCTGGCGGATGACCACACCCGAAGCACTCCCGCCCATCAGATTCTCCCCCTGCTTCTGGAAGAACTGCACCGGTCGGGAATCCCGCCGTCCGACATCGCTATCCTGATCACCCACGGGACCCATCGGGCCAGCACGGAGGAGGAAGTCCGCCGGAAGGTGGGAGACGGTGTCTACGGCCAGTACCGTATCCTTCAGCACGACTGCACCGATGAGGCAAACCACCTCTACGTGGGACTCACCAGCCGGGGGACACCGGTCTGGGTGAACCGGGCCGTGCTGGAAGCAGACCGGCGGATCGGCATCGGGCACATCGGGCCCAGCCCCTACGCCGGATATTCGGGGGGCGGCAAACTCGTCCTGCCCGGCGCGGCGTCGCTGGATACCATCAATGCCAACCACAGCCTGGTTCCCCTGGGCTTCCGGTGTCCTGGGCGGCTGGACCTTCCCTGTCGGCTGGATATAGACGAAGCCGCGGCTATGGTCGGGCTGGACTTTGTGGTGGACGTGGTGCTCTCGTGGGACGAGCGGGTGGTCGGTGTCTTCGCGGGAAGCCCCGACCTGGTCTTTCGGGCCGGCGTCGCCCTGGCCCGCCGGGTGTACGAGGTCCCCTGTTCCCCTGTGGACATCGCGGTGACATCGGCTTACCCCTACGACATAGACCTTTACCAGGCCGTACGGGCGGTGGAGTATGCCGACGCTGTGGTCCGTCCGGGGGGAAGCATCCTGCTCGTTGCGGCGTGCCCGGAGGGGATCGGCGGCGACGACTTCTACCATCTGATGGCGGATTCGGAGAAACGCCCGGAGGACTTCCTGAAGGACGTCGTCCGCCGGAACGGACCGGTGACCTTCAGTGTGCTGGGCTACGCGCTGGCCCGCATCCGGGCGGAGAAACATCTCCACATCCTGACCGATGGAGTTCCTGCGCCCGTGCTGGAAGCGATGGGATTTTATCCGGTTTCCTCTCTTCAGGAAGGTCTGGACGCTCTGCTGAAGGAGCACGGGCCGGGGGCTCGCGTGGCGGTTTTTCCCGCCGGGGCGGCGACCATCCCCGTTCCGGAGGGATACCGTTGAAGTTTAGTTAGATTGGAGCGGTTTCGGGAGGGCTCCTTCCCGTCTGTGTGTCGTCCCAATGAACGATCTGCAAAGGAGGTTTTCAATGGAGGAGAAGACGACCGAGAAAGTTCGCAAGACGGCCACCGGTATCGGCGGCGTCTCCATTGCGTGGGTGACACTCTTTGGCGCGCTGTGTGGGGTGACAGGCCTGGTGCCCATTTTCCCCTACGTGGGTGGAGGTGGCTACGTTCCGCTGACGACGCCCCTCTGCGCGATCGCCCCGCTGTTACTGGGGCCCTGGGGAGGGCTGGCCGCTGCGGCTGTCGGAGGCGTCATTGGGATGTTTGTCGCTCCCGCTGCTTATCCCCTTCAGATTGTGGACGTCTTTCTGAACGCGGTCCTTCCGGCCCTCTTCGTCGCCCTGATGATCCAGGGCAACCTGCTCTGGAAGGTCACTGTGCCGCTCTTTGTCGTTCTGGGGATTCTGGGCTGGCTGTTCCCCTTCTACATCCCTGGAGCGGCAGCGGGGTTCGGACGGGTTCCGGAGCCCCTCTACTTTCTACTGACCGCCATTTACTGGGTTCCCTCCACCCTCATTGCTGCGACCCCCCTGGGGACCCGCTTCATTCCCCGGTGGGTGCGCTCGGCTAACCGGGCCCAGCGCTACGGAGGGGTTTTCCTGGCCGTGCTGGCGGCCCTCTTCATCTGGTGGCTCCCGTGGACTCGCCCCTACTGGTATCTCTTCAACTACTCCGCTGAACTGGGCGTCGCCACCCACATTGCCTATTCCTGGTGGGTGCCGGCCCTTGCGGCCATCACGGCCGTGATCACCATCCCCATTGTGGAGGCCTTGGAGCGGAGTGGGCTGCCCAAGATTGAAGGGGCCATCTGGTAGCCGCTCCCCGAGAGCCCTCCCGAACCGCCTTCCCACTATCCCACTACCAAGGAGTGTCTGTGGCCGACCAACCGATCCTATCGCTTCAGGGTGTCACCTTTGCCTACGAGGGCGACGTGGTGGCGCTGAGGGACCTGAACCTCAGCGCGCGTCGGGGGGAGTTTGTCGTCGTCCTGGGCGCCAACGGCGCCGGGAAGTCCACCCTCTGCTACGTCCTCAGTGGCATCGTCCCCCACATCTATGGCGGACGGCGCCGGGGCGTTGTGAGCGTGGCGGGCCTGGACCCGTGGGATGAGCCCCTCTACGTGACGGCTCAGCGGTGCGGCGTGTTGATGCAGGACCCTGAGGTCCAACTCTTTATGCCCACCCTGAAGGCGGAACTGGCCTTCGGCCCCGCCAATTTGGGTGTCCCGCGGGAGGAGATTCTGCGCCGCTCCCGGGAGGCGCTGGCCTTGGTACGGCTGGATGGGCTGGAGGAACACAACCCGCGGGACCTCTCCGGAGGCCAGAAGCAGCGGGCAGCCCTCGCCTCCGTCCTGACCATGGCGCCGCAGGTGATGGTCCTGGACGAGCCGACCTCCCAACTGGACCCGCTGGGGCGGTGGGAGGTGGGAGAAGCGATAGAGCGCCTGAAACGCACAGGCGACCTGACCATCGTGATGACCACCCACGAGACAGAGGAAGTGCTTCACCTGGCGGACCAGGTGCTGGTTCTGGAGGAGGGGAGGACTGTCCTCCAGGGTTCCCCCGCCGAGGTCTTTTCCCGAACGGATGTCCTGGAAGCAGCGGGGGTCAAGACCCCAGTGCTGATGCGAATTTGCGCGGAACTTCTGGGGAACGAGAATGTCCCTGCCATTCCTTCCCTATCCGACGTGGCCCGGCGGATCCGGGAACTGGTTGCAGCGGGCCGGTTAACGGTCTCTCCAGAGGCGCTGCCTCCCCCTCCATCCCTCACCAACAACGGCCCCGTGATCCTGGAGGCGCGCGACCTGACGGTCGTCTACCCTGGACCCAGGCCAGTCATAGCCCTCCGGGGCGTCAATCTCCAGATTCGGGAAGGAGAGTTTATTGGAATCGTTGGACAGAACGGTTCGGGAAAGAGCACCCTGGTCAAAAGTTTCGTGGGACTCCTCCGCCCCACCCAGGGAGACGTCCTGTTCCGAGGGAAAAGCATCCGGCGGTTTTCTGTGGGGGAAATCGCCCGCCGCATCGGACTGGTCCTTCAGAATCCGGACTATCAGTTGTTTACGCCCTCCTGTCGGGAGGAAATCCGTTTCGGGCTGCGCAATATAGGGGTCCGACCGGAGGAGATGGACGCGCGCGTAGAGGAGGCGCTACGGATGGTCGGGCTGGAGATGTACGGCGACCTTTTCCCCTTTCGGCTTTCCTTCGGGGACCGGCGGAAACTGGCGGTGGCGTCCATCCTCGCGCTGGGGCCGGAGGTTCTGATTCTGGACGAGCCGACCACAGCACAGGACCACAGGGGACGTTACCAGTTGGCGGAACTGGCCCGTCGGTTCCACGAGCGGGGCGGCACAGTGATAATGATCACCCACGATGTAGACCTGGCCGCCCGCTACGCGCAGCGCCTTGTGGTTCTCTGGGAGGGACAGGTACTTCTGGATGGCCCGACGGCGGAGGTCTTTCGCCATCCGGAGGAACTCCGCAGGAGTTTTGTTGTCCCCCCGATGGCGGCTCAACTGGCAGCGGAACTGGCGCCCCTGGGCGTCCCCTCCCACGTGATGACGGTGGAGGACCTCTACCGGGTCCTCCGACCAGCGAGTCAGAGGGAGGCGTGAGATGCAGCCAGCATTCCGATACGTCCATCTGGATACTCCGGTCCACCGTCTGCATCCTCTGGTAAAACTGATATACGTCTTTCTGACCCTGGTTCTGGTGATGTACCCGATCCGCCCCACGGACCTTCCGGTCCTGCTGATCTGGCTGGGGCTCTCGGCCCTGTTGTGGATCGTGGGCCGGATTGAGTTGCGGCGCTTTGCTACCCTACTGAAAATCCTCTTCGGCACCTTTGTCTTCCTTATCATCATTCAGGGATTCACGTACCGGTTCGGTCAGACTCCGCTCCTTGTCCTGGGACATCTCAGACTCTGGGAGGCGGACCTGGGCGTCATCACGAAAGAGGGAGTCTGGTTCGGCGTCGTCCTCAGCGTGCGCATCCTGACGGCGGCGTCGGCCCTGCCGATTTTCGTGATGACCACCCCCACGTCGGCGATTATGACCGCGCTGGGGAAACTGGGAGTGCCCCGGGTCGCAACGTTTATGTTCGTCAGCGCGCTCTCCTTTACCTCGCTTCTGTTTGAGATGTGGGGTTCCATCGTGGAGGCGCAGAAACTGCGAGCCTTTGACATAGACCGGATGAACATCTTCCGGCGGGCCTTCAAGGCCTACATCCCCATCATCACTCCGCTGATCCTGCTGCTGTTTCGCAAGGCGAACGATTTTCAGATTGCGATGGAGACGAAGGGGTTTGGCTCCCCCATTCCTCCGACAGAGATAGAAGTTCTACAGACCCGTCCGGCGGATTACCTGTGGTTGGCATTCATCCTGGCCGTTTTCGCGGCGTGTACGGTTCTGAAATTCGCTTAAAGGGTGTCTGGAAACTCACCTGGTGTTTCATTCGCTGAGTATGAGATTTTCCAGGAGGCTCCCCGATGAGCAACCGACCCACCTATGAGGAACTGCTGAGCCGCTTAGGCGACCTTCTGGCCCCCTGCCTGGCCCAGGACTGGCCCAACCTGCCCGTAGAGCGGGCTGAGGGCATCTACGTCTATGGGACGGACGGGCGACGGTATATGGATTTCCTGGCTGGTTTCGGGGCGTGCAACGTGGGCCATAACCACCCCCGCGTGGTGGCTGCAGCCCGCCAGCAGATGGAACGCATCGTCCATGCCCCTCTGGGAGTGCTGACACCGGAGGCCCCGCTCCGGCTGGCCTGGGAGTTGGGTCAGATTACCCCCGGTGGTGCGAATATGTTCTTCTTCGGCAACAGCGGCGCAGAGGCAGTAGAAGGCGCGATCAAACTGGCCCGCTACGTCACCGGACGGAGGGGCATCATCGCCTTCCTGGGGGGCTTCCACGGGCGGACGATGGGCGCGGTGTCCGTTACAACTTCAAAAGTCCGCTACCGGAACGGCCACGGCCCCTTCCTTCCCGACGTCTATTTCGCTCGCTACCCCTATCCCTTTCGCTCCTCCGCTGGGCCAGAGGGATGCGTCCGCGAGGCGCTGGAGGATATAGAGCGGCTCTTTGAGTACGTGATCGCTCCGGAGGACGTAGCGGCCTTCCTACTGGAGCCCATCCAGGGAGAGGGGGGATACGTCATTCCGCCGCGGGAGTGGCTGGTGGCCCTGCGGGAGATCGCCGACCGCCACGGCATCCTGCTCATCTTTGACGAGGTCCAGACCGGGTTCGGGCGCACCGGGCAGTGGTTCGCCGCACAGGTCTTCGGGGTGGAGCCAGACATTCTCTGCATTGCCAAAGGCATCGCCAACGGATTTCCGCTGGGGGCTGTTGCGGCCCGGCGGGAACTGATGGGCCGGTGGGGCCCCGCCTCCCACGGGACGACCTACGGGGGGAATCCCATCTCCTGTGCGGCGGCGCTGGCCGTGCTGGAGGTCATCCGGGAGGAGAACCTGCTGGAGCGGGCGCGCGTGCTGGGAGCGTATGCGCTGGAGCGATTGGAGATGCTTCGGGCCGAGGCGTCCATAGTGGGGGACGTGCGCGGGGTAGGGTTGATGCTGGCGGTGGAGTTCGTTCGGCCGGGCACGAAGGACCCCAATCCCGAGGCGGTCCGCTGCGTGCTTCGGGAGGCACTCCAGCGCGGGCTGCTGCTGTATCCGTGTGGTCACTGGAGCCAGACCATCCGGCTCATCCCTCCGCTGGTCATTACCCAGGGCCAACTGGAAGAGGCACTGGCGATTTTCCGGGAGGCCGTACGGGCAGCGGAGCGGTCCTGTGCCTGAGGGGTGGGGGGGGGGGGGGGGGGGGGGGGGGGGGGGGGGGGGGGGGGGG
>JANXAH010000244.1 GCA_025062415.1 Anaerolineae bacterium | reverse complement strand
GGGCCTTCGGCCTGTGGTCGGCCTTCGCCGACCGACATCTTCTGTTTCGGCGCAGGCCGATTCTGGAGGCCGACTGAAGTCAGCCTCCTCGGGCCTCCGGCCTGTGGTCGGCCCTCGCCGACCGACGGATGCCTGATGCTGGAAGTCAGCCTCTTTAGGCCCTCCGCCAACGGTCGGCCCTCGCCGACCAGTATCCTCCGCGTCGGCGCAGGCCGACGCTGAACACCCCGCGCCCAGGCGAGGCTGATTTCCAATCAGCGCCGACGGCAGGAGAAGGAGCGCCCCAGCCAGAACCGCCACCCCACCCCATCCGACAACAGTCTGCCAGTCTGCGTGTCCGCCCAGCGCGCCCCATAGGAAAAACAGGACCAGCGCAAGGGAAATCCCTACCTTTCGCTGACTATCCGAAACTGCGCCCCGCCGCAGTTCGTCTACCCCTACCCCAGCCAGCACCGCTGCCCCGAAAGCCCACAGCACCAGCCACCGGGCCGGCGCGCGAAAGTGGGCAAACCCCGGCACAAAACGGGCCAGGAGAAGATAGACCGGGTTGTAGAGGCCCAGGGAAAGGAAGAGGCCGAAAAGAGAGAGGAGCAGGGGAGCAGAGGAGCGGGGGAACGAGGAGATGAGGGAACGAGAGAGCAGAAGGCGCAAAGCCCAGAGGACCAGGAGCAGGCCGGTGACGCCGATGTAGCCGACGTACTCCAGGTTTTCCGGCTCTATCGGACGCCCGAAGGAAGGGAGCAGCGCGCGGGCCAGGTAGACCGGAGAGAGGGAGAAGGAGACCCGCTCCTTAAAGGGAAGCCCACCGCTGCGGACCGACTCCCGGGCCAGTTCCAGAGTGGGCACCAGTTGGGCCGCAGCCAGGGCAACTCCCAGCCCCACCCCCACAGTCAGAATGGCCAGACGGCGGCGCAGGGAAACGCCCGCGCGGGGAATCAGCGCGTTGACACCCAGACCAACCAGGACAATGAAGGCGGATTGGGTGTGCCCGGCCAGCAGGATGAGGGCAACAACGAGGGCCAGCCAGCCGCCGACCAGAGGAAAGGGATTTTTCACGGCAGCGGCCCCATCGCTGCTGCGAAAAACGGCTTCGTCGTACAGGAACAGCGCCCACGGCAGCCACGCCAGCGCCTGCAACTGGTTGATGTGCTCTATCTGGACAGAAAGGTGGCCGCCCAGGGCAAAGGCAACCCCCGCCGTCCACGCACCCAACCGCCCCAGGCGCAGCACCCGGCGGGCATACAGGTAGGCCCCACTCCCGGCGAGCCAGAGATGAAACAGCGCGCTCCCGTGCAGTGCCCAGTGGGCCGGAAGGAGCAGCCAGAAGGGCCAGTTAAGGGGATACAGGACCCCCGCCTGACTGTTGGCGAGGAAGGGAGCACCCGCAAAGAGATAGGGGTTCCAGAGAGGGAGACGCCCAGCCCGCAGGGCTCGCGCGGCCTCCGCCCAGTAGGGGTAAAAGTACGTAAAGAGGTCCCCGCCTGCGATTACCCGTCCCGCCGGGCCGATGTGCCAGAAGGCCAGAAGGAGCAGCAGGCCGAGGGCCAGCAGGACGAAACCGTCAGCCGCCCATGTCGTTCTCCAAAAGAGCAGGGGGTCTCGCAGCGGCCTTCTGCCGCTCCCCCTTTCCCTCCCTAATCCATCCGTTGAAACCGGCAGCGAACAAGGGTCCTCAGGACGGTGAACGCGTCCTTCCACGAGATTTTCTTTCCTTCGGAGAACTCCCGACCCGTATAGGAGATGGGAACCTCGTAAATTCGGTAGCCCCGCCGGAGAATTTGGGCCGTGATCTCAGGGTCAAACCCCCAGCCGCGCTCGGTCAGGCGCAGTTTCTGTGCCACCTCGCGCGTGAACATCTTGTAGCCCGTCTCCATATCCGTCAGGATGGAGTCGTAGAGGATGTTGGTGACCAGGGTCAGGAAACGGTTGCCGACCATATGCCAGAAGAACATCGCCTTCGTTGGCCCGCCCCGGAAGCGGGAGCCATAGACGACCTGGGCCCGTCCCTCCAGGATGGGCTGAAGCAGGGCCGGGTAGTCGCGGGGGTCGTACTCCAGGTCCGCGTCCTGGATGACGAAGATGTCGCCCGTGGCATGGTCCAATCCGGTCCGGACGGCAGCCCCCTTTCCCTGGTTGCGCTCGTGGAAGATGACCCGAATGTCCGGCTCGTTCACATAGTCCCGAAGCACCTCGCGGGTCCCATCGGTGGAGCCATCGTCCACGATGACCAGTTCCCGCTCCAGTTCCACGACCTGACCGTTCTGGGGTCCGTAGCCAATAGGAACCCGCAGCGGGACGGCCCGCACCCGGCGGATAATCTCGCGGATGGTCCGGATTTCGTTGTAGACGGGCATAATCACGGAGAGTTTCACCGGTGCCTCCCGAAGGGGAAGTTTGCGGCGGCGGCCCGCCGCTCTGCGGCGGGCCGCCGCCGCCAAATCTACCGCCCTCCCAACCGCTGGGCCAGGATCTCCTCCAGCGTCGGACGGCCAATGACCTGGAGTTCGTACCGCACCCGGTCCACCGGATAGCGCACTTTCAGCACCCGCCGCAGGTCTATGGGCGTCGCCGCCAGAACCAGGTCGCAGGGAGTAGCATTGATGGTCTCCTCCAGTTCCCGAATCTGCTCCCGCCCATACCCCATCGCAGGCAGCAGCGGACCAATGTGCGGATACTTCTGGAAGGTCTCCGCAATGGACCCAACCGCGTAGGGCCGGGGGTCCACCAACTCGGCCGCACCAAACCGCCGGGCCGCAGTTACCCCCGCGCCATAGGGCATTTCCCCGTGAGTGAGCGTGGGACCGTCTTCCACGACCAGCACCCGCTTCCCCCGGATCGCGTCCGGGTCCTCCACAAAGATGGGAGATGCCGCGTCCACGACGATCGCCCGCGGGTTGACCTCCCGGATGCTCCTACGGACCCCCTCCACTCCCTCCGGCGTGGCAGTGTCTATCTTGTTGATGACGACAACGTCCGCCGCCCGCAGGTTCGTCTCCCCTGGATGGTAGCGGGTCTCGTGGCCGGGCCGATGGGGGTCCGCCACAACAATGTACAGGTCCGGCCGGAAGAAGGGGAAGTCGTTGTTCCCCCCGTCCCAGACGACGACGTCGGCCTCCGCCTCCGCCTGGCGAAGAATCCGTTCGTAGTCCACCCCCGCATAGACGACGTTGCCCCGGTCCAGATGGGGCTCGTACTCCTCCCGTTCCTCAATCGTGCAGTTGTACCGGTCCAGATCCTCGTAGGTGGCGAAGCGCTGGATGACCTGGGTCGTCAGGTCCCCGTAGGGCATCGGATGCCGGACAACGACGACCTTCTTCCCCATCTTCCGGAGCACGTCGCAGACGTGGCGGGTGGTCTGGCTCTTGCCGGAACCGGTCCGGACGGCACAGACGGCGACGACGGGCTTATTGCTTTTGAGCATCGTGGACGCAAACCCCATCAGCCGGAAGTCCGCCCCCGCGGCGAGGGCCACCGACGCCCGGTGCATCACGTACTCGTGGGAGACGTCTGAATAGGCAAAGACCACCTCGTCCACTCCATACCGGCGGATCAAATCCGGGAGTTCCTCCTCTGGGTAGATGGGAATCCCCTCCGGGTAGAGGCGCCCAGCCAGTTCGGGGGGATAGCGGCGCCCCTCAATGTTGGGAATCTGGGTAGCCGTGAAGGCGACGACCTGGTAATCCGGGTTATCCCGGAAAAAGACGTTAAAGTTGTGGAAGTCGCGCCCTGCGGCGCCCATAATGATGACTCGTCGGGCCATTGTCCTCCTTACCGTTTTCGGGATTGGGATGATTTCAGGTGGGCCCGGACTTTCTGGGCAATCTCGTCCCGGACCTCGGCCATAGAGCCCAGCACGCCGTTGACGAAACGGGGAGTGCTATCGGAGCCGAAGGTCTTGGCCAGTTCTACGGCCTCACTGATGGCGACCTTCACGGGAGTTTTTCCACCGGTGAATTCGTAGAGGCTCAAACGGAGGATGTTACGATCCACACAGGCAATCTGCTCCAGGGGCCATTCGGGGGCATATTTCTGGATGTACGCGTCCAGCACGGGCCGGGCCTGAAGGACACCGTAGACCAACCAGCGGGCAAAGCGGGCCACCTCCTCCGGGAGCGGATTCTCCTCCAGCAGGTACTGGAGAACCCGCTCCGGCGGGTGCTGGACCGAGTCAATCTCATAAAGGGCCTGTAAAGCGACGGTGCGCGCGAGCCGGCGGGCGTTGACCGTCCCTCCCTCGTTCACCGTCCCTCCGTTGTAAGCGGTTCACTCTCTGGAAGCAGGGGAGACGACGTCTTCAATGTAGACGTTGACGGCCTCCACCTCCAACCCGACCATCTCCTGGATGGCGCGGGTGACTTCGGCCTGGACCTGGCGTCCCAGCGAGAGGAAGTTGTGGCCCGATTCCACGACAATGTAGAGGTCCACCAGAACCTTTCCATCCCGAAAGGCGATACGGACTCCGTCCTTGCCCTTCAGGAAACGGCCTATTCGGACAGGCGCCAGGCGGGCCACGCCGGGAACCGCCAGCGCCGTCAGACGGGCGATGGTCTCCAGAACCTCCGGGTCCACCGTGATCCGACCCACAGCCGGAATTTCTTCCACGCTCAACCTCCATTATGACATCACCAGACCACCGTCCACAGGCAGGACGGCGCCGGTGATGAACGACGCCTCGTCGGATGCCAGGAACGCGACGGCGTGAGCCACGTCCTCCGGGCTCCCCGGCCGCCCCAGAGGGGTCCGACGGACCGCCTCCTGGCGCAGTTCCTCCGGCAGGTCCGCGGTCAGGTCGGTGGGGATATAGCCGGGTGCGACGACGTTGACAGTGATGCCCCGGGGCCCCAGTTCCTTGGCCAGGCTCTTGCTGAAGCCGATGATCCCCGCCTTGGCGGCCGCATAATTGGTCTGGCCCCCCTGCCCCGCCAGGCCGACGACGGAGGAGATGTTAATGATGCGGCCGTAGCGCTGGCGGACCATCGGACGGGCAGCCGCCTTGCAGGTATTGAAGAGACTTTTCAGGTCCACCCGGATGACCGTATCCCAGTCCTCCTCGCTCATCATCAGGATGAGTTGGTCCCGGGTGACACCGGCATTGTTGACCAGGATGTCTATTCGGCCGAAGGCGTTGATAGCGGCCTGGATGAGGGTCTGGGCCTGCTGGAAGTCCGAGACGTCGGCGCCGACGGCGATGGCCTCCCCGCCCCCGGCACGAATCGCGGCGACGACCTCCTCGGCCGCCGCCGCGCTACGGTGATAGTTGACGACCAGGCGCGCTCCTCGTCGGGCCAGTTCCAGGGCGATGGCTCGCCCGATGCCCCGGGAAGCCCCGGTCACGACAGCGACTTTCCCCTCCAGTGTGCGGCACATCGGCGCTCTCCGGTTTCCGAAGGTTTATCCTATGGCCTGAATGACCGTCAGGGCCTGAACGGGAGCCCCCATCCGGCGAACCAGGCCCGTCAGGACGTCCCCCGGGCCAACTTCCACAAAGCGGTTCACCCCCATCTCCAGCATTCGCTGCAGGGACTCCCGCCAGCGGACGGGAGAGATGAGTTGGCGCGCCAGCGCCTCGCGAATGTCTTCGGGATCGGTCATCACGTCGGCCGTGGCATTGGCGATGAAGGGGATGCGCGGAGCCCGAAGGCGAACCTTCGCCAGCACCTGGCGGAAAGCCGCAGCAGCCCCGGCCATCAAGGGGGAATGGGCTGCCACGCTGACGGCCAGTCGTACGACCCGCCGGGCCCCGGCGGCCCGCGCGGCTTCCATCGCCGCCTGGAGCGCCTCCTCATCCCCTGAAATCACGACCTGGCCCGGGCAGTTGTCGTTGGCGACCCCCACAGGCCGCCCCACCCGCTCCGCGGCCTCCCGGCAGAGGGCCACAACCCTCTCGGCCTCCAGCCCCAGAATCGCCGCCATCCCGCCGGGGTTCTGAAGCCCGGCCTCCCGCATCAGCCGTCCCCGTTCCTGGACCAGGCGCAGCGCGTCCTCAAAGGCCAGCGCACCGGCCGCAACGAGGGCCGCGAACTCCCCCACGCTGTGCCCGGCAACGCAGAGGGGTTGTTCCCCCCGCTCCTCCAGAACCCGCAGGGCTGCAACACTGGCCGTCAGGATGGCGGGCTGGGCATTGATGGTGTCGTTCAACTCCTCCGGAGGCCCCTCAAAGCAGAGGCGGGAGAGCGGGAAGCCCAGCACCTCGTCGGCCTCCGCAAAGACGCGGGCTGCCACAGGGAATCGGGAAACCAGGTCTTTCCCCATCCCCACGTGCTGAGAACCCTGTCCAGGGAACTGGAAGGCCGACTGTTCCATCCTGCCTGTGTTGCTCCTGCTATATCCTGCTACGACTTCTTCTCTTTCCGCTTCTCGCGCTCTTCTGCGGACTCTGCGACCTTACGCCCCCGATAGGTGCCGCAATTGAGGCACGCGTGATATGGGAGGACGGGCTCCTTGCACTTGGGGCAATAGGTCCACGTGGGGACCGTCAGAGCATGATGGCTGCGTCGGCGATCCCGACGCCCTTTAGAAATCTTTCGCTTTGGAACTGGTGGCATCCGCACACTCCTTTTTATGGAATTAGAGGGACGAATTTGCGGCGACTCCGGCCGCCGCAAATCCATCCTTCCTGCTCGCTGGCAGGACGGCGGTATTATAGGGGAAAAGGGGGAAACTGTCAAGACGTCATCCTTGACATTTTCGCCGATGTGAAGTACAATCTTCACCACACGTTGCGGTTGTGTTTCAAAACTAAAAATTTCTACAGGCTGCGAACAGGAGTAGTAGGCCATCCCCGCAGCGAGTCGGGGACGGTGGAAGCCCGACATCTGGCGCCACGGGGAGCGCCCTGGGGAGCCCGCATCCCCAAAAGGCCGAACTCGCCTGGGAGCCGCGCCGGCGAACGGGGTTCCCTCAGTAGTCGGCGACGGGTGGCCCCCGTTATCGGGCCCAGAGTGGGAGACGCATCCCCCGATAATCCGGTATTGCAGGGGAGTCATCATACGCTGACGCGTCTCCAACCAGGGTGGTACCGCGGAGAGAGCCCCTTCGTCCCTGGACGAAGGGGCATTTTTATTCTGGGAGGAGAAGAATGGGAATCCAACCGACATCCTACATCTGGTACAACGGGAAACTGGTCCCGTGGGAAGAGGCGCGCGTGCACGTGATGGCCCACGCCCTTCATTACGGCTCCAGCGTCTTTGAGGGGATCCGGGCCTATGAGACGCCGCGCGGCCCGGCGGTCCTGGGTCTGGAACCCCACGTGCGCCGCCTCTTCGCCTCCTGCAAAATCTACCGCCTGGCCATTCCCTATTCGCCCGAGGAGATCGCGCGGGCCATCCTGGAGACCATTCGGGCCAACGGCCTCCGAGATTGCTACATCCGCCCCCTCGTCTTTCGGGGCGTCGGGACACTGTCCCTGGACGCCCGCGGGTGTCCCACCGAAGTCGTCATCGCCGCGGTGGAACTGGGAAAGTACCTGGGAGAGGAGGGAATGCAACGCGGGATAGATGTCGTCGTCACCTCCTGGCAGCGGATGGCTCCCAACACCTTCCCGGCGATGGCCAAAATCGGCGGGCAGTACATCAACTCCCAACTCATCGCTATGGAGGCCCACGACCGGGGGGCCGCCGAGGGACTGGCCCTCAATGTGGATGGATACGTCAGCGAGGGAAGTGGGGAGAATATCTTCCTCGTCTGGAACGGCGTCCTCTATACCCCACCCCTTTCCGCTTCCATCCTGGCTGGGATCACGCGGGGGTTCGTCCTGCAACTGGCCCAGGACCTGGGCTACGAGGTGCGGGAGGAACCTATTGCCCGGGAGATGCTGTACCTGGTCGACGAGATTTTCCTGACCGGCACCGCGGCGGAAATCACTCCCGTCCGGAGCGTGGACGGAATTCCGATCGGAAACGGCCAGCGAGGCCCGATCACGGCCCGTCTGCAGGAGGAGTTCTTCGCCATCGTGACGGGCCGAAAGGAGGACCGCTTCGGCTGGCTGACCTTCGTGGAGGGCGGATGAACGTGGTAGAACTGGCCCCCGGCGTTTTCCACCTCCGGGGCGGCTCCAATATGGGGCTGGTCGTCCGGGAAGGAAGGGGGTTGCTGATAGATACGGGCCTGGACGAAGACGCGGCCCGGCGGGCCCTCCGCTTCACCGAAGGGGAGGGGGTCCAACTGGAGGCCGTCTTCCTCACCCATGCCCACGCCGACCACCACGGCGGCGCCCACTTCCTCCAGCGGCGGCTGGGAGTCCCCCTCTACGCGCCGGTCCTGGAGGCCGCGATGATGGAGAACCCCGTGATGGAGCCGCTGTTCCTCTTCGGCGGCGCGGCGCCCATCCGGGAACTGCGCCAGAAGTTCACAATGGCTCAACCCTGCGAGATCGCCCGTGTTGTGGACGCAGGGCCGCTGGAGGTGGGGCCGTTCCGGATAGAAGTGGTGCCGCTTCCCGGCCACGCCCTCAACCAGATGGGCATCGCGGTGGACGGCGTCCTTTTCTGCGCCGACGCGGTTTTCCCCCAGGAGACGCTGGAGAAACACAAAATCATCTTCTGCGCGGACATGGACGCAGCGCTGGGGACGCTGGCGCGCCTGCCGGATATGCCCTACACCCATTTTGCCCCTGGCCACGGCCCCGCCTACAGGGCCGGGGACGAAATTCGGGAAATCTCTGCAGCCAACCGGACCCGCCTGGAGGAAATCCGGGAGCGGGTCCGGGAGGCCCTGACCGAGCCCCTCGGCACTGAGGATCTGATCCAGGGCATTGCCAGTTCCTATGGGCTCCGCCTGACCACCGCTACCGCCTACTTCCTGGCCCGCGCCACCATCCTGGCCGCCCTCTCCTCCCTGGAGCGTGCGGGGGAGGTGCGGGCAGAGGTGGAGGAGAACCGACTAAAGTGGCGGAAGGCCATATAGAGCGGGATGTAGACAAGCGCTGGTGACCCGCAGAAGCCCCTGGGAAATGACATCAGGGCAACCAACTCTGACGGCAATCCAGAGAGTGGCCTGAGAAATCGCAGAGAAATTCCGGTCTCGCCGGACGATCCTTGACAAGCAGCCGAAGCACAAGAAGGATTCTAAAGTGAAAAAACGCCGCTGCACGGTGCGGTCTCTCTACACGGAAAGCGCCATAAGCAGGAGGTGCCTATGCCTGACCCCTACATTCCCCAGGAAATAGAACCGAAGTGGCAGAAGAAATGGGAGGAAGACCGTCTTTATCGCTCCGTCGTTGACCCCAGTAAGCCCAAGCACTACGCGCTGACTATGCTCCCCTATCCCAGTGGGGACCTGCACATCGGCCACTGGTACGCTATGGCTCCCTCCGACGTCCGCGCGCGCTTTATGCGCATGCGCGGCTACAACGTCCTCTTCCCCATGGGCTTTGATGCCTTCGGCCTTCCCGCTGAGAACGCGGCCATCGCGCACGGCGTCCATCCCTACAAGTGGACGATGTCCAACATTGAGCGGATGCGCCGCCAACTCAAGAGTATGGGCGCAATGTTTGACTGGGAACGGGAGGCCATCACCTGCCTCCCCGGCTACTACCGCTGGACCCAGTGGTTCTTCCGCAAGATGTACGATATGGGCCTGGCCTACCGCAAGCGCGCGCCTGTGGACTTCTGCCCCAAATGCAACACCACCCTGGCCCGTGAACAGGTCGTGGGAGAGGAGCGGGTCTGCGAGCGGTGCGGGACCCCCGTCATCAAAAAAGAACTGGAACAGTGGTTCTGGAAAATCACCGCCTACGCAGAGGAACTGCTGGACTTCTCCAAGATAGACTGGCCCGAGCGGGTGGTCACCATGCAGACCAACTGGATCGGCAAAAGCACCGGGGCCAACGTCACCTTCCGGACCGAGCGAGGGGACCCGCTGATGGTCTTCACCACCCGCCCGGACACCCTCTGGGGTGCCACTTTTATGGTCCTGGCCCCGGAGCACCCGCTGGTGGACGAACTGACAACCCCGGAGCATCGGGAGGCCGTGGAGGAGTACAAGTACTTCGCCGCCCGCCAGAGCGAGATTGACCGCCTCTCCACCGAGAAGGAGAAGACCGGCCTCTTCATCGGCGCGTACGCGGTGAATCCAGTCAACGGGGAGCGCATCCCCATCTGGATTTCCGACTACGTCCTGATGACCTACGGGACAGGGGCCATTATGGCCGTCCCGGCCCACGACGAGCGGGACTTTGAGTTCGCCCTCAAGTTCGGCTTGCCCGTCATCCCCGTCATAGACCGGCCCGACGGCGCGGTTCGGTCCTTTGTCCGACCGGGCGCAGTCCGGGAGGGCTTCGCGGGGGCGCTGACCGAGGCCGGATTCTCCGCCCAGGCACGGGACGGTGGCCTGGCCGTCTCCCTCTCCCGCGAGACCGCCGACCGGTACATCGCCCTGGTCCGGGAGTACCTGGAGCCCGGCGGGTGGGTGGAGATCGTCGGAGGACAGTGGACCTTCGTCTTCCCGGACGGTGTCTTCTCTGTGGACAGCCTGGAGGGAGAGCGGCGCATTCTGGAGCGCTGCCGGGAACTGAACCCTGCACTGCGGGAGAAGCGGACCGTTGCGGAGATGCTCTGGGATGTCCCCTTCTACCGGGACGTCCTCTTCCACACCGAATACGGGACGATGATCAACTCCGGCCCGCTGACGGGCACGCCGGGCGACGTTGCCGTCCAGCGGACGACGGAGTGGCTGGCGGAGCGGGGAGTCGGCGAGTTCGCCGTCAACTACCGGCTGCGGGACTGGTGCATCAGCCGTCAGCGGTACTGGGGCGCGCCGATCCCCATCGTTTACTGCGATCGCTGCGGCATCGTCCCTGTCCCCTACGAGGACCTGCCGGTTATCCTCCCCACCGACGCGGTCATCCCGCCCACGGGGGAGAACGCGCTGAAGTACCACGAGGGCTTCCTGCACACCACCTGTCCCCAGTGCGGTGGCCCCGCTACCCGCGAGACCGACACGATGGACACCTTCGTCTGCTCGTCCTGGTACCAGTACGCCTACCTGAGCCCGTACTACAAAGAGGGGGAACCAGCCCACGCGGACTCCATCCCCTTTGATCCGGAAGAGGCGAAATACTGGCTGCCGGTGGACGTCTACACGGGCGGGGTGGAACACGCCACAATGCACCTCATCTACACCCGCTTCTTCACCAAAGTGATGCGGGATATGGGGCTGGTGGATTTTGACGAACCGATGATCGTCCTGCGCAACCAGGGCATCATCCTGGGCGCGGATGGGGAGAAAATGTCCAAGAGCCGGGGGAACGTGGTGGCGCCGGACGACCTGGTGGAGCGGTACGGGGCGGATACTGTCCGGGGCTACCTGATGTTCGGTTGGCGCTGGGAGCAGGGCGGCCCGTGGGACCCCAAGGGAATTGAGGGCGTCCACCGCTGGCTCAACCGGGTCTGGAACCTGGTGCTGGAGCCGGGCAGCAACGGCGCAGGCGCTCAGCCCGCGTCCCCGAAAGAAATCGCCGACCTGCGCCGCTGGACGCACCGGACCATCAAACGGGTGACGGAGGACCTGGAGAACTTTGAGTTCAACACCGTCATCTCCGCGCTGATGGAGTTCACCAATGCGCTCCAGAGGGCCAAGGAAACGCCAGTCTATGGAACGGAGGCGTGGGAGGAGGCCATTCGGACACTGCTGCTCCTGCTGGCCCCCTGCTGTCCGCACATTGCGGAGGAACTGTGGGTCCGGACGGGCCGCCCCTACAGCATCCACCTTCAATCCTGGCCCGAGTACGACCCGGCCCTGCTGGTGGAGGAGGTGGTGACGCTGGTGGTGCAGGTGAACGGGAAAGTGCGGGCCCGGCTGGAGGTTCCGGCGGATATTTCCGAAGGGGCCGCGCGGGAGGCGGCGCTGGCCCATCCCAATGTCCAGCGGTACGTGGAAGGAAAGGAAATCCGGCAGGTGGTCTACGTGCCGGGGAAGTTGATCAACATCGTCGTATAGGCGCCGGGGGCGCTATAGCCGGAGGCCCACTGCGGCGGGGGGGGGGGGGGGCGCCCCCCCCCGGGGGCGCCCCACCCCCCCCCCCCCACCCCCCCCCCCCCCCCCCGCCGCGGCCC
>JANXAH010000175.1 GCA_025062415.1 Anaerolineae bacterium | reverse complement strand
GTCGTCGGCCACGTGACCCAGGACCAGTTGCCGGATGGTTCCCTAACTCCCGGCGGGACGGTCTCCTACGCGGCCCGGACTGCTCGCGCGATGGGCCTGCGGACCGCCGTCCTGACCAGCGCCGATGACTCTCTGGACCTGGAGGCTGTTCTTCCCGGCGTGGAGGTCCACCGGATCCCGGCGGCCTCCAGCACGGTTTTTGAAAACCGATACACAAAAGAGGGGCGCGTCCAGTTTCTCCATGCCCGCGCCGCGCCCCTGACTCCTGATGCCATCGGGAGTGCGAAAATCGCCCTGCGCCCCGTCGGCATTCTCCACCTGGGACCGGTCGCGCGGGAGTGCGACCCGGCCCTGGTGGACCTGATCCGGGCCGACTTTCTGGGCCTGACTCCCCAGGGCTGGATGCGCCGGTGGGACGCAATGGGCCGGGTTACCCCTGGCCCGTGGGAGGAGGCGGAATGGCTCCTGGCGCGCGCCGACGCTGTCGTCCTGAGTGAGGAGGACATCGGGGGCGACGAGGCCCTGGCCGCCCGCTGGGCTGCGCAGACGCGCCTCCTCGTCGTCACGCGCGGCGCGCGGGGCTGCACTCTGTATGCGGAAGGCCGGGCCCACCACCTGCCTGCCTTTCCGGCCCAGGAAGTGGACCCGACCGGCGCAGGCGACATCTTTGCCGCTATCCTGTTTGCCCGTCTCTGGTTGGGGGACCCACCGGTCCGGGCCGCCCGGCTGGCCAACTGCATCGCGGCCCTCTCCGTCACCCGGCCGGGCCTCTCCGGCACCCCCACCCCGGAGGAAATCCATCGCTGTCTGGAAAGGATAAACCACCCTGGAGATAACCCCCAGGGATACGAAGGACAGGATAAACCACAGAGACGCAAAAGACAGGATAAACCACAAAGCCGCAAAGACACGAAGCCAAATTTTTAATTGTTAATTGTTAATTCTCTCACCCATCATTCTGTCATTCCGTCATTCTGTCATTCCGTCATTCCTTATGATTCTTTACGCTCTCGCCAACCAGAAAGGTGGAGTGGGCAAAACGACCACGGCGGTCAACCTGGCAGCCTATCTGGCCCACTGGGGCCAGCGGGTCCTGCTGGTGGATATAGACCCTCAGGCCAACGCGACGGCCAGTCTGGGGATAGACCGCGCGTCGCTGCGGGCGACCATCTACGACGCGCTCATCCGCGAGGTCCCGCTGGAATCCATCGTGGTGCCGACCCGCTGGGAGCGACTGGAGGTCGTCCCCAGTTCTGCCCATTTGGCCGGAGCGGCGGTGGAACTGATCTCCCTGCCCGATCGGGAGCGACGGCTGGAGGCGACCCTGAAGGGGCTGAATGGTCGCTACGACTACGTCCTGATAGACTGTCCGCCGAGCCTGGGTATCCTCACCGTCAATGCGCTCGTGGCTGCTAAAAACGGTGTGATCATCCCGGTCCAGTGCGAGTATCTGGCGCTGGAGGGGCTCGGCCAACTCATCCACACGCTGGACCTGGTCCGCCGGTCCCTTCATCCCGGCCTGCGGCTGCGGGGGGTGGTCCTGACGATGTTTGACCCGCGCACCAACCTCTCTCAGCAGGTAGCCCAGGAAGTGCGCCGATATTTCGGCGACCGGGTCTTCAAAACGGTCGTCCCGCGCAACGTCCGGCTCAGCGAGGCACCCAGCCACGGGCTTCCCATCCTGGTCTACGCGCCCCGTTCCCCCGGCGACGTGGCCTACCGGGCCCTGGCTTGGGAACTTCTCATCGGGGACGGGAAGGCGCTGTCTGTCTCCCCGATGCCCGCCTCTGCGGAGGTGAGCCGTGCCGGGTAAATTCGGCCTGGGCAGAGGACTGGAGGCCCTCATCCCCGTTCCGGAGGAGACGGCGGGGGTACTGGAGGTGCCCGTGGACGCTATCCGGCCCAACCCTCATCAGCCCCGGATGGCGATCCACGAGCACGAACTGGTGGAACTGGCTCTCTCCATCCAGACCCACGGCGTCCTTCAGCCCCTCATCGTCACACGGGAAGGGGATGGATATCAGTTGGTGGCCGGGGAGCGGCGCTGGCGGGCTGCCAAATTGGCCGGGCTGGCGACAGTCCCCGTCATCCTCAAAGACCTGGCCCCCCAGCAGGTGCTGGAACTGGCTCTGGTGGAAAACCTCCAGCGGAAGGACCTCAACCCGCTGGAGGAGGCGAACGCCTACCGACAACTCATAGAGGAGTTCGGGCTGACCCACGAGGAAGTCGCCCGGCGGGTGGGCAAAAGCCGGGTCGCCATCACCAACACCCTGCGGCTGTTGAAGGCCACCGACGCGGTCAAAGAAGCGCTCCTCAACGGCCGCATCACGGAAGGACACGCCCGCGCGCTTCTGGCGCTGGAGGACCCGCAGGTTCAGGTCGCCGCGCTCCGGACCGTCCTGCGCCAGGGCCTGAACGTCCGGCAGACGGAGGAACTGGTGGGACGGATGCTGGAACACGCCCGACCCCGCCGGGCTGCTCCCGCTATCCCGCCTGAGGTCCGGGCGCTGGAGAGCCGTCTCCAGCAGGCCCTGGGAACACGGGTCCGACTCCGGCCGGGCCGGAAAGGCGGGAGGCTGGTGATTTACTACTATTCAGACGAAGACCTGGAGGCGTTGTATTTGCGTCTGGTGGGAGGAACGGCATAAATGCTGGACCATCTCCGGCATCTGCTGATCGGCCCACCGTTGCCGACCCAGCAACTGACTCACCGACGGTTGAACAAAATTCGGGCGCTGGCCGCCTTCTCTCCGGATGCCCTCTCCTCCGTTGCGTACGCCAACCAGGAAATCTACCTGGGGCTGGCTGTCGCCGGGGCGGTGGGGCTCTCTTTGTCTCTTCCGATTGCTCTGGCTATTACAGGCCTGCTGGTGGTGGTGGCCCTTTCCTACTTTCAGACCATCCACGGCTACCCCACCGGGGGTGGCTCCTATACTGTGGCGAAGGAAAACCTGGGAATGCTGCCGGGCCTGGTGGCGGCGGCGGCCCTGATGAGCGATTACATCCTGACGGCGGCGGTCAGTTTGACCGCAGGCGTGGGGGCTATTGCCTCAGCCTTCCCTGTTCTCTGGCCCTATCGGGTGGAACTGGCCCTGTTGATGCTGACCGTCATCGTGCTGTTGAACCTGCGCGGGCTTCAGGAGACGGGTACAGCGATGGCGATCCCCGTCTACCTGTTCCTCTTCACCTTTTTGCCCATGCTGGCTTGGGGAGCCCTGCGCTTGATGCGGGAAGGAATGGGCTCACTGGCATCTGTGGCCCCGCCAGCGAGGGAGCCGTTGACCCTGTTCCTTGTCCTGCACACCTTTGCCTCTGGCTGTACGGCATTGACCGGGATTGAGGCCATCAGCAACGGAGTGCCAGCCTTCCGGCCACCGGAGGCCCGCAACGCTGGAAGGACGCTCATCGCAATGGCTATTCTGATGGCCGTGCTCTTTGCTGGGAGCGTTGGCCTGATTCAAGCTTTCGCCGTGATCCCGCGCCCAGACGAGACCATTCTTTCTGCACTCGCCCGACGCGTCCTGGGCGAAGGGCCAGCCTATATCCTGGTCCAGGTCAGCACCATGCTCATTCTGGCGGTCGCCGCCAACACCAGTTTTGCCGACTTTCCACGCCTGGCCGCTATCCTGGCCAGGGACGGCTTTCTCCCCCACCAATTGATGAACCTGGGGGATCGGCTGGTCTATTCTAATGGCATCATCCTTCTGGCAACGGCTGCCGGTGTACTGATTCTTCTTTTTGGAGGGGATACTCACGCCCTGATCCCCCTCTTTGCCGTTGGGGCTTTCCTGGCCTTCACTCTCTCCCAGACCGGGATGGTCGTCCACTGGGGGCGAGAGAAGGGTCGGGGGTGGGCTGTGAAGGCCTTCCTTAATGGCCTGGGCGCGCTGGCAACAGCCCTGGCTCTGCTGGTCATCGCCGTCAGCAAATTTCTGGAAGGGGCCTGGATCACGATTCTGGTCCTTCCTCTCCTGGTCACCTGGTTTCTCCGGGTTCGGGCTCACTATCAGGAAGTCGCTCTGGAACTTTCCCTCTCCCGCGGTCTGCCCCCTCCGCTGGAGGTACCGCCGCGCCCGCGGGTGGTCATCCCCATCTCTGGCGTCCATCGGGGCGTTGTGGATGCGGTCAACTTCGCTCGCTCCATCGCGCGGGAGGTGACGGCGGTTTATGTGGAACTGGAGCCGGGGAGTGGGGAACGCATCCGTCAGAAATGGGAACACTGGTGGCCCGATGTGCCATTGGTTATTCTCCCTTCACCGTATCGCTCGGTCATCGGGCCGCTGCTGGACTTTCTGGACGAAACCGACCGCCAGCACAACGACGGACAACAGGCTGTTGTTGTCCTGCCGGAGTTTGTTCCGGCGCGTTGGTGGCATAACCTGCTGCACAACCAGACGGCGTGGCTATTGAAGGCGGCGCTCCTCTACCGGCGGCGCCGGCTGGGCTTTCAGCGGGTCATCATAGACGTCCCGTATCACCTCCGGCGCTGAGATGGAAGGAGGCGGCGAGAATGGATATTTTAGAGAAAATTCTGGCTCTGCCCTTTGAGGTTCTCCTCTTCGTCTGCGGCTTCTTTGCGCTGCTCCTGGGTATCCAGGCCGTGAAGGGGAAAATCGGCGAACTTGTGATTGAGGGGCCATCTTCTCCCGCCATCCGCCGCCTCCTATGGGTTCTGGGCGCCCTGCTGATGGTGCTGGCGATCGGGCTGGCCGTCCTGCGCATCTATGGGCCGACCTTCTTCGCGCCTATCTCTCCCACCCCTGAAACCACAGTCACCCCAACCCCCACTGCGACACCTTCCCCTGTTCCCACTCCTGTCCCAACGCCTGCCCCTTCTCCCACCCCGGTACCAGTTATCACCCCAACGCCGGCCTCCCCCTGCCGGTATGACGCTTACGTGGCCGACGATGGGAGGTATCCGGACCCGCGGGAAGGCCCTCTGGCCCCCGGTCAGCAGATGATTGTGGAGTGGACCATCACCAACAAGAGTACCTGCCCCTGGGTCACTGGCCTGAGGTGGACGTTCAGTGGGAGCAAGGAGATCGGGGCTCCGCCGTTTCTGACGGTCAGAGGGGTGGGGATCGGCGAGAGCGTCAAAATTCATGAGAGGATTTCAGCCCCCAGTGCTCCCGGATACTACGAGGGCTGGTGGCAGATGAAAGACCCCTCCGGAAACTCCTTTGGGGACCGCTCCCGCATAGAGATGACCGTCCGGGAGCCCGCGCTTCCGCCGTCTACACCCAACTGTTCCAACCGTGCGCTCTTTTTAGCCGACCTGACCTACGAAGACAACTTGGCGCAGGGGATTATCCCCATCGTCCGCCCCGGCCAGAGGATTTATAAAGCCTGGCTGCTGAAGAACACGGGCACCTGCCCGTGGGCCGAGGGGTACAGCCTGGTGCCCGCAGGTGGGGCGGAACTGGAGTGGGAATCCCCCTACGTGCCTCCCACTGTCAGCGGGGGCAAGGCGGTCGTAATCGTTACCCTTTTCGCTCCGACCGCTCCGGGGGATTACAAAATGTTCTGGCAAATGCAGGACCCATCTGGGAACCGATTCGGGGATACCATCTGGGTCTATATTCGGGTTCAGGAGTAAGCGGGAGTCTGGGCTCTGGGGCGGCGGCGGAGCCGCCGCCCCAGAGCCCCATCCCCTGAATTCTTTGATGCGAGGTGACCTGTGTATCCGGAAATTGATCCCTTTGCCATTGTACGGGAAAAACTGGATCAGGCTGTGGAGGTCCTGCGGGAAAAGAGCCTGGACCTCTGGATCACCTTCGTCCGGGAGACGACCCAGGTCAAAGACCCCTCCCTGGACCTCATCCTGGGCTTCAACCTGACGTGGCAATCGGCGCTGATGATCAGCCGCACCGGCGAACGGATCGCCATCGTCGGGCGGTACGACGCGGACAACGTCCGCATGATCGGTGGCTACAGTATGGTCATCGGGTACGATCAGTCCATCCGGGAGCCACTGCTGGAACAGATTGCCCGGCTGAACCCGCGGCGCATCGGCCTGAACTTTTCCGAGAGCGATCCCGCGGCCGATGGCCTGACCCACGGGATGTTCCGGGTCATCGCCAGCATTCTGGGTGGGACGGAGTACAGCGCCCGGCTGGTCTCTGCGGAAGAGGTTATCGCGGCCCTGCGGGGGCGCAAGACCCCGGCGGAAGTGGACCGCATCCGGGCCGCCATTGGCGCCGCGGAGGGTATCCTGCGGGAGGTGGAGGCTCTTGTCCAGCCAGGGATGACGGAGCGGGAAATCGCCCACTTCATCCATAAGACGGTGGAAGAGCGCGGGCTGGAGGTTGCCTGGGAGCCCGATTACTGCCCCGTCGTCTGCGCAGGGCCGGAGGGCTCGTTCGGCCACCGGATGCCCGGCGACTACCGCGTAGAGCGAGGGTCCCTGCTTCAGATAGACCTGGGCGTCCGACGGGAGGGGTTCGTCTCCGACCTTCAGCGGACGCTCTATTTCTGTCGTCCCGGTGAAGAGGGTCCGCCGGAGGAGGTTTTGCGGGCCTGGCGGGCGGCGCGGGCTGCGCTGGAGGCCGGGCGGGCGGCCCTGAAGCCCGGCGCACGCGGCTGGGAGGTGGACGCGGCGGCCCGCCAGACGCTGGTGGAGGCAGGTTATCCAGAGTATATGCACGCCTTCGGACATCACATCGGCCGCTCCGTCCACGACGGTGCCACCGTCTTGGGCCCTCGCTGGGAGCGATATGGCAACACGATAGAGGGCGTGGTGGAGGTCGGCAACGTCTTTGCCATAGAACTGGGCGTCTACGTCCCTGGCTACGGCTACATCGGCTGCGAGGAGGACGTCCTGGTCACGGAGCACGGAGCGGAGTACCTGAGCGAGCCTCAGGAAGAAATCTGGTGTGTGCGGAAATAACCGTGGGGACGCAGGGGGCTGGGGGGGGGGGGGGCCCCCCCCCCCCCCCCCCCCCCCCGGGGGACACCCCGGGGGCCCGCCGCGGCCCCCCCCAGGGGGGTGGGGGGGGGGCGTGTGGCGCGGGGGCCGGGGGGGTTTCTCACGTCGCTTCCCCATTTAATTTGTGTGGTGTGGTGCTCACACGGGGGGGGCGGGGGGGGGGGGGGGGGGGCCCCCCCCGCCCCCCCCCCCCCAGCCCCTGTT
>JANXAH010000127.1 GCA_025062415.1 Anaerolineae bacterium | reverse complement strand
TAACGCAGGCCGCCAGGCCTGCAAGATACAGGCTAAAAGCCCGCTCTACAGGCTAAGAGCCTGCGCTACAGGCAACGCAGGCCGCCAGGCCTGGTAACGCAGGCCACCAGGCCTGCAAGATACAGGCTAACAGCCTGCGCTACAGGTAACACAGGCCGCCAGGCCTGCATCCGTACAGGCTAAGAGCCTGCGCTACAGGCTAACAGCCTGCGCTCAGGTAACGCAGGCCGCCAGGCCTGCAAGATACAGGCTAAAAGCCCGCTCTACAGGCTAAGAGCCTGCGCTACAGGCAACGCAGGCCCCCAGGCCTGCATCCGTACAGGCTAAAAGCCTGCGCTACAGGCTAACAGCCTGCGCTACAGGCAACGCCAGGCCGCCAGGCCTGCAGATGGAGCGCAGCATCAGGGCGCGCGCCGGTTGGCCAGTTCGCGGTAGAGAAGCATCAGTTCCTTGTCAAAGAGTGGCCGCTTTAACTCCACGGCGGCTGCCCGCACCCGCTCCAGGAGACCGCTGGCAGTCTGGCTATCCAGTTGGATCCCGAATTCCGTGCTGAACTTATGGATCAGCGCGTGGGTCCCGGAGTGTTTGCCAATGACAATCTGACGCTCCAGGTTGACCTCCTCGGGGCTGAAGGCCTCGTAGGTGTGGGGGTGCTTGAGGATGCCGTCGGCATGGATGCCCGATTCATGGGCGAAGATGGAACTGCCGATAATCGCCTTCCAGATGGGGATGGCCCGTCGGCTCGCTTCGGCAATGTACTCCGCCGCTTCCCGGAAGCGGGTGGTGTCCACGCCCAGGTCCACACCGTAGAGATGCTTCAGCGCCATCACGACCTCCTCCAGGGGAGAGTTGCCGGTCCGTTCGCCCAGGCCCCCCAGAGAGGCAGCCACGGCCCGCGCGCCAGCCCGCAGGCCCATCAGGGCGTTCGCCGTCGCCATCCCGAAATCGTTGTGCATGTGCAACTGGATGGGGACAGAGAGAACCCGACAGAGTTCCCGAATATGCCGGTAGGTGGTGAAGGGGTCGTTGATGCCGAGGGAGTCGCAGTACCGGACCATCCAGGCGCCCAGGGCTTCGGCCCGGCGGTAGTATTCAGTGAGAAATCCCATATCCGAGCGAGAGGCGTCCTCTGCGCTGACGATGAAGGGAAGATCGTGTTTTCGGGCCTCGTCAGCGGCCTCTTCCATCCGCTCCAGCACCCATGAGCGAGTAGCGCGGAACTTGCGCTCAATGTGGATGTCGGAAGTGGAGATGGAGATAACCACCCCGTGGACGCCACACTCGGCCGCGTCCTGAACATCTTCCCGGCGCGCCCGGACGAAAGCGTAAACCTCCAGGGGCCGCTGGGATTCCCCCACCTGCAGGTCGGCCACCACGATCCCCCGAATGGCCTCTTTCTCCTCTGGCCCCAGGGCCGGAAAGCCCGCCTCTATCGCGGGAATCCCCATCTGGGCCAGGTGGGAGGCGATCTGCAATTTCTCCCAGCGGGAGAAAATCACCCCCACCGCTTGTTCTCCGTCCCGCAGCGTGATGTCCATCAAATAAATGTCCATCGGAGCCTCCTGAAAAGTCCGGCCTCATTTCCCTATCAACTGGCGATACGCTTCCACGACCTCCCCGTCAAACAGCGAGCGCTTCAGCGCGATGGCCCGGGATCGGAGGATCGGCACCAACTGGCGGAGTTCTTCGGAGGTGGGATGGTAGCCGTATTCCCGGAGTTTCTGCGCCACCACCGACGGCCCCGAGTATTTCCCCACGTTGAACCGGCGGGAGAGCCCCACCTCTCCGGGCAGAAAAATCTCGTAGGTCGTCGGGTCGCGGAGGACGCCGCTGGCCCGCCCTTCCGATTCGTAAATGAAGAGATTGCTCCCGACCACCGGCTTGGAGGGCGGCAACGGCCTTCCAGAGGCCAGCGCCACATATTCCGAAAGTTCCCGCAGTAGGGAGGTCCGGAAGCCCAGGTTGATGCCCTCGCAGTACTGGAGGGCCATCACCAGTTCCTCCAGCGAGGCGTTTCCGGCCCGTTCCCCCAGGCCGTTCACCGTCGTGTTGACATAGGTCGCCCCTGCCTTCAAGCCAGCCAGCGCATTCGCCACCGCCATCCCGAAATCGTTGTGGGTGTGCATCTCAATGGGAATCCGGGCCTCCTCCAGCAGGAACTTCACCCGCCGATAGGTCTCCAGGGGGTCCAGGACGCCGACGGTGTCGCAGTACCGCAGACGGTCGGCCCCGGCGTCCCGGGCCGTGCGGGCGAACTCCACCAGAAACTCCGGGTCCGCCCGGGAGGCGTCCTCGGCGTTCACGGAGACGTAGAGGTTATGGCGTTTGGCGAATTCGGTGGCCCGCTTCACCGCGTCCAGCACCTGCTGGCGGGTGGAACGCAACTTGTGCTGGATGTGAATGTCGGAGGCAGAGATGGAGATGGCCACCGCGTCCACCCCGCAATCCAGGGAGTGGCGAATGTCGTCCACCACGGCCCGGTTCCAGGCCAGAATGCTGGCGGGCAACTCCAGCCGGACAATAGCCTTGATGGCCTCCTTTTCGTCTCCTCCCATTGCAGGGATGCCCGCCTCAATCTGGTGGACTCCCAGCCGGGCCAGCAGGCGGGCGATGTGGACCTTCTCCTCGTTGGCGAAAACCACGCCGGCTGTCTGCTCCCCATCCCGCAGCGTAGTGTCGTCTATGTAGACCGGATGCTGGATGGGGGAAAGGAGCATTTCCTCCACAGAATGTTCGTCCAATCGGAAGGGGATCATCACTGGCCTCCTGAATGGGACTCAACCGAGAAAGCGTCGGAGAAGGGCCGCCCGGGTAATCAGGTCGGTCAGGTGCGCTCCGTGGTTCTGTTCCAGGGCCTGACGGATTTTCCGCACCAGGTCCAGATGTTCGGGATGGGGCGAGAAGGAGAAACCGGCCCGATCCAACGCCTCGCGCAGGGAGGGGGTCATCAGAGGCCCTTCGGGGTCGGCGAAGGGCAGCGCGGCGGAAATCTCTGCCCGAAATGAGGGATACACCTCGTCCACGAAAGCCAGGTCCTCGGCGGTCAGCGCGTCCAGCGCGATCAGTTCCGGGGGCAGGCCCAGGGAGTAGAGCGCACAGACAAAGGAGATGGCGCGGGGCAGTTTGACACCGTCCATTTCGCGGGCGTAGCCGAAGAGACCGATATGCAACTTCCGCGCCCTGCGGGCGGGGACGTACCTCGCCACGTGGTTGATATACGGGGCTAACTCCACAATCTGCTGCCGATAGGCCGTGCTGTATCGTTCTATCAGCGCAATAGCGCGCTCTGCGTCCACCGGCTGAGCGGGCCCGACCTCCCGCGTCCGGAGGTATTCACAGGCCGACCGGACCTCGTGGGCGGGATGATCGTACTTGAAAGCGGACTGGATGGTGAAGGTGACCACACTGGGATACTCCTTCCCGACCCGCTCAACCGTGGCGGGGGACAATCCACCCCGAAAGGGAGCTGAGCCCAGCCCGAGGATGGGATAGAAGCGTACCCCTGTGCGGGCGGAGAGCGCGTCCAGCCGGGCCAGCGCGATCTTGTTCGCCAGCGCTGCGGCGACCAGCCCGTAGTTCATCGCCGTATCGGAGCGGGCCAGAAAGACCCGCTGCGCGCCGATGCACTTATCCGCCAGGTACTCCTCCAGAATCTCATCGGCCCGCAACATCGTGGGCACATCTTCAAAGAGGGGGATCACTCCGATGCAGGTCGGGAGGAACTCGCCGATCCACTCCGCAATGGTCAAGTCGTCCTCCCGCAGACGAAGATACTGCCGCCCAACGATGTGGTTCACGTAGTAGCGATAGACCCGGTCAATGCATCGGGCCGAGACCGTCATCGGGAGAATCACCTCAAAGATGGGGACCACGTCGTTCCCATAGAAGAGAGAGGCCACATCGCAGGAGCGGGGAATGCTTTCCAGAGTCTCCAGGAGAATCTTGGCCTCTGCTCGTTCCACCATCGGGTTGGGGACCCTCAGGGTGAGACGCACGTCCCGGCCCAGCACGTGGTCGTGGAAGTACTCCGGGTAGAAGGAGAGGAGTTTCTTGACCACGTGGACGTCAATCTCCTTCCCCTCTACGTCCCACATCTGCTCGTCGCACCCCAGGTGGGAGTAGGCGTAGTACGCCTCGCGGACCTCGTCCTCCCCGGCCAGCACGCTGGCGGTGGCAAAAAACGGGATCGTCGCGTTGTCTGGGTGCTGAGTGCTCATACAGCGCGGGATGTGGCACATTTGAGCCCCCTATTTCAGTGGCCTCGCCGTGGGATCAGCCTCCAGGACCCGTCCTGCGTTCCCCCAGGTCTGGGCCGGACGGTCGGCGCCACTGGAGTTCCAGTGGGTTAGCCCCGGGCTTTCCAGAGGGGAGATAGGACGGGGCCGCCCGGCGCCGACCATTTCCCCCAGCAGCCTGGATTTCTGGTAGGCGGCCCAGACGGCCTTGGAGATGACGGTGCGCAATCCCCCTTTCTCCAGTTGATAGATGGCCTCCGCGCTGGTCCCGCCCGGCGAGGTGACCATGTTGCGCAGTTCCGCCAGATGTTTCCCCGATTCGCGCGCAAAGAGCGCTGACCCGATCACCGTCTGGATCACCAGTTCCTGGGCGACGCGGCGGGAAAAGCCCAGGTGTACAGCCGCATCCACCAGCGCCTCCATCACCAGAAAGACGTACGTCGGGCCGGTCCCGCTGACGGCCGTGGCCATATCTATGCTGTCCTCGTCGTGGACGAACAACTCTTTGCCCAGAGCACTCAGGAGCCATCGGGCCTGCTCCCGCTGTTGCGGGGTCACGGCGGGCGTGGCAGTCCAGACGCTCATCCCCTCCCCGATCTGAGCGGGGGTATTGGGCATCGCCCGAACGATGGCCTCGTGGTTCAGCACCCGCGCAATGTACTCTATCCGGGCCCCGGCGACGATGGAGAGAACCAGTTGCTCGGGCTGAAGGGTGCCCGCCAGTTCGCTCAGCACACCCGGCAGGACCTGGGGCTTAACGGAAAGCACCACGATGTCCGCCCCCTGCGCAGCCTCCCGATTATCGGTTGTCCAGCGGACGCCGTACTGTCGCTGGAGTTCCTCTCCCCGTTCGGGACGCGGGCCGCTGGCGAGGATACGTTCCGGAACTATCAGACGGCGGTGGAGCAGGCCGCGAATCATCGCTTCGGCCATTGTCCCACTGCCAATGAAGGACAAAGTAGTGTTATGAAGCATACTTCCCCCCTATCCGAAAGCCTGGAAATGGCGCTCTTCAGCCCGATTCAAATCGCCCTCTCCAGGCGCTTTGCACCCCATATCGGCGCAGGCTGGCATCTTTCCCAAAACAAAAAGGCCGACTCTCAATGCTCTGGAGAGTCGGCCTGTGGGATCGTCGGATCAAAGCCTATTCACCCTGCCGCGCGCGAACTCCCCAGAGCCCCGGCCCTGGGATTCTCCTCCGGTCGCGGGTTCTGAAGAGTGCGCACGCCGTACCAGTACATCTCGGGCTTTTGACTCACCGGGAGAATTTAGCGCTTATATACCACACTTCCCAGAATTTGTCAAGCGGGTCTGGGCTCGGGGTGCGTCCCAAGTTGTCGGGCATCCGTCGTTTACCTCCTGCGCCGACTCAAGTCGGCCTCCCTGGACCTTCGGCCCCTGGTCGGCCTTCGCCGACAGGATGTTCCCCGTAGAGAATACAGAAGACGCAGAAATTGTTCACGTCCCTGCGTTCTCTGCGGTGAAAAAGCGCGTCAGTGCGGGCCAATGCCCAAGCGCAGAGCGCCCGGGAAAGGCGGGCTTCTATCAGCGCCATAGCCGCCGGATGATTGCCATAGAAAAGCGACCCCTGAGGCAGCCCTACCTCACCCCCTCCAGCAAGCGAAAAATGCCCAGAATATGGCTCTCCTCCCGCTGAAGGCGAAAACCGACCTCCCGAACCGTTCGGTTCGTCTCCCGATTCAGATGACAGACGCCGTTCCAGGCCAGCCACAGGGGATGGAGACGGTCCGTCAGCCAGGCGCCCAGGCCCCGGCCCCGGGTGTGCTCCAAAAGGACCAGGCGGCCCCCGGGCCGAAGGACCCGGAACACCTCTCCCAGACCCCGCTGGGGGTCGGCGACGGAGCAGAAGACCAGGGAGCCCGTCACCGCATCAAAGGCACCGTCCCGAAAAGGGAGACGGTGGAGATCGGCCTGGACGGCCCGTACGCGGGCGCGGGCCGGGCGGCGCAGGGCCCGCCGGAGCATCGGCGCGCTGGCGTCCAGCGCCACAACGGTTGCCGTCGGCGGGTAGAGGGGAAGGTTGACTCCCGTGCCAACCCCCACCTCCAGAACCTGTCCTTCCACCTTCGGGAACGCCCGCCGCCGCATCCGCCGCAGGACCGCCACCTCCAGCGGCCACAGCCCCAGGTCGTATCCGGAGGCCAGCGCGTCAAAAACCGAACTCACAGAAGACTCTGCTGCAAAAACTCACCGCAGAGACGCCGAGAGCACTTTATGAGACGCAATACCGCTGTGTCCTTTTTTACGCCCTTTTGGGTGGAAAAAGACAAATCTGCGTTCATCTCCAGGACAACTCTTTAATCATACCACGAATTCTCATTTTGCCAAAAGAAGCGGGTACGAACCGGTTTGACAACTGCGCCACCCTGTAGTATAAAATCACCAGATTCCCTTTTCGCCCCGCCCTGGAAAGAAGGCTCCGATGCTCTCCCAGTTCCGGACTACCAGTCTGCTCAACCTTCTATGATGCGCTCTCTCATTGTTGGCTGGCCCGATTCCCTTTTCCGCCCCCC
>JANXAH010000086.1 GCA_025062415.1 Anaerolineae bacterium | reverse complement strand
GGGCCTCTGGCTCCCGGCTTTATGATCCTGCGTTTTTGCGGCGGGGGGCCGCGGGCCGCCCCCCCCCCAAAAACCCCCCCGCGCCGACCCACGTGTGGAGGGGAGACCCCCCCCCGGGGGCCCCGGGCCCCCCGGATTTTTGAACTTGTTTTTTGGGGGGGGCGCCCGGCGCCCCCCGCCGCAAAAATCTCCCCCGGAGGAGACCACTGTGGATGCTTCGTCACCCCGGACTTTGGACACCGAAGCCCGGATCGCCCTGCTTCTGATTGGCCTTTCCGTTCTGGCGGTTGCGCTGGCCTTCCTCTGGCCCGCCTTCTCTGAATTCCCAATGGACGATGCCTACATCCACTTCGTCTACGCGCGCAACCTGGCCGAGTACGGAAAACTGATGTTCAACGTCCCCGGTGAGAAGGGGGTAGGAACTTCCAGCCCACTCTGGACATTCCTGCTGGCGGGCGGGCACACTGCGGGTATTCCGCTCCACCTGCTGGCAAAGGCCCTGGGCATAAGCGCCCTCATTTTAACTGCCTTCGCCCTCTATCTTCTGCTGCGTCCCCTCTGGGGGACGGTCGCCGCGCTGGGGGGGGCACTGGCCTCCGCTCTCTCCGGCCCGATGGTCTGGTTTTCCCTCAGCGGAATGGAGACGGCCCTCTTCCTGGCTCTGGGATTGCTGGCCCTTCTGGCCTACCGGGCTGGCCGCTACGCCTGCATGGGCCTCCTGCTGGGGCTTCTGACCCTCACTCGCCCGGAAGGGCTGGCACTGGCCCTGGGCATCGCCATCGTTGACCTCTGGCGTCTCCGCCGCGTCTCCCGTTCCCTCCTTCTCGCAGGCTTTCTCTGCGCCCTCGTTGCAGTTCCCTGGTTCGTCTACGTGTACTTTCGCACCGGCTATCTCCTTCCCACCAGCGGCATCAGCAAGCATTTTACCGCCACCATGGGGGCCCGGATTGTGGCCGGGCAGAACCCCTTCCTGGGCTCCTTAGTCTCTCTCTCCCCGCTGATGTACCTGGGTCTGTGGGTGGGCTACCTGGTGGAGTTCGTCCTGGGCGGGATGACCCTCCCGCCGCCTCGCCTGCCTGTGGGAGCCCTTGCGGGCAACCCCCACTACACCCTTTCCCTGTGGGCGATCCCAGTGCTGGTCGGGATGGTCGGGCCTCTCCTCTGGTCGGCCCGGCGGGCCTGGTCGGTCCGCCGCTGGGCCGTCGCCATCCACGACCCTTTCCGTCGGCCCTGGGTCGTCTTTCTCCTCTGGCTGGTTCTCCATAACGTAAGTTATGCCTTCTTTCTTCCCGTTCCCGGGACGGCCAGCCGCTACGGCGCCATCAACCACGTCGCCCTGTGGACCGGGCTGGTAGCAGGATTGCTGGCCTGGAGTCACCGCCCTTTCCTGCAGCGGGCCTGGACGTTGGGATTGGCTCTGCTCCTTGCCGCAACCATCGTCTTCTGGAACGGGGTCTATGACGCCAATCTGGAGCATATGGAACAGGTCCGTATCGCCGCTGCCCGGTACATTCGGAACCATCTGCCCCCTGGTGAACCCTGCGCGGCCTTTGACATCGGCGCGGTTCGTTTCTTCGGGGAGCGGCCCATCATAGACCTCTACGGACTGGTGGACCCGGAGGTTGGGGATTGGTTCTTCCGGGGCGAGATGGACCGGTTTCTGCTGGTAAAGGGCGTCCGCTGTCTGGTCTTGCCCGATCGGCCGGGGACGACAGCAGACGGACTGTTTGAAATCGGGACCCTGGCAGGCCTGACGAATAGCCCGCTTCTGAGCCTTCAGCAACTGGCCCTCTTTGAGATCCGTCCGGATCGCTGGCTTCAGGGCTATCTCCCCACCCTGAACTACCAGGCTGCAGTGGCAGTGTATCGCGTCGTTCCAGCGCAATCTGCACGATGATCTTTCTCTCCTATGCGCATCGCCCTTCTGACCGACGTATATCGGCCCGGTGTGAACGGCATCGTCCGTTTCGTCTCCCTGTGCCGGTCTATTCTGCAGGAGATGGGCCATCAGGTGTACATCTTCACCTGGGGACCTTCCACTCCGGAGGACGAGCCCAACGTCATCCGGACCTTCGGGTTTCCTCACCCGGATCCCGGGTACCACTTCAATTTCTACTATTCCCGTCGGGCGCTGGCGGTACTGCGGATGATGGACGTCCTTCACGCGAACCAGCCCCTGGTCAGCGGGTGGGTCGCCCTCCGGTACAGCCGACGGTACGGGATTCCCCTTGTCCTCACACTCCACAGCCGATATGATATGCTCATCCGGAGCCGTCTCCTGGTCCCTCTCCCTGTGACCCGCGCGTTGCTCGGCGCATATCTCCGGGGGCTTCTCCCTCACTGCGATGCCATCACTTCCCCCACTCCCACCGTCGCCTCTTTCCTTGCTGAGCTGGGCCTTCAAATCCCGGTGGAGGTCATCCCGGTGGGAGTGGACTTCCGGAAACGGTCGGAGAAGAACCTGACCCGTGCGGACATCGGACTTCCCTCAGACCGGCCCGTTGCGCTCTTTCTGGGGAGGCTGGTTGCCGAGAAGAATGTCCGATACTTGATGAAGGCGCTTACCCATCCGGCGCTGGATCAGGCCTATCTGCTGATTGTTGGCGACGGCCCGGAGCGTCCGGCGTTGGAGGCTTGTGCTCGGAAAAACGGTCTGAGCGGTCGCGTTTGTTTCGTGGGACAGGTCTCCTTGGAAGAAGTGCCAGCCTACACCGCGCTGGCGGATTTCTGCGTTACCGCTTCGCGGATAGAGATGCTCCCCTCCGCCGTACTGGAAGCACTGGGAGCGGGCCTCCCGGTGCTGGGGCTGGATGTCCCCTGGCTGCGGGCCGTTATTCAGGATGGTTACAACGGCCTGTTAGTCCCGGTGGATGATTTGGAGGCTTTCGTACAGGCCTGGGCACGGCTTATGGAGGACAGGGATTTGCGGGAACGGTTGGCCGCAGGGGCACGGGAAACCGCGCAGGAATACGACGCGCGTCGGATGGCAGACCGTCTGGTAGCCTGCTATGAGCGAGTTCTCTGCGGTAATAGGACGCGGATGAACGCAGATTGAATGACAGAGAGGTACTGGGATGGTCTCTCCGCGCCAGGGATTGGGCCATCGGGGAGAGGAGTTGGCCGCGGCTGAACTGCGACGCCTGGGCTATGAAATCGTCGCCCGCAACTGGCGTTGTCCCGAAGGGGAGGCCGACATTGTCGCCCGCCGAGACGGGGAGTGGCTATTTGTAGAGGTCCGGACCCGCAGGGGGCAGAGGTTCGGTCTGCCGGAGGAGTCCATCACCCCCAGGAAGCGGGCCCGGATGGCCGCCGTTGCTGCGCGGTACCTGGCAGAGCATGAACTATGGGAGGTCAGTCCTCAGTTGGCCCTGATGGCGGTGGAGATGGATCGCGCAGGGCACCTGCTGCGGGTGGAGTTATTGGAGATAGAATATTGAACTTCTGCCGCGAACATCAACGCATTCCGAAAACCCGGGCCAGACGGGCCCAATCAGCAAGGGAGAGGCACTCCGCCCGGAGCCGGGGATCTATCCCCGCCATCGTGAGCAGACGGGATGCCTCCTCTGATGGAATCCCCAGCCCAGCGGCCAGACTGTTCACCAGTTGCTTGCGAGGATGGGTGAATCCTGCCCGTACCACTTGGAAGAAGGTCTCCCGGTCTGCCACTTCCACCGGAGGAATGGGATGCCGATCAATCCGCAGGACAGCAGACTCCACCTCCGGCGGTGGATAGAAGGCACCAGGCCGCAGGCGGAACAATAGGCGCGGCTGCCCATAGAACTGGACGCTTACTGCCAGCAAACTCATCTTGCCACCCCGGGCAACAATCCGCTCTGCGACCTCCCTCTGGACGGTGACCACCATCCGCTGGGGAGGGACGCGCGCTTCCAACAGATGTCGCAGGGCTGCCGAAGTGATACTGTAGGGAAGGTTCGCAACCACTTTGTAGGGCTGTCCCCCAACCAGCGTCGCCGGATCCAGCGCGAGGATGTCCCCCCAGACAACCTCCACGTTGGAGAAGCCCACCAGTTCCGCCTGGAGAATCGGGAAAAACCGCCGGTCTATCTCCACCGTGATAACACGCCCGGCCACCTGGGCCAGATGACGGGTCAGATTGCCCATCCCCGCGCCGATCTCCAGCACCACCTCCTCGGAGGTCAACTCCGCTGCGGCGACCATGCGCTTCAGCGCCCTTTCATCCACCAGGAAGTGCTGCCCCAGTTCTTTAGATGGCTTCAGTCCATAACGATGTAAGATGGAAGAAATATCTGCCATTTTCAGACCCAAAGGCTGAACCTCTCAGATGTTGAGGATACCCTAATTCCTATCCTGTGGCAAGTTAGGAAGACCTACAGGGACAATTTGCAAAATTCAGTGCTTGTAGTAAAATATATGCACACCCTATCCCTCACCTGCAGCGCGGAGATTCCCGTTCGTCGTTGGCTGACTGCCAGGCACCGTCCCGATGAGGGGAACTTGTTCCCCAATCTCAACATCCCGGGGGGTGATACAGGGGAAAGCGTTCCACCGCATCCACCACTTATTGTGCTCCTGAGTTTTATTTATTGTCCCTATTTCATTAAGGAGGAAAGGCGATGAACGCCCTCGTAGTCCTGCTTATTGCTGCTATCGGCATCGGTGTCGGCTACGGCGTTTACGCCAAGAGCATTGACCGCAGGGTTATCCAGCCCGACCCCTCCAAGGCCACGCCTGCCAAGATGTATATGGACGGTGTGGACTTCATCCCCGCCAACCGCAACGTCCTCTTCGGCTACCAGTTCAAGTCCATCGCCGCCCTCGGCCCCATCCTGGGCCCAATTATTGCCCTTCAGTGGGGCTGGCTCCCAGCTCTGGCCTGGATCATTCTGGGCACCTTCTTTATCGGGTGGGTTCAGGACTACTCCAGCATCATCGTTGGCGTCCGGGAAGAGGGGCAGTCCTTCGGCGCCCTCAGTTATCGCCTCATTTCCCCTCGCGCCCGCAACATCCTCCTGGCCTTCATCTATGTCTACCTGCTGATGATTATGGGTGCTTTCGGCATCCAGGTGGGCTTCACCCTGCTCACTAACCCCGCCGTGCCCCTGGGGGTGATCATCGTGACCCTGGCGGGTCTCCTGGCCGGTCAGATGACCTATAAGTGGAAACAGGACATCATCCTGACCACGGTGGTCACCGTCGTCATCGCCCTGGTGGGCATCTGGGTGGGGACCCTCAAGCCGGTGAAGGACTTCTTCAGCGCCCTGTACGGTCTGCAGGTCGTGGAAGGGAAGACCGTTTCGCCCCCCCTCTTCCTCCAGGTCACCCGGGCCGGGTTCATCGGCAGCCTGATGGTGCTCATCTTCTGCTACCTGGGCGCCGTCCTCCCCATCTGGCGCTGGGCGCAGCCGATTAACTACGTGGCCTTCTGGATCGTCCTCTTCGGGGTCCTGGGCGGCGTGTTGGGGCTGCTGATCGGGCGGCCCAGCCTGGGAGACTTCCCAGCCTTCCAGACATTTATGGCACCAGCGGGGCCGCTCTGGCCGATGCTCTTTGTGACCATCGCCTGCGGCGCCATCTCCGGTTGGCACAGCCTGGTCTCCTCCTCCGGCACCGCCCGCCAGTTGGAGAAAGAGACGGATGCCCTCTACGTGGGCGGCGGGGCGATGTTCCTGGAGATGTTCTTCGCCACGGTCGCCTTCCTGGCCGCCACGGCGGGCGTGGGCTTCGCCAAGTACGCCGAACTCAAGGGCTGGACAATCCCGGCAGCCATCTTCTCTCAGGGCCTCTCCGCCTTCCTGAACTACTGGGGGCTGGATGCCGCGCTGGGTAAGGGCTTCGGCGTCGCCTATGGCTCCGTCTTCCTCACCCTGATGGCGCTGACCATTATGCACCTGGTGGTCCGCTTCATGCGGGTGGCGAGCGCCGAAGCGCTGGGCGACCGCTTCCCCATCCTGCGCAATGTCCACGTCGGCACCATCATCGCCCTGCTCTTCACCATCTTCCTGATCTGGTTTGCTCCCTTCCTGCGCATCTGGGGGATTTTCGGCGCGGCCAACCAGTTGATGGCCTCCCTGGCCCTGCTGCTGATTACCCTGTGGCTGATGTCCAAGGCCAAGAACTACCAGTGGACCTTCTGGCCCTTCACCTTCATGTTTGTTACCACGGTGGCCGCGCTGCTCTGGCAGACCTACGACTCCTTCTTCGTCAAACTGCCGGCGCAGAAGACGTGGGATGGGATGGTGGCGTTCATCACCATGGGCGTGCTGGCCCTCATTCTGGTGGTGCTGGCTGTCATCCTGGTGGTGGACGGCATCGGCTCCATTCGTCGCTACCGGGCCGAACTGGCGAAGGCCCGCCGGTAAAATCGTCCACGGGCATCAATGGCCGAGGCAGGGCGGGCTCCCCACCCGCCCT
>JANXAH010000053.1 GCA_025062415.1 Anaerolineae bacterium | reverse complement strand
GCACCTTCGGCTCCGTCTGCCGGTCCTTCGGTAACAACAGAATCAAGACTGCAGCAATCGCTGGTGCGAAGATGATGACACTGAGGAATGGGAAATTCATTGCCACCTCACCTCGTGGTCTGCTGGTTCACCGCAAAGAGCGCAAAGGGCGCAAAGGTTATGTTTTTCTTTGCGCTCTTTGCGTCCTTTGCGGTTTAATCCGGAACGTATTCTACAATCAACTGTCAATCAGAAACGTCCTACCCCAATTTTCACCGATTGTGACCAATCTCTCCAATGAGCACTTCCAATAACTGGATAATGCCCATGCTTTCCCCCGGAATCACCTCACCGTCTTCCAGGTGTACGTGGTATGGGAAATTCGGTAACTCGGGATAGTGCCCTACGTTATCCCATCGTCGGCGCAGTTTCCCTGTCCTTCCCTCCATCCATTGATAACGATAGCGTTCCGGCCTGCACTCACCCTGTTCTTGGACAAAGTACTCCGCTACTTCCAGCAGGTCTTCGTTTACCAACGCGCACCGGATACGAATATATCCTCTATCCGGCCATACTTTCTCCTCAATAACCGTAAAAGAAGCCACGATTGGACTCACCAGCAAATGGACCTTAATCTGCAGCACGTAGTCGGCAGTCGTAGCCATCCTATCCAGTCCTTAAAACCTCCAGTCTTTCCAACAGGGCCTGATACATCTCATAGAACACGCTCCATTCCACAAAGTCCATCTCATCCCCCAGTTCACCAGCCCGAAAGCGGCGGTAGAAATCCGTAGAATTCATCCCGTATTGTGCCTCATAAGTCGCCAGCCGCTTCTCCAGGTCTGCTTTCTCCGCCAAAGCCTGTTCCAACTCTATAGCCAGCAACTTATCAATCGTCCGATCAAACACTTCGCTCCAGACCCCCTGGCGATAGAGGCGCTCCAGCACCTTTAATTTATCCAGCGTCTGAACTGTTCCCATCGCTCACTCCTAGCCACCTTCCAAATTCAACGACCGTTCTAATATGGGAAAGAAGCCCTATTTCGTACCATTTGACCGCCGCCAGTCGCATCTTAGCCACGAAGTCGGAAGGCTCCTTTCGCAGTGCCGAGAGCACTCCCACAGGCAAATCAATGGCTATTCGGACCGTTTCCATCGCAAACTCGCTACCCTATCAACCTCATCACCGTCGCATTAAACAGATTAATCAACCAGGACGGCCACACGCCGATCACGAACATCAACACCATCAGCGGCGCCAGGGCAATCACCTCGCGGGCGTTGATCTCCGGCATCTTCTCCCAGCGCGGGTTCAGCGGCCCCAGGAGCACCTTCTGGATCGTCCAGAGCAGGTAGGCCGCCACCAGCACCAGCCCCACCGTCGTGGCCGCAGTAATCGCCGGGAAGACCGCCCAGGCCCCCCGGAAGACCATGAACTCGCTGACGAAGCCATTCAGCCCCGGCAGCCCCAGCGAGGCCAGGGTGCAGAAGAGCAGGATGCCGCCGTAGGCCGGCACCACCACCCCCAGCCCACCGAAGTCCCTCAGGTTGCGGGTGTGGGCCCGCTCATAGACCACCCCGACGAGGGCAAACATCGCAGCGGCGGTGATGCCGTGGTTGAACATCTGCAGGACCGCGCCGTTGGCCGCCAGCGCCGCATCCACCGGGCGCACCCCGCCGCCCAGCGCCTTCGCCGCCACCGCGACCCCCAACACAACAAAGCCCATATGCCCCACCGAGGAGTAGGCCACCAGCCGCTTGAAGTCGTCCTGGCCCAGCGCGGAGAGGCCGCCGACCACCGCTGCCAGCAATCCCAGCAGCGCCAGCACCCATGCATACTGCACCGACTGCTCCGGAAAGAGCGGGAGCACCAGCCGCAGGAAGCCGAAGGCCCCCAGTTTCAACAGCACCCCGGCCAGAATCATAGAACCGGCCGTCGGTGCCTCAGTATGGGCGTCAGGTAGCCAGGTGTGGAACGGCCAGATGGGGACCTTGATGGCGAAAGCGATGGTGAAGGCCCAGAACCCGATGGCCTTAATCACCGAAATGGGCAGGCCGAAGAGGGAGCCAGTGAACGCAGGCCAGACCTTCTGTAACTCCACAATGTCAAAGGTCTTCGCTGTGAGCCCAATGACCTGGATAGCCAGAAGGAGCCCCAGCGACCCCGCCATCGTGTAGAGCAAAAACTTGAAGGCCGCGTAGGTCCGTGCCGGGAGTTTGTACCCGCGCCAGAGTTCCCGCTCCCCGTGTTCACTCCCCCAACGGTTGATGAGGAAGAACATCGGGATGAGCCCGATCTCCCAGAACAGGAAGAAGATGAGCAGGTCCAGCGCCACGAAGACGCCCAGCATCCCCGTCTCCAGGAACAGGAAGAGGGCAAAATAGGAGCGGACCTCTTCGTGGATGCTGAAGGAGACCAGGAGCGCCAGTGGCGTGAGGAAGGTGGTGAGGAGCACCATCACCAACCCGATGCCGTCAATTCCCACATGGTACGAAGAACCGATCTGTGGGAACCACTCTATCCGCTCCTCAAACTGGAAGCCCGGCACGTCCGGATGAAAATTGATCCACACGACAACCGACAAGGCCAGCGGGATCAGGCTGATGAGGAGCGAGACCCACTTGATGAGCCGCTCCTGCTCCTTCGGCAGGAGCATCACCAACCCGGCCCCGACCAGAGGGATGAAGAGAATCAGACTGAGCAGATGTTGCCAGAAGAACTCCACGGTGGGACCTCCGTTTGTGCTATGTTCTCACCGGCGGGCAAATCGTACCTTTGTTTCTGTTGCCACTACGAAGCGATCCGGCAATTGATCTGCGAATGTCTCTAACAACCGTCGTAGCGTCTCTATCCTCACAGCAGCCCGTTCATTCTCCAACCGAAGAAGGATAACGCCCCGGTGCGGCCATCCCTCCCGATAGATTTTCTCCCCGAAATCCTTATCGTTGGTGATCAATATCCAGTTCTCCATATAGGCCTTGCGAATGATACTTTCGTCGTCCAGCCCCCGTGCTTCATCGTAAACAGAAAAGACCTCGTGCCCCTGAGAACGCAACCAGTCCGCCACAGCGGGACCTGTGCACTCGTCGACGAGGAAGCGCATTCTAAGTCTCCACAGCCAGAGGCATAAACACAGTGCTCTCCAGAGCCTTTGTAGCGAACAGCAAACAGGCCTGAATATCTTCGTGCGTAAGCCCCTTGTACTCTTGGAGAATCTCCTCCGGCGTTGCGCCGTGAGCCAGCAGATTCAGAATATACTCAACCGTCAGTCTGGTCCCGCGAATGACGGGCTTCCCCACCATAATTTTTGGATTGATTGTAATTCGCTCCAGTAGTTGTTCCTCTTTCATTTCACTCTTCACCCAAACACCAAATTCGCCTACGGCGTCACCCCCAGATAGAGCAGATACAAGAGCGCGAACGTGCACAGGAAGAAGAGCACCGAGACCAGATAGTGCTGCACCTGGCCCGTCTGCAGGGCTTGGCGGAACTCCCGGCCGACCAGGCCCACCAGTTTCGCCGACCCGTCCACCATCCCACCATCAATAATGTAGCGGTGGACCCAGCGGTTGAGGATGCCCCAGAGTTCGCCCAGACGGGCAAAGCCGTGCAGGACGCCGTCTATCAGGCCCCGGTCTATCCACTCATAGGCCACCTTCGCCAGCCAGAGGGTGGGCCGGATAATCACCAGGCCGTAGAACTCATCAATGTAGTACTTGTTGCGCAGGACGGTGTGCACCGGCCCCAGCCAGCGGACCAGCGGGTCCGTCTCGCCTGCCGCCAGTGGGCGCCGTCCGTAGACCAGCCAGCCCACCAGAAGCCCCAGCAGCGCCGCCCCCACCGAAATCCCCAACGGGACCGGATCAAAGGCGTGGGCCTTCGGCGCCTTGCCCAGCGTCGCACCCACGAAGTGGTGGAACCAGTTGCCGTGGAAGAGCGCCTTGCCCACCTCACCCAGCACCGGGAAATCCTCCGGTATGCCGACAAAGCCGAAGAAGAGGGCAAAGAGCGCCAGGACTACCAGCGGCCCAGTCATCACCCAGGGCGTCTCGTGGGCATGCTCGGCGTGGTGGCTTCGCGGGTGCCCCAGGAAGGTCAGGCTGATCTGCCGCATCGTGTAGAACGCCGTCAGGAGCGCGCCCGCCGCCAGCGCCCAAAAGACCGTCGGATTGTGGGACCAGGCATAGGCCAGAATCTCGTCCTTGCTCCAGAATCCGGCAGTGATGATCGGGAACCCGGCCAGGGCCAGCCCGCCCGCCAGGAAGGTCCAGAACGTGACCGGCATCCGCTTCGCCAGCCCGCCCAGATTCATCATATCCTGCTCGTGGTGGGTGCCGATGATGACCGACCCGGCGCCCAGGAACAAGAGCGCCTTGAAGAAGGCGTGGGTGACCAGGTGGAACGCGGCGGCGATGTAGGCGCCGATCCCCAGCGCAGCGACCATATAGGCCAACTGGCTAATGGTGGAGTAGGCCAGCACCCGCTTGATATCGTTCTGGGCGACGGCGATGGTAGCGGCGAAGACCGCGCTGAAGGTACCGATGACGGCCATCGCCTGCATCGGCGGTGTTCCGGCGGCGTGCTCCAGCCCCACCGACAGGAGCGGGAACATCCGCACCACCAGATAGACGCCCGCGGAGACCATCGTCGCCGCATGGATCATCGCACTGACCGGCGTAGGGCCCTCCATTGCATCCGGCAACCACACATGGAGCGGGAACTGGGCCGACTTCCCCACCGTCCCGGCGAAAATCAGAAGCCCCACCGCCGCAGCGACAGAAAGCGTGGGGATCACCGAGGGCGTGATCGCCAGTTCGTGCAGCACTTCTGTGTTCCGCAGAATGGCGTCAAAACTGAGGGTGCCCGTCTGCGTGTAGAGGTAGGCGATGCCGATGAGCATAATGACGTCGCCGATGCGGGTGGTGAGGAAGGCCTTGATCGCCGCCCGGTAGGCCGACGGCTTCTCAAACCAGAAGCCGATGAGCAGGTAGGAGCAGAGGCCCATAATCTCCCAGAAAATGAAGAGTATCAGGAGGTTATCAGAGACGGTGAGCCCCAGCATCCCGGTGGCGAAGAGGCTGATGTAGGCGAAGAACCGGCTGTAGCGCGGGTCCCCGTGCATATAGCCCACGCTGTAGATAAAGATGGCCAGACAGGTGATGGAGACGAAGAAGAGGGTGATCGCCGTCAGCGGGTCCACGAAGACCCCCATAGAGAGCACGTGGTCCGCCGAGGGAAGCCACGGGATGCTCACAGCGATCGGATGCTCGTAGAGCGCCTCGCCGCCCCAGCCAACGACTGTCCAGAAGACGTACTGAGCCATCAGGAAGGAGAGGCCCATCGCGCCGATGGCGATGGAGTGGCTCAGCCGCTTCCAGCGGTTGAAGAAGAGGACAATAGAGACGAAAGCCAGGAACGGCGGGAGCGGGATCAGGACGGTCAGGAGTTCCAGGAGTTGGCGAGGGTCCATATCGTCGCTCCTACCACTTCAGCAGGTTGATCTGGTCTATGTCGGTGGTCCGGCGGCTGCGGTAGATGACGACGATGAGGGCCAGGCCGACGGCCACCTCCGCCGCCGCGACGGCGTAGACAAAGGCCGCAAAAGCCTGACCGACAGCCGTCGTCGGCTCACCGTACCGCCAGAAGGCCAGCAGGTTGAGGATGACGGCGTTGAGCATCAGTTCCACGCCCATCAGGATGGCGATGGCATTGCGCCGCGCCAGCACACCGTAGGTGCCGATACAGAAAAGCGCCGCCGCCAGGATGAGGTACCAGGCCAGTGGGATCATCGGATGTCTTCCTCCTCGCAGGTTTCATTCCAGAGCATGTCCGAAAATTCAAGTTCTCTGGGAATTTGCGGCGTTGTAGCGCAGGCCGCTCGGCCTGTAATATCTCGGAAGGCCATTTCAGGCCACCCACACAGGCTAACAGCCTGCATACAGGCTAACAGCCTGCGCATACAGGCTAATAGCATACAGGCTAACAGCCTGCGCTACACGGCTTTCATACAGGCTAACAGCCTGCACTACGCGGCTTTCAGCATTTTTCAGATATGCTCTCCAGAAATTCGCATCCTGCTTCTTTCAAACCGGAACTACCTGGCTCAAAATGACGTTGCGCAACTCTGGCCGCAGGCTTCGGCGGGGTACCAGGTCCACTTTGATGCCCAGGGCTTCGCTCAGATACAGTTCCGCCCCCACCAGTTCCAGCAGGCTGACGGGCCGGAGAAAGTCCACCCAGAAGGTCCAGGTCGCTTTCGGGCTGTGCTTCGCCCCGAACGTAGGAGCCGAAAACACCAACTACGGCCACTCCGTAGCGCCGGGCCAGGATGTCCTGGTGTTCCCGAATGCGATTCAGAATCTCCTAAAAATTCACAGTTTAATGACTTCCCTGGGATAGTCCAGTCCTGCTTGTTTTAGCAGACGAGCCTGTGGACTATCTTTGGGAATGTGCACATCTTTGGAGGCCAGCCATAAGTATGCCTGCTTCGGGTTTCGCCGGGTTAACTGCCAGAGGGCTTGGGCATTTTCCTGAAGCCATCGCTTTAGCCACTCTAATTTGGCTAAAAACGTTTTGACCTCGCTCGTGATTGCGGGGTGTTCTTCTATCCAGAAGGCCACCTCAGTGCCGTCGTCCAGCCGAAAACCCAGTCCATAATCCCAGCGCGGGTCATTTGGATATATTTTATTAAGAATCTCTTCCAGATTCACGCTTCCTGTAAAGCGGCGGTCTTCTTTGCTTCCACATTGGACCCTTTTGCTGGACTTTCCAAGAGCCTGTTTTCCTGCCCGGTAGGCGCCGGGGCCCAGTTGAGGGGTCCCCTCTACCGCTTCCCGGAAGTTCATGGTTCACCCTCCGATGCTGTTTCAGCGCGCCGAATCACGTCGGCCACTACGTCTCCAGCCAATCCGCTGAACCGGGTCAGCCCGCCCCACTCCGCCTCGTCCACCGATTCAGAGCCCGGGTCCAGGCCGGTGATGTTCACGACAGAGCCGTCCCGCTTAAAATAATAAACCCGATACGTCTTCTTCATCACGTCGGAAGCCAATTCCTTCAAGGGCTTTCTCGCAGGGAGTGAGAACAACTTGAGAACATCACCGGCTACCCCTTTGTGTTTTTGAACGATCTGCAGAGCCCAGAGGGCGTCCAGAACGACCGGGGAGTGAGTAGAGATAGAAACCCGGTATCCCCGCCCCAGCAGTTCCAGCACCAGCACGATGACCGCAACGATAGCTGCCGGATGGAGGCCCATTTCCGGCTCTTCTATGACCACCCACTCTATCTGGGCTCGTCTCTGGATCTTGGCAGGCGGTATCAGCCAGTAGAGGCCCAGCAGGAGCGGCACAAACTCCCGCTGCCCAGCCGACCAGACCAGAAACGGAAGGCTCTGGCCTGCCGGTCCTCTTAACACCAGCCGTCTCTCTAACTGGCGGGTCTCTGCGACTAACCCGAATCCAGCAAAGATGTGCTGATTCAGAAGGTCCCTGTACTCGCTCTTCAGACGTCTCGGCAAGGGCTGAGGAAACAACTCCCGAAACTCTTGAGGAGACGACTCTTCAGGAAGAGGGAATTCGGATTGAACCATTTGGTGCAATTTCTCACTGAATTCCCGCACCACAAAGGGATCACCCGCCCGATAGTCTGTAAATGGCCGGGTGAGCCCTTCCCGAAGCGCTAGGACGCGCTGAGCGGGAATATAGAAAACCCGTTCGTGCTCCTGACCCCTGGCCGTCAGCAGGCTAGATAGCCTCTTGGGTTCACCATCTACCTGGATTTGAGTCTCCGACTCGCTGTAAATCCCCGACATCCCCTCGCCCCAATACAACTCCAGGAAACTCTCCAGCCGTCCCCTCCAATCCAGGTTGAACCGCCTCATCTCCTCCCGAATGGGCCGGTAATCCACCAGCAACTTGGCCAGTTGCAACAGAATGCTCTTCCCCGTCGCCTGAGGGCCAACAAAGACGGTCAAGTCCCCCCAGACAATGTCGGCCTGCCGAATCGGCCCCAGCGCGCTGACGGTTAGCCTTCTCATTCCACTCTCCTATCTAATGCTCGCACCTGAAGGGATGTTGCTTTTTTCAATGCGTACACGGCGTCGCAAAAATCGCGCCGTCGTGGTAATAGTTCGCCCAGGCGTAGACGGGCCACCAGGTCAGGTTAAAGGCCAGGGCCAGCGGTTCCGAGAACACCTCCGACTCCACGAACTCGCCGCGGGCGGCCATTTCCGCCCGGCAGGCCTCCCGCGCCCGCTTCCAGCCGATGTGGAATCCCAGCCCCAGCAG
>JANXAH010000217.1 GCA_025062415.1 Anaerolineae bacterium | reverse complement strand
GGGGGGGCGCGGGGGGGGCGTGGCCCCGCCCGCCGCGGGGGGGGGGGCCCGGGCGGTGTGCGTGCGGGGGCGCGGGGGGGGGGGGGGGGGGGCGCCCCCCCCCCCCCCCCCCCCCCCCGCCGCTGTCTATCGGCTCTCGGGACAACACTGCAGAACTTAACATCTCCCGTTATGCTAAATTTGCCAGGGGTACGCGAAGATACCGCTAAAAGTGTGGCTGGGAACTGGACGAAATCAACGATTAAGGCCTGCTCATCCTGGTTTGAACCTGCCCGAGGGAACTTCTGGCGCGGGTTCGGGCACTCCTGCGGCAGGACCCGCGCGTGCGGGAGACTATCCCGCAGGGGGAATTTGAAACTGGGCCCCGCCAGCCGCAGCGCGCGGGTGGGAAAGCGCTGCCTGGATCTCACGTACAAGGAGTTCGGTATTCTGGAACGAAGACGTGAACCTCTTTACCAGCAGCGTCCGAGCACACATCCACTCCCCGCGCACAAACCGGGCGACAACGCGGAGTGCCTGATGTGTACTGAAACCGTTACTGGTGGCGGATATCGCTTGCTGAAACCCGGCGAAACCCTTGAGAACGCTACTTCCGAAAACCTGGCGGCATCGTCTGACCGGCGCCCTTACTCTTCATCGGCGACGGGCGCTCTGGACCTGGGGTTGTTTACTTGCTCTGGTACTTGCAAGTTGAAGGATTATACGGTAAAATGCAATAAAGAAATGGCCCTGACCAGTAAGGGGGAAAGATGTTGAACAAACTTCTGAACTTATACAATACTCGCAAAACCACCCTCGTCTTTGCCTCCGGTGCCCTCTTAGGCTTGCTGATCGGCCTGTTGATCGGCTGGGTCATCTGGCCCACTTCGTACTACAATGCGACGCCCGAAATGTTGCGTTCGGACTTCCGGGACGATTACCTGGTCTGGGTAGCCCAGGCATACGCACAGGATAAGGACCTGCAGAAGGCGCAGACCCGTCTTGGTATCGCATATTGGAAAAAGGAGAACCCGATAGAACTCCTGCGAGACGTGGCTCAACGTCGGGGAGAACCCGATGCGCAGTTTCTCATCGCTCTGGCGAACGAACTGGAGCGGGCGCCGTCCATTCCTCCGGAGCGGCCCCCTCTCCTGCAGCGTTTCCGTCCTTTCTTTCAGATATGCGGCATTGCCCTTCTGGCCCTCGCTTTAGCTGCGCTGGCCTGGGTGCTTGTCACCCGGCTGCGCCGTCCGAAGGCGCGCCCGATCTCGGAGCGGGCAGTAGCCTACCGTCCCGTCCAGCCGACCCGCTGGGAGGAGGAAATTGCGCCCCCTGCGCTCCAGTTCCACACCACATACGTCCTGGGAGACGACCATTACGATCCCTCCTTCAGCATTGAAAAACCCACCGGGGAGTTTATGGGGGAGTGTGGAGTCGGAATCTCGGAGTCCATCGGCGTTGGGGATCCGAAAAAGGTAACCGCTCTGGAGGTCTGGATGTTTGATAAAAGTGACATCCGGACCGTCACCAAAGTTCTGGCCAGCGAGTTTGCGTACCACGACCCCGCCCTGCAAGCCAGGTTGGCTCCCAAGGGGGAACTGGTCCTCGCCGAGCCTAACGCCGAGGTCGTTTTGGAGACGGCGACCCTTCTACTGCGGGCCCGGGTCACCGAATTGGAGTACGGACAGGGGCAACTTCCTCCCAACAGTTTCTTCCAGAAAGTCTCCCTGGAGTTGGGAGTATGGATAAAAAAGGGAGAGACCTCTCAATTTGAGGATTTCCCGCAACCGCCCACGTTGTAAGCAATATTTTGCCTCGGCGGTTTGCTTTGCTGCCGAGGCAAAAGGACGCAGGGAAAGGACGGGGTTTTGCGGTAGCTTTCGGCTACCACAAACCCCGTCCCCGTTTTTGGACCCGGGTCAGAAAGGAATCTCCTCCTCGGGAACAGGCTCCTCGTACTCCGGTATTTCCTCAACGATCGGAGCGGCAGCCTCTTCCCTCCTCCCCAGGAAGCGAACTGTCATAGCAACGACATCGTAGGTGGCACGAACTACACCGTCCGATCCCACCCAGGTCCGGGGCTCCCCCCGCTCATTAGGCCGCAGGCGACCCTCTACCAGAACCGCCCGCCCCTTGGTCAGGTACTGGTTGCATTGCTCAGCCAGTTTGCCGAAGGCAGTGACACGGAACCAGATGGTCTCCTCCTGGGGCTGACCATCCGGGCCCGTCCAGCGGCGATTGGAGGCCACCGTGAACGTGGTAACCGGCTGGCCGCTCGGCAGGTACCGCATCTCAGGGTCCCGCCCAAGGTGCCCTGCGAGAATAATGGTGTGGAACATTGTTCCTCCTTTCCTTTCGGGAGTGGCTTTCACAACAGCATCTCGGCCGCTGTTACGGCTGTGCTCAATCCGCCAGGCCCTCGCTGATGGAAAGGGCCTTCTCCGCTCCGAAGTCGGCAGGAGTTTTATGGATCTCGGGAGCTTGGACGTACCGGGCAACCAGGTCGGCGGTCTCTGTTACTCCCAGCTGCTCAAACAGGAAGCCGAACTGATTTTCCAGTTCGCGGGAAACAGTCTCCCGCACATCCTGCGGTAGATTCCAGATTTCCCGCTTGAAAGGCCCCAAGGCTTTCTTGCGGACCTCATAGAGGAACTGTTCCTCGGTTTTCCCCTCCTTCCACTCGTTCGCGTGATGTTTGTGGAGATATGCGTAAATCTCTGCGCGCAGGTCCGCCGGGAAGAGGGGATGGTCGTAGAGATAGTTCTGGAAGGCCGTCGCAAGATGGATTTCGGCAGTTCCCACTTCGGGGAACTTGTGGAAGGCCTCTGGCGGCAGGGTGGAGGCGCCGTGCTGGACCGCCCCTGCCAGGCCGTATTCCTCCCGGGCCACCCGGCTGAGCCGCTCCAGCGTATCAAAGTCAATTTTGACGCGCGCCAGAGTCCCATCAGGAAGGACAACCCCACCGTGGGAGGTGCCGGTCTGGATGCTCAGTTTGCTAACACCGGGCATTCCGGAGGGCAAGTTCTGATTGTAGCCGTCCATAAAGGCCCGTAGTTCCTCCTCCGTCGTGTTGTGGCCGCCCACCTCACCGATTTCGCCCCCGACGGAAATCGTCACCCCTCTCGGCTCCAGACCCCGGATGAAACGGGTAAAGTGTGCACAGAGTTCGTAGTTCGTCCGCTGCTGTTCAGGGACAGTGGGGCGGCTCAGGTCTACCAGGGTGGACGTGTCTATGTCTATATTGAAGAACCCGGCAGCGATAGCCTCCCGGACAAGGTCCTCCACGGCCCTCACTTCCTCCTCCGGAGCGCTGGCATACTTCTTTGCGCTCACCTGAAAGTGATCACCCTGCAGGAAGAGAGGACCCCGAAAGCCTTCGCGGATCGCTGCGCCGATGATGACAGCGGCGTATTCCGCAGGACGCTGGTCGGTGTAACCGATTTCGGAGCGGGCGATCTCAAAAATCATCGCGCCCACGTTCCGGGCCAGCGCAGCGCGGAAAACGGCGCGGGCCATATCGTAGGTCAGAGTGCGCAGGTTCATCGCAGGCACAGTCCAGTTTGCCGGAATTTCTCCGCGCCCCCGGGCCATATACAGGTCGTGAATGGACGCGGGCCGGATTCCCAATGCCTGCCCCAGTTCCCAGATAAGCGCTCTAGCTGCTGCCCGCTCCTCTACTTCCCCAAAGACAGCAGTGTAGACCAGAGCGTCCAAGGCCGGGCCACGAAGGCGAGATTCGTCCAGGATCTGCACTCCGTTCCCTTTCAGAGCAACGATTCCTTCAAGCACATCCAACCGGACTTTATTGATCATAGGGACCCTCCTTGCTTGGTGAGATGGAGATTGCCGAGGGCGGCGTTATACAGGCTGTCGGTAATCCCTGCGGGCCAGCCCTGCGCTACATAACCACAAAGGTTTAGGGGTCTCTCCACATACCCGGCAGAGGTTGCGGCCCCCTTGGAAGGCAAGAATACTGCCTTTGATGAATGCTACAATATTCGCCTTAAGCCTTTCGTAAAGAGACCAGGAGTCGCAGTATCTCACCGCACCTCTGCGGATAGCACAAAGTAACAGACCGCCCCTACGATCGGCGGCTGAGGGTATTTTCTGCCCTTAGGATTCTCTCCTCGTTACTTAATCTCCGGCCAGCGGGTCCAATCGTAGCCGATGGAGGGATCGTCGTGGGGAATGCGGCCCTCGTCGGTCCCATCGTACTCGTTGGAGGTGATGTAGAAGATGTGGGCTGGACCCTGAAGAACCCGATAGCCATGCGCGACGCCCGGCGGGATTTTTAGGACAACGGGGGGATGGCCATCCCCCAGCAGGAATTCCTGCAGTTGGCCGTAGGTGGGGGAATTGGGACGGGCATCGTAGAGGGCAGCCTTGATCGTCCCGCAGGCGACGTACCACCAGTCGGTCTGGCGCCAGTGGATGTGCCAAGCTTTGGCGACGCCAGTGTGGCTCATCGTATGGCTCCACTGAGCAAAGCCTTCGGCAAAAATCGGGTCGCTGGCACGCAGAATTTCCCGAAAAAAGCCGCGTTCGTCCGTGTGGGTGACCAGCGGTTTCAATTCCACGCCGTAAATCATTGTCCCCCTCGCGTGCAAGAAATTAAGGATACACCCGCTTCAGCGTCCTCGGGAAGGGGATGGCCTCCCGCAGATGGTCTATCCCGCAGATCCAGGCCACCGTCCGTTCTACTCCTAAGCCAAAGCCGGAGTGCGGCACCGAACCATACCGGCGCAGGTCAATGTACCACTCAAAGGCCTCCCGTGGGAGGTTCCACTCCTTCAGCCGCTGAATAAGCAGGTCTGGGTCGGAGATGCGTTCTGAACCACCCGTGATTTCCCCGTACCCTTCCGGGGCCAGAAGGTCCACACTCTTGCAGACCTCCGGGCGACCAGGCCAGGGTTCCATGTAAAAAGCCTTGGCCTTCGTGGGATAGCCGTAGACGAAAACTGGTTTCTCAAACCGCTTGGTCAGTTCGGTCTCGTGAGGCGAACCGAAGTCGCTGCCCCACTCTATTTTCAACAACTCCTTGAGGTTCTCGTCCTCTGTTTCCTCCCGAATCTGGGCCAGAAGTTCCAGAGCCTCATCGTAAGAGATGCGGGGGAAGGGAGGCTCTACCTTCTCCAGAGGACGAGTATCCCGCTCCAGCAGGGCCAGTTCCCGCGCCCGCTCCCGCAGGCAGGTCTGCACAATGTACGTCACCAGTTGTTCCTCTATCTCCATTAACTGTTCCAAGTCACAGAAGGCGATCTCGGGCTCCACCATCCAGAATTCCGTGAGGTGGCGACGGGTTTTGGACTTCTCCGCCCGGAAGGTGGGGCCGAAGCAGTAGACCCGCCCAAAGGCGTAGATATTGGCTTCGTTGTAGAGTTGCCCCGATTGGGAAAGGTAGGCCGGCTCTCCAAAGTAGTCGGTCTGAAAAAGTGTGGTGGTTCCTTCGCAGGCCGCCGGGGTGAGGATGGGGGTGTCCAGGTTGATAAAGCCGTGGCTATCCAGCCAGTCACGGATGGCCCGAATGACCGTTGCACGGACCCGAAGAATGGCCCACTGCCGTCGGGAGCGGATCCAGAGATGGCGATGGTCCAGGAGAAAGTCTACCCCATGCTCCTTGGGCTGGATCGGATACTCGTCGGCAATCTGGATCACCTGCAGGTCCGTAACTCCCAGTTCATAGCCACCGGGCACCCCCGGAGCGCGAGGATCCTGGCGGACTATGCCGGTAACGATCAGGGAGGACTCCTGGGTCAGTCGGGTAGCGGCTGCGAAGACGCTTTCCGGGACCTCTTTCTGAAAGACAACGCACTGGATAAAGCCCGTGCCGTCCCGGACCTGGAGGAACTGGAGTTTCCCTTTGTCCGTACGACTGTAGAGCCAGCCCCGAAGCGTGACCTCCTGGCCCACATAGCGGTCTATGTCCTGAATGTAAACAACGGGAGCCATCGGCTTCCTCCTTTTCCCCTGCGCCCCATCGGAGCAATTCAAGATTCCCTCGGATGTTATCCGAATTCTACTCCAGAATGAGCAACAGGGCAAGCGTCCCGGTCTCTTGTTGCGGCGCAGGGCTCTCCGCCCGTCCTCACAACCGTCTGGGACCTCAGGCAGATAGGGACTCTCGGCTGCGCTGGACCAAGTGCGGACATGCCCCTGCGAGCACGGCCCTCCGCCCTGCATGGGGCCGATGGGGGAACAGAAATCCGACCAAAGCTGGGACCGGAGAGTTGCTGAAGGTTGTGGTGGAGGTGTAGCCTCTGCTACGGGGGTATGGGGAGTAAAGACGGGGTTACGCTGCGGCGAAAGGGTTACCGGCACCGCAACCGCACGATCACGGCAGATACCCTTGAGGGTTCTGGGGAACTCCCAGGTAGCGGATTTCAAAATGCAGGTGTGGCCCGGAGGACCAGCCAGTGCTCCCGCAGTAGCCAATAATCTGACCCTGATAGACCGACTGCCCACACCCTACCGCCAGTTCGCTCAAATGCGCGTAGCGGGTGGTGAACCCGTTGCCGTGGTTCAGTTCCACCAGGATGCCGTACCCTCCGTTCCATCCTGCGATCGTCACGACCCCGTGGTCAGCTGCGTAAATGGGATCTCCCAGGCGACAGGCGTAGTCCAGCCCAATGTGGCCCGGGTTCCGACGGTCATAGAAATACCAGCCGGAGACCCTCGCGCTGCCCGTGGGATAGATAAACCAGCCAGTACCCACGATCCCTGCCCCGACGCCCTGGCAGACCCCCGAGGTGCCACCCCTCCCACCCCGCACAACTGGTTTCGGCGGAGGTGGGACCAGGTCTATGTACTTATCCCGTCCTCCGACGACCATCAGTTGCATCCCCTCTTGGAGGAGTTGCCCTTCTTTCAGGTTGTTCCACTCGTTGAAGAGGGCGCTGGGGCTGACGCCGTATTTTTCGGCAATGGACTCAATCGTCTCCCCTTCCCGCACCGTATGATATACCCCGTCCACAGGGGGGATGTAGAGCGTCAGGCCTGGCTGAATCAGCCAGGGGGCGTCCCACACGGCCTCCCGGTTGGACCAGATAATTGTCCAGATACTTAGCCCAAACTGCTGGGCAATAGACGAGAGGGAATCCCCCGGCTGGACGGTGTACGTGATGACCGAAGCCCGTGGACGAGGCGGAATCGTCGTGTCGGGGACGACGGCCCGGTTCAACAGCAGGGGAGGAGATGCTACCCAGGACTTGGGGGCAATGGTCGGAGTGAGTTGAGGATAGACGACCTCCCCCGATGGCCCTCCCCAGGCCGATGGGGGCAACTGGATCCCCCGCAGGGCCAGAAGGACCACCAGGGCGACCAGGAACACACTCAGATGAGCCGTCCACCGTGCCAAAAGTGACCAGTTCCACCGCCAGGATAGCCGGCGTATCCGGCGGAGGAGATGGAGAAGAGAGGGGAAAGAGATAGATGACGCGTTCGGTTCTTTCGGCGAAGCAGGTTCTAAACTCATCGCAGTGGGATTATACCACGAAACAGGGGAAAAGGAAACAGCATCGTCGCGCGGCCCCGCCTCCGGAGCATCTGAGAGCATATCCGAAAGTACCGAAGGTCGTGTAGCGCAGGCTCTTAGCCTGTAGCGCAGGCTTTTAGCCTGTGCGGATGCAGGCCTGGCGGCCTGCGTTACCCGTAGCGCAGGCTGTTAGCCTGTAGCGCAGGCTGTTAGCCTGTAGCGCAGGCTTTTAGCCTGCATCTTGCAGGCCTGGCGGCCTGCGTTACCCGTAGCGCAGGCTGTTAGCCCGTAACGCAGGCTGTTAGCCTGTTAGCCTGTAGCGCAGGCTGTTAGCCTGTATCTTGCAGGCCTGGCGGCCTGCGTTACGTAGCAGGCTGTTACCTGTATGACCTTTAGCGGAAGGGACAGGGCAAAAGGGACTCTGCCGGCACCTGATGCTCTCCTCAGCCCCGTGGCCGTGGCCCAATGACAACCCG
>JANXAH010000186.1 GCA_025062415.1 Anaerolineae bacterium | reverse complement strand
GGGGGGGGCCGCCGCCGCACCGCGCCGCCTACCCGCGCGCGGGATACCACTTCTGGAACCAGGCGGTGAAGGCGAAGGCCGGGACAAGGAGCAGGTTGCGTACAACCATCCATAGCAGCGCCTGCTCCGGCCGCGCGTGCCCAGCCAGCGCCAGGACCGCCATCAGCAGGTAGACCCACCCCCACACCGTGGTGATAATGGCGTTGGTCCGCAGAAAAATGGGAAGGCTCCAGAGGGCAGGGGGATACGACCATTTGGAGTACTCGGCGGTGAGGGGCCGCTCCGCCGCCAGCGTCCCCAGCCAGATGCCTGCCAGCGCCAGATACCCCAGGACATCCCCGTAGTCGGCAAAGAACGGGCTTCCCAGAAACGTTGCCAGTCCCGCCAGGGCAAAATAGAGGGGCGTTCCCGTCTCCATCCACGTGGGGCGGGCGAAGAGGCGTCGGTAACCCCAGATGAGCGTCCCCACCAGTAGCGGTATCCCCAGGCTGACCCAGGGGCTCAGGCCGGGGATGTCCATCGTGGCCCAGTGAGCGATCCAGGGAATGAAGGCCACGGTGAGCCAGGCCATTCCGGGAAGACGGATGGGCCCCCGCTGGATGGCCTCCTCTTCCGGCGGCGCGGTGGCGGGCTGGGAAGGCGCCTTCGGCCCTTCCGGTCCTGAAAAGAGGGTGCTGAAGCGCAACAGCAGGCCGAAGTCCCCTTCCACCCGATAGAGCCCCTTCACATAGGCGGCCTGTCCGCTCAACTCGTTGCGCGCAATTTTGAGCCACACCTCCGAGGGGGTATAAATGGTCATCGTGGGCTGGGAGACAGTCCCCTCGTGAGCGGTGCAGCGGCCGTCCCGGATGCGCAGGACGTAGTTTCCGGGCTCGTCCCCTGTAACAACGAACTGGATGTCGGCCCGGAGGTCTCCCGCAGCCGCGGGGTTGAAGACCGCCGCCATACCCAGGACGGCCTCTCGGCAGGTCCGGGGGCCCTGGCCCGGCTCGCCAGCGGGGAGGACGATGGTTGGGGAGAGGGAGTCCTCACCCCTCCCCCCTAACTCCCTCTCCTCTCCTGACCAAAAGTCAGGAGAGGGGAGGGGGCGGCCCGAAGGGCCGGGGGTGAGGTGAGGACCAACCTGGCTATCCCACCACAGGTTCGCCATACTGGCATAGACCTCCGGCTCCGCCAGCGGGGTATCCAGAAGGGCCTGGGTTTCCGGGAGGATGTGTCCATACCGGACCAACTCCTCTCCGGCCCGGCGGGCCGCGTCGGAATACCACTGGAGGGCCTCCCGGAGCGCTTCCTGGGCCAGCAGTTCGCCGCCGGCGCAGAGGATGGTCGCGGCCAGTTCGGTATCTGGATTGTCGGCGAAGCGGCGGAAGGTCTCCACCAGCGCGGAGAAGTGGTGGCGCTCCGGGAAGCCGCAGTTGGAGATCAGGATGATTTTCTGGAAGGGTGGGCCGTCGCTGTAGCGGGAGGGATGAATGTAGTGCCCGCCGCGCTGGACGATGCGCGGGTCCAGGTTGGGCAGTTGTCGGTCCATAAAGTCCTTCATCAGCCCGCTGACGGTGAAGACGTAGAGGGGCGTGGCGTAGACAACGACGTCGGCCCGGCGGAGTTTGGGAAGCAGGTTGATCATATCGTCTTTATGGACACAGACGCCGGGAGTTTTCGTCCAGCAGGAGAAACATCCCAGGCAGGGGTTGATCTTCAGGTCAGCCAGATAGACCGTCTCCGTCTCCGCGCCGGCGGCCCGGGCGCCCTCCAGGAAGGGCTGGAGGATACGGTCGGTGTTGCTCCGGCGGCCGCGCGGGCTTCCGTTGATGGCGAGGATGTACATTGGGGCCTCCTCTTTCACGTATCCCGTATTCCGTGTTCCGTGTTGTGTGTTCCGCTGGGTAGGGTTATCCCTTAATGGCAGTGAACGGGCGACCGTCGTGGCGGCACATCACCTGGACGGCCCAGCGGCCCGTCAACAGCGCGGTGGGCAGGCCGCCGCCGGGCATCGTCCAGTGGCCGGCCATATAGAAATTCCGCAGGCCCGGAAGGGTGCGGGGGACCTGCACCTGTGCGTTCTGCGGCGTCAGCAGCCAGCCCTCAAAGGACCCCCGCCAGTTGCCGGTGTAGCGCTCGTAGGTCACCGGCGTGGCCACGTCCACCATTTCCACCTGGGCCGAGAGGCCGGGAAACCGGTCTTCCAGCGCGTTCACCACTTGTTCGGCCACCCGTTCCTTCTCCGCCCGGTACGGCTCGGGCGTCTCGTAGAGTCGCCGCCAGGCGTCGTAGTCGGTGTTGAAGAGCACCACCACGACGGTCCTGCCCGGCGGGGCCAGAGTGGGGTCAAAGGAATACAGATGGACCTGGAGACGCCGCTCCTCCCGTCCGATGACGGAGACCGGATGCCTCAGAGGGATGTCCAGACCGACCACCAGGTGGGGCACATCCTCAAAGGTCCGGCGGACGCCCAGGGCGACGCACACCAGGGGTGGGAAGAGGGGCATCTCGTAGAGGCGGCGGATGCGGTCGTCCACATACCGGCCTTCCAGCATCCGGAAGATGGTGGTGTAGCCGTCGGCAGCGGAGATGACGGCATCGGCGAAGTGCTGGCTTCCGTCCTCCAGTTCCACCCCGACGGCCCGGTCGTCCCGGACCAGGATGCGGCGGACGCGGGCGCCATAGGTGATTTCGCCGCCCAGGTCCCGGTAGCGCGTCTCAATGCTCCGGGCAAAGGCCAGCGATCCGCCGAGGGGGTATCCGGCCTCCCGCTTGTGCAGCCAGGCCAGGGTCAACAGGAGAAAGAAGAGGCTGAACTCCGGATACCACGCGCGCAGGAGCATATCCCGCAGCGCGCCATTTTTCAGACGGGCGGCGAAGTCGGCGATGGAGAGCGCCGACCACCGGCGCAGCAGGCCCATATAGGGCATCATCTGGCGCGCTATTCGCAGGCCGTCCATCGGGCCGTAGAGTTCCGGTGGCTTCTCCAGGGGTTGCCCGAACGAGAGCAGTCGGCGGGCGGCGGCGACGAATTCGCGGATGGAGCCAGCGTCCTCCGGGGCGAACTCCAGCCAGTGCGCTTCCAGCGCGTCCAGGTTGGCGGGAAAGCGAAGCGTCCACCCGTCCTCTGTCTCGTAGCGGAGGTAGTCTTCGGCGTAGAGGAACTCCTTTCCCTGGACAGCGCCCACTTCCTCCCAGAGGGGGTAGAACGGCGAAGTGGGAGAGGAGCCGACGAGCCAGTGGATGCAGCCGTCTATGGTGTAGCCCTTGCGGCGCCACGAGGTGCAGAGCCCGCCGGGCAGGGTGTGCATCTCAAAGATGTGGGTGCGGTAGCCGTTCATCCGGGCGTAGCAACCGGCGGAGAGGCCAGCAATGCCTGCGCCGATGATAATGACGGAGCGATCAGCGTTAGCGGTCATAGTGCCCCCAGATTGCGAATGTTGCGGATGGCCTCTTCCGCCCACTCCAGCGCGGCGCGGGTGAGCCGGACGCCATAGTCCAGCGTCAATGCCCAGAAGAAGACCTCGCGCGGGGACTGGATGGCCTCTGCGTAGTGGGCGGCCCGCTGGGGGACCCGGGCGTATTCTTCCAGCCGAGCCCGCAATCTGGCGGCATACGCTTCCAGCAGGGAGACGGCTTCTTCGTCGCTCAGTTGGCCGGCGAAGAAGACCTTGACCAGCAAGGGGACGCGGGGGTCTTCCGGGTCGGTGGGCGTGCGCAGCCAGCGACGGAGTTCTTCCCGCCCGGGGTCGGCGATATGGTAGACCTTGCGGTTGGGCCGGTCCTCCTGCGGGATCACCTCCACTGTCACCCAGCCCCGGCGGGTCAGTTCTTTGAGCGTGCGGTAAATCTGTGCCTGATCAGCGGGCCAGAAATGACGGACGGAGGCGTCAAAGGCCTTCTTTAGGTCATACCCTGTCATCGGGGCGTAGTTCAGAAAGCCGAGAATGGCGTGCTCCAGAGACATCTCGCTCCTATAATATATGAACTGTCCTATATGAGACTGATCTTATAATACCACAGGAGGGGATATCTGTCAAGAGGCACAGATTCAGGTGATTGTTCAAAATCTGACGAGTGGGCGCAAGGGTTCAATAAATCGGCTCCCTTATCATTTTACCCCAACTTTACCAACCGGTTAACGATCCTCTCAGGCAGCGTTTTGTTGACAAAAATACTCAACTATGCTACAATAAAAACGCTATGCGTCTTTCCACGCGAGGCCGATATGCGGTGCGTGCGATGCTGGACCTGGCCCTCCATCAGGGAGAGGGGCTGGTCCCCCGGGCCGCAATTGCCCGTCGTCAGGGGCTTTCTCCCACCTACATCGCCCATCTGTTCCGCAGGCTGGAGCGGGCCGGGCTGGTGGAGGGGGTGAAGGGTCCAGGCGGGGGCTACCGCCTCCGCCGACACCCTGCGGAGATTTCCGTCGGCGAGATCATTCGGGTCGTAGAGGGCCCCATCGCCCTGGTCCACTGTGTGACGCCGGAGGGGCAGAAGCGCTGCCGCCGGGCCGCCGATTGCGTGACCCGTGGTCTCTGGAGAGAGGTCTCGGAGGCCCTCGCTGAGATGCTGGACCGCGTGACCCTGCAGGACCTGTGCGCGCGGGCGGAAGAGCGAAAAGAAGCCTCTATAAGCAGCATGTGAAACATCCGCGTTCTCCTCGTGTATCCTTGCCCCTCTGTAGGAGGCGCTATGGCCCGAATCTACAGCGACATCACCAAAACCATAGGCGATACCCCCCTGGTCCGCCTGAACCGTTTGACGGCCGGGTTGGAGGCGACGGTGCTGGTCAAATTGGAGTGCTTCAACCCTCTCTCCAGCGTCAAAGACCGCATCGGCGTCAGTATGATTGAGGCGGCGGAACGGGAGGGGAAAATCGGCCCGGACACCATTCTCATAGAGCCCACCAGCGGGAATACAGGCATCGCGCTGGCCTTCGTCTGTGCGGCGCGGGGGTACCGGCTGGTGCTGACGATGCCGGAGACGATGAGCATAGAGCGGCGCAAACTCCTGCGCGCGCTGGGGGCCGAACTCATCCTGACCCCGGGCGAGGAAGGGATGCGGGGCGCGGTGCGAAAAGCCGAGGAACTGGCTGCAAAAGACCCCCGGTATCTGCTCCTGAACCAGTTCGGCAACCCCGCCAATCCGGACATCCATCGCCGGACCACCGCAATGGAAATCTGGCGGGATACCGACGGTGCAGTGGACATCGTGGTGGCGGGGGTCGGCACGGGCGGGACCATCACCGGAGTGGCGGAGGCGCTGAAGCCGCTCAAGCCCTCCCTGCGGGCCGTGGCGGTGGAACCGGCTGCTTCGCCGGTCCTCTCCGGTGGGCAACCGGGCCGACACCGCATCCAGGGCATTGGCGCGGGCTTTGTCCCCCAGGTGCTCCGGCTGGACCTGGTGGACGAAATCATCCAGGTGACGGACGACGACGCTATTCAAACGGCCCGGCGGCTGGCCCGGGAGGAGGGGATTCTGGTGGGGATTTCCTCTGGCGCGGTGGCCTGGGCCGCACTGCAGGTGGCATCCCGTCCGGAGAACGCGGGCAAACTGATCGTCGCCGTTCTCCCCGATACCGGCGAGCGCTACCTGAGCACCGACCTCTTTGCCGACGAGGAGGCCGGGATGACCGTCGCCGGATGTCTGTAGTGGAAATAAACTTTCCTTGCGGCGAGTGCGCTGCCGCAGGGAAAGTTTTCAGGCAAGAGCGTGTTTGCAAAATACCGAAGGTCGTGTAACATAGGCTGTTAAGCCTGTGCCCTGCAGGTCTGGCAGCCTGCGCTACAAGCCAGCAGCCTGCGTTACAGTGCCGCGTAGCGCAGGCTGTTAGCCTGTAAGCAGCGCAGGCTGTTAGCCCGTAAGTAGCGCAGGCTTTTAGCCTGTAAGTAGCGCATCAGCCCGTGCCGCAGCGCTGCCCGTTCCTGGAGAGCCTGAATTTTCAGACAGACTTTGAGACACAGATGGCTCAGCGGCAAACGGTAGAGATTCCGATCAAAGGAATGGACTGCGCCGAGTGTGCCCTGCACGTTCAGCAGGCTATCGCCCGTCTCCCCGGCGTGGAGTCGGTTCAGGTCCTGCTGGCGGCCGAAAAGGCCATCGTCCGGCTGGACCCGGAGCAGGTGGACCTATCCGCCATTCGCCGGGCCGTCGCCGCAGCGGGCGACTATTGGGTGCCCGAAACTGCATCCGCCATCCGCCCGACCAGTGACCTGAGCCGCCGCCCGCTGATGCTGTTGGGGATCGTCTTCGGCATGGTGCTGGTCGCCGTCGTTGCAGGGGAATGGCTGGGGCTGTTCCGGGCGCTCAACGAGCGCGTGCCGTTTCCCATTGGCGTCGCCCTCGTTATCTTGGGGGGCTGGCCCGTGTTCCGCAACGTGATCCGCGCGGCGCTCAAGGGGCAGATTCTCTCCCACACCCTGATGACCCTGGGGGTGATCGCGGCGCTGGCCGTGGGCGAGTGGGTGACCGCCGCGCTCCTGGTCGTCTTTATGCGCATCGGCGACTATGTGGAGAACGCGACCACGACTGGTGCCCGCCGGGCCATTCGGGAACTGATGGCCCTCGCCCCGCAGACGGCCCGGGTGGAACGCAACGGTGAGGAAGTGGAAGTGCCGGTCACAGAGGTCCAGGTCGGCGAGACGGTGATCGTGCGGCCCGGCGAGCGGATCCCGGTGGACGGCGAGGTCATTGCCGGGCAGGCCACGGTGGACCAGTCGGCCATCACGGGGGAATCCATGCCCGTGGAGGTCGCTGCGGGTTCCCGTGTCTTCGCCGCGACGATCGCCCAACTGGGAGGCCTGCGCGTCCGGGCGCTGCGGGTGGGCGCGGATACGACTTTCGGGCGGGTCATCCGGATGGTGGAGGAGGCGGAAGCCCACCGAGCGGAGGTCCAGCGTTTCGCCGACCGGTTCAGCACCTACTATTTGCCCATCGTCCTGGGGATCGCTGCGCTGACGTGGCTCTTTGGCCGTAATCTGCTGGCCGTTGCCGCTGTGCTGGTCGTGGTGTGCTCCTGCTCCATCGCGCTGGCGACCCCAGTGGCGATGCTGGCCGCCATCGGCGGGAGCGCCCGGCGTGGGGTGCTCATCAAGGGCGGCCGGTACATTGAGGCGCTGGCACGCGCCGACGTGGTGCTGGTAGATAAGACCGGGACGCTGACGCTGGGCCGTCCGCAGATTACGGACATCCTTTCGCTGGACGGGAGGCCTGTCTCCGAGATTCTGGTTCTGGCCGCCTCAGCGGAGCGGTACTCCGAACACCCGCTGGCCGAGGCGGTGCGCGCGGCGGCGCGGGTCCGGGGGCTTCCGCTCCTGGAGCCGGAGGACTTTGCGGCCTTTCCTGGCCTGGGGGTGCGGGCCCGGGTGAACGGCGAAGTCGTCGCCGTCGGCAACCGCCGGTTTCTGCCAGAGGCGGAGGCATTGCCCCAGACGCAGCAACTGGAGAGAGAGGGCAAGACGCCGCTGTTTGTCTCCTGCAACGGCAGGGTCATCGGTATCCTCGCCGCCGCCGACACGCTCC
>JANXAH010000176.1 GCA_025062415.1 Anaerolineae bacterium | reverse complement strand
GGGGGGGGGAATTGTGGTATAATCCCACCGGGTAGCAGGAGGTTTTCCGATGGGTGCGTCGCGGACGGAAGTGTTGTTGCTGCTCCTCACCGGCATCGTCCTCCTCCTGATGGTCGCCCTCATCGGCCTCTTTCTCCGGATGGAGCAACTCCAGCGGGAGTTGCTGGCGGCGCTGGAGCCGTTGCGCCAGGCCCCCAACCCCTCCGGCCTCTCCCCTGGGACGAAGGCCCCGGCGTTCACCCTTCCTGACCTCTCCGGCCAGCCCGTATCCCTGGAAGCGTTTGCTGGGCGGGAGGTACTGCTGGTTTTCGCTTCTCCTGATTGCCCGGCCTGTCGGGAGATGTACCCCCACTTGCAGGCCTTTGCCCGGAAGCATCCGGAGATGGCAGTGGTGATGGTCTCGCTGGGGAGCGGGGAGGAGAACCGGCAGGTGGCCCAGGAGCAGGGGTTTGCGTTTCCGGTGCTGGAAGGGAACGAGGAGGTGATGACGACCTATCGGGTGCCGGGGACGCCCTATTTCTACGTGCTGGACGGGGAGGGGGTGATTCTCCGTTGGGGCTTTGCGGTGCGGGAGGAGCAGATAGAGGCGCTGGTGGCCGGTGGGGAGTGAAGGGGGGTGGGAATGGAGTGAAGCAAGAAAGCAAGAAGTAAGATTAGAGAGCCTGCTTTAGACCGTCCAATTCCATATGTGCGCAGGGGGTGAGCGATGAGAGGGCAATGGCCGATGCGGCTGCTTTGCGGGATGCTGGCAATCGCTTTCGTGCTAACTCTTATGATTTGGGTGAAGCCGACGCCCGTCTGGGCAGGACAGTGTACCGCAGAGGCCACTTTTATGAAGTGCGATTGTGGCTGTTGCGGAGCGGATAAAGGGGTATACCATGTACTTCGGTACTGTTATAATTATTGTGGCTCCGGATGGCGGTGGTGCTACATCGGAGAGCGATGTCAAACCTGCTGGTAACGCCGGTCTGGGGCCAGTAATGTAGGCCAGTAGCGAATCCCTTACTTGCCTGCCGAGAACCTATGAGGTCACTACTTTTTGGGGGGCTCTTGATTTTAAGCACCGGCCTCACGCTAATTCTCGCCCTCTCACAGGCAACCACCATAACAGCCGGTCAGGAATTGAGCCACTTCTGGCGCACCACCTACGACATCCTGGTCCGCCCGACCAGTGCTCGTAGCCCCATAGAAGAAAAGTATGGCCTGGTAGAAGCTAACCATCTCTCCAGTATCAGAGGGGGAATTACCATCACCCAGTATGAGACCATCAAAGCTATCCCGGGTGTGGAGATAGCTGCTCCCATTGCCATGTTGGGTTCTGCCGTCCTCATTGTCGTTACCGAGAATGTGGGAAACATCTCCGAACCGGGGGCTTATGTACTGGAAAATGTGATAACAGTAGACGATGGGATCTCCATTTCACAGACATCTTCCGCCTCTTACTTTTATTTCGGTTCCGACACTCCTTCAGGTGGCTACACGGATTTTCTCAACGAGACCGGGATTTTGGTCAATCCCCCGTTATTTTCCGGTGATCTGCCCGGCTATCTGGATTTTCTCTTCTTGCTGGCCGGCATTGATCCGGAGCAGGAAGCATTGCTGGTGAAGTTAGATCAAGCCGTCGTGAAGGGCAAGTATCTCCCGAACGCGCCTGTTACCCCCTTGCCCGCTCCTGAGGGGGTACAGGGGGTCTCGTCTCCCTACTTCAGAGCACCGGTATTAATCAACGTCACGTCCTATGTAAGTGTAACCCTGGAGACATCTCTGAGGCGACTAACGTTGCCTTCGGAGGCGGCAAGCCTGGACCAGATTATGGCAAAAGGAGGAAAAGAGTATCTGGCCTCATTGCCAGGGGAGGTGATAGGCTATCAACGACTGGGCCCAGAAGACCTTTATTCTAAACTCCTGAAAGACCTGCTGAAAACAGGAACCTTGCAGAATTATACTTTCCCTGCTACGGCTACCAAATTGACCTACAGGGAACATGTCCCCCCGTTCTCTCACGAGGGACCTGTATTAGAAGTGGTTTTACCTTCTTCTAACACACTCGGCTTCCACGGAGAGCCCAATTATCGCGAATGCGATTTCTCGGTTTTAAAAGGCACTTTTGGGATAGATGTTTGGGGTATTTTTGATATTGAAAATATTCCAAAACCACCAGATGTGAACCGCGTGCCTCTGGAAACCTACTTTCCGCCCCAGGTGATCCTTCGCTACGACGAAGCAGGCCATCCCGTAGAACCGCTCCTTCTCCGTCCCACTTTGAACCCCTGTGGCTACATTCAGAGCCCACCGCTGATCCTCACCACTTTGGAGGCGGCGCGGCTCATCGCGGGCGACAACTGCATCAGCGCTATCCGCGTCCGCGTGGGCGGAATTGACCAACTCACTCCCGAAGCCCAGCGCAAAATAGAGGCCATCGCCTCCGAAATCCACCGCAAAACCGGCCTGGACGTGGACATCATGGTCGGCTCCTCCCCCCGCCGGGTCCTCGTCCACGTCCCCGGCATTGGCTACGTGGAAGAGCAGTGGGTCCAGAAGAACGTCACCCTCTCCTACCACCGCCGCATCCAGTCCGGCCATTTTCTTCTCATCGTTGCCCTCTTCCTCACCGGCGGGCTGTTTGCCGCCGATATGGCCTGGGCCGACCTCCTGGCCCGCCAGCGGACCCTGGCCCTCCAGAAGGCCCTCGGCTGGCGCTCCGCCTCCCTGATGGGCCAGGTTCTGCGCCGCGCCTTCCTGACCGGCCTGGCGGCCGGGGGAGGCGGCGCCGCCCTGGCCGCTGGCGTCCTGGCCCTGGCCCGCCAGCCCCTCCCCTCCCTCCCCTGGCTCCTGGGCATCCCCCTGCTGGTGACCGCGCTCTCCGTCCTGGGAAGCCTCTACCCCGCCCTGCAGGCGGCGCGGGTGCCGCCGATTCCGCTGTTGCAGATGGCGGGGCTGCGCCACCGGGCAGGGCAGCCTGCCCGAGCGCGGGGCCGCTCCGGCGGTCTCCTGCTGCCGGTGCGGTATGCGCTCCTGGGGGTGGCCCGGCGCTGGAGCCGGAGCCTCCTGGCAGGGCTGACGGCGGCGCTGGCGGCGGGGCTGCTGGTCCTTCTGGTGGGGGTGGTGGCGGACCGGGCGGGGTACCTTTCGGGGACGCTGCTGGGGCAGTACCTGCTGGTGCAGGTGGAGGGGTATCACTGGATGTTGGTGGGGGTGGGGCTGGCGCTGGCGGTGGCGGGGATGGGAAACTCGCTGTTGGCGGGGGTGCTGGAGCGGCGGCGGGAGATCGGGGTGCTGAAGGCCCTGGGCTGGCGGACGGGTGCGGTGGCGAAGTTGTTCCTGCTGGAGGGGGCGGTTTTGGGGCTGGTGGGCGGCTTGGTGGGGACGGCCCTGGGGCTTGGGGTGTATCTGGCGCTGTACCGCAGCGTGGGGGCGGGGCTGCTGGGGGCGGTGGCGGCCGGGCTGGGAGTGCCGGCGGTGGTGGGAATGCTGGCGGCGGCCTACCCGGCCCAGGTGGCGGCCCGGGTGCCCCCGGCAGAAGCTCTGCGCACCGAATAGCGCCCGAGGGCGGGGGACCCCATTCTCCGGCTGCGGGACGGGCGGCTGGTATGAGAACTGCGGCGGCAGCCCTTCAGGCCGCCGCTCTATCTCTGGAGAGTCTGGTCGTCAACGACTCACCGATGGAACGGGCGCTGAAAGTGCCCGATAAACAGGGGCGCTTCAGCGTCCTTTCCCGTCTTTGAGCCCCGACGCCGACGTCAGGGCCAGCCTTGACTTGACACGGGGGGGGGAATTGTGGTATAATCCCACCGGGTAGCAGGAGGTTTTCCGATGGGTGCGTCGCGGACGGAAGTGTTGTTGCTGCTCCTCACCGGCATCGTCCTCCTCCTGATGGTCGCCCTCATCGGCCTCTTTCTCCGGAT
>JANXAH010000171.1 GCA_025062415.1 Anaerolineae bacterium | reverse complement strand
CTCTACGGACGAAATGCGGTCTACGAATCCCTGCGGGCTGGAAGGCGGGAGTTTTTCCGCCTGTTCCTGGCCGATACCGTCCGCACCGCTGACATTATAGAGGACATCCTGACCCTGGCAGGGCGGGCTGGTGTCCCGGTGGAGCGGGTCCCCCGGCGACACCTGGACTGGCTCGGAGAGGCCAACCATCAGGGTGTCGCACTGGAGGCCAGCGAATACCCCTACGTGGACCCGGACGACATCCTGGCAGAGAGCCTTCGCCGTGGCGAGCCCCCCTTCCTTTTGCTCTTGGACCTGCTCCAGGACCCCCAAAATGTGGGAACACTCCTGCGGACGGCAGAGGCCGTCGGCGTCCATGGCGTCGTCCTTCAGCAACGGCGCGCCGTTGGCATCACCCCTGCAGTGGTCCACACGTCCGCCGGGGCCGTGGAGCACCTGCTGGTGGCCCAGGTCGTCAACCTCCCGGAGACGGTGGAGTACCTGAAGGCCCGCGGCATCTGGGTCTTCGGCCTGGAGGCCGTCCGGGGCGCAAAGCCCTACGACCAGGTAGACTTCACCGGTCCCGTGGCGGTTGTCGTGGGAAGCGAGGGAGAGGGCATCCGCCGCCTGGTCGCTGAGCGCTGCGACGGGATGGTCATGTTGCCTATGCGGGGGAAGGTCACTTCCCTCAACGCCGCTGTGGCTGGTTCTGTTGTTTTGTACGAGGTCTGGCGGCAACGGACCAGCCGCGGCCGTTAAAACCTAAAGAGCGCAAAGAAACTGAAAACTCTCTGCGTTCTCTGCATTCATTCTTTGCGGTTAATCCATATTCTTGGAGACTCAGGGATGCCCCGAGAACTTGCGCCGGAACAACTGCGCCGTACCTGCGACCCCCAACGTTTCTCCTTTGAGACGACTGCGGAGTTGCCCCTGACGCCGGAAATCATTGGGCAGCCCCGCGCCACGCGCGCGATTGAGTTCGGCCTGGAGATGGAGCGGCCGGGATACAACATCTTTGTCCTGGGGCCCGGCGGGACAGGACGCGCGACCGTTATTCAGCGCTTCCTGATGGAGCGGGCTGCCCGGGAGCCCACCCCCGACGATTGGGTCTATGTCCACAACTTCCGGCAGCCCCGCAGCCCCCGCGCCATCCGCCTCCCGCCCGGAATGGGCGCCCGCTTCCGGGACGATATGGCTGCGTTGGTGGCAGAACTCCGCCGGACCATCCCCCGCGCCTTTGAGACCGACACGTACCGGGAGGCCCGCCGCCAGATTGAGCAGCGGTTCCAGGCTGCCCAGGAGGAACTCCTGCGGCAACTGGATATGCAGGCCCGGGAGCGCTCTTTCGCCATCGTGCGTGCACCGTCTGGATTTGCCATCGTCCCCCTGAAAGACGGCAAGCCCATCCCCCAGGAGGTCTTTCAGGCGCTCCCAGAAGAGGAGCAGAAAGCGTATGCGGCCCGGTACAGCGAACTGGAGGGGCTCGCACAGCAGACCATCCGGCGGCTGCAGGAACAGGAACGGGAAGCACGGGAAGCGCTGCGGAAACTGGACCAGGAGGTGGCGGCCTTCACCGTTGGCCACGCCGTGGAGGAACTGAAGGCCCGCTACGCCGACTACCCCGAAGTCGGCGAATACCTGGAGGAGGTCCGGGCCGACATCGTGACGCGGGTGGAGGAGTTCAAGAGCGAAGAGACGCCCACTCCGCCCGGCGCAGCGCCCAGCCCCTTCCAGCGGTACCTGGTCAACCTTTTTGTGGACAACAGTGCCCAGAAGGGAGCCCCCGTCGTTCTGGAGTCCAACCCCACATACCCCAACCTCGTCGGGCGGATGGAATACGAAATGCGCATGGGAGTTCCCGTCACCGATTTTACCCTTCTGCGGCCGGGTGCCCTCCACCGGGCCAACGGCGGCTACCTGGTTCTTCAGGCCCGGGACGTGCTCCTGAGCCCTCTGGCCTGGCAGGCCCTCAAGCGCGCGCTCTCCGAAGGCTTCGTCCGGATAGAGGACTACCCCGTGCCCCTTGTTTCCGTCGTCGGCCTGGACCCGGAGCCCATTCCGCTGGATGTCAAAGTTATCCTGATGGGCAGTCCCTTCCTGTACTATTACCTCTACGCCTACGACGAGGATTTCCGGGAGCTCTTCAAGGTCAAGGCCGATTTCTCCACGGAGATGGACCGAACGCCGGAGAACGAGCACCTCTACGCCCTCTTCATTCGGGCCCGCTGTGAGGAGGAGTGCATGCGCCCCTTTGACCGGACGGCCGTCGCGCGGGTAGTGGAATACGGCTCCCGGCTGGCGGAGGACCAGGACCGGCTCTCCATCCGCTTCGGAGAGGTGACGGACCTCCTGCGGGAGGCGGACTACTGGGCCGGGAAGGCAGGGCGAGAGGTGGTGACCGGGGAGGACGTGGAGCGGGCCATCGCGGAGCGCACTTTCCGGGCCAACCGGGTGGAGGAAGAGGTCCGCCGGACCATCCGGGAGGGCACCCTGATGATTGAGACCGATGGGACGGTGGTGGGGCAGGTCAATGGGCTGAGCGTCTACGCGGCGGGAGACCACGTCTTTGGCCGACCAACCCGCATTACCGCCCGCATCTACGTGGGCCGCAGCGGGGTGGTGGACATCCAGCGGGAGGTCAAACTGAGCGGCCCCACCCACGGCAAAGGGGTGCTCACTCTGGCAGGCTACCTGGGAGGACAGTACGCCACCGGCCAGCCCCTCACCCTCTCCGCCAGCCTCAGTTTTGAGCAGACCTACGACGAGGTCCACGGCGACAGCGCGTCTCTGGCCGAACTCTACGCCCTGCTTTCCGCTCTTGCGGAAGTCCCTATCCGGCAGGGGATCGCCGTCACCGGTTCGGTGGACCAGTGGGGACGGGTCCAGCCGGTGGGCGGGGTCATTCACAAGATAGAGGGTTTCTTCCGGGTCTGCAAAGAGCAGGGCCTGACCGGCGACCAAGGGGTCATTATCCCGGAAGCCAACGTCCGCAATCTGATGCTGGACCCGGAGGTCGTACAGGCGGTGGCGGAGGGGAAGTTCCACATCTACCCCGTCCGGACGGTGGACGAAGGTGTAGAGGTGCTGATGGGGATTCCCGCGGGTGAGCGGGACGAAAGAGGGCAATTCCCCGAAGGAACGCTCCATGCCCGCGTCCTGGCCCGGCTGCGGGAACTGGCGGAGCGGCTGGAGAAAGGCCCGGCGCGTGAGGAAAAACGTGAGGAGAAGAAAAACAGCGAGGAGCCTCCAGGGCAGCCTGCAGGGGTTATTAAAAAAGAATAAATTCCGGGGAAGCAATGAGTAAGACGCGGGTTCAGTGGGTCTGTCAGGTCTGTGGGCGGGCCAGCCCCCGGCCAATGGGCCGGTGCCCCGGCTGTGGGGAGTGGAACACGATGATAGAGGTTGCGGAGGAGCGGCCAGCCCCGATCGCCCCGCCCGTCATCCGCAGCGAGCCCCGGCGGTTGATGGACGTAGAGGCCGAGGGCCTGGAACGGATTCCCCTTCCCCTACCGGAGTTCGCGCGCGTCCTGGGAGGTGGCCTCGTCCCCGGCTCCCTGGTCCTGGTCGGGGGAGAGCCGGGGATCGGGAAATCCACACTCCTTCTCCAGATTTCCGCCCTGGTCGCAGAAACCCTGAAGCGGCCCGTCCTCTACGTCTCCGGCGAGGAGTCGGTCCGCCAGATAAAGATGCGCGCGGACCGGCTGGGCATCCGGACCGACGGGGTTTACGTCCTCTCGGAGACCGTCCTGGAAGCCATTCTCCACCACGCCGAACGGCTGGCGCCGGTGATGATGGTGGTGGACTCCATCCAGACGGTGACGTCGGGAGACCTGCCCTCCGCGGCCGGGTCGGTGACCCAGGTCCGGGAAGCCGCGGCGCGGCTACAGTGGTGGGCCAAGTCCACGGGAATCATCGTCTTCCTGGTGGGCCACGTGACCAAAGAGGGCGCCATCGCCGGACCGAAGGTCTTGGAACACATCGTGGATACCGTCCTCTACCTGGAGGGGGACCCTTTCCATACCTACCGCCTGCTGCGGACGACGAAGAACCGCTTTGGGGCGACGTCCGAGGTGGGGGTCTTTGAGATGCGGGAGGAGGGGCTGGTGGAGGTGGAGAACCCCTCGGAGGCCTTCCTGGCGGAACGGATGGTTCACGCGCCGGGCTCCGCCATCGCCGTGACGATGGAGGGGACCCGCCCACTGCTGGTGGAAATTCAGGCCCTGACGAGCCATACCAGTTTCGGCCATCCCCGTCGGACGGCCAACGGCATAGACATGTACCGGCTGCTGCTGATCGTCGCCGTCCTGACCCGGCGGGTGGGGCTTCGGCTGTTTGACCAGGACGTCTTCGTCAACGTGGTGGGAGGGCTGCAGATAGAGGAGCCCGCGGCGGACCTGGCGGTGGCGGTGGCTATCGGTTCCAGCCTGCGGGAGCGGCCCGTAGCGGCGGACCTGGCCGCGATCGGCGAAGTGGGCCTCTCGGGGGAGGTGCGGGCCGTGGGGCAGATGGAGGCGCGGCTGAAGGAAGCGGCGCGCCTGGGCTTCCGGCGGTGCCTGGTCCCCCGGACGCTGCGGCGGGCGACATTCACCGTCCCGGAGGGGCTGGAACTGGTCCCGGTACGGTCGGTGGCGGAGGCGCTGGAGCGCGCGCTGGCGTGATGGAGAGGGGCGCCGCGGATTCGGCCCCGTCGCAGGGCCGATCCACGTCGCAGCCCCGCCGCAGCGCCCCGTTCTACCGCCGCGGATTCGGCCCCGTCGTAGGGCCGATCCACGCCGCAGCCCTGCCGCAGCGCTCTACTCTACCGTCACCGATTTGGCCAGGTTGCGGGGCTGGTCCACGTCGCAGCCTCGCCGCACCGCCAGGTGGTAAGCCAGCAATTGCAGCGGGATGACGTTCACCACCGGCGACAACAGCGGCGGCGCTGCCGGGACCCGCAACACGTAGTCGGCCTTGGCCGCAATCTCCTCGTCCCCTTCCGTCGCCAGAGCGATGACAATGCCGCCCCGCGCTTTGACCTGCTCCACCTGGCTGACCATCTTGTCGTAGACGTGGTCCCGGACCGCGATGGCAACGACGGGCATCCGTTCATCTATCAGCGCGATGGGACCGTGCTTCATCTCTCCCGCTGGATAGCCCTCCGCGTGGATATAGGAAATCTCTTTTAACTTCAGCGCGCCCTCCAGCGCGATGGGATAGTTGATCCCCCGCCCCAAGTAGAGGAAATGCTCCCGGTTGTAGAAGGTCTGGGCCAGGTGGGCATACTCGTCGCCGTGCTGTAGAACCCGTCCCACCAAGTCGGGGAGCAGGGCCAGGTCCTCCACCCGCTGGCGCAGCGCGTCTCCCGTCAGCACACCCCGGAGTTCCCCCAGGTAGCAGCCCAGCAGGTAGAGGTCCACCAGGCTGGTGGTGAAAGCCTTGGTGGATGCGACGCCAATTTCTGGCCCGGCGTGCATCAGGATATGGCCGTCGGCCAGGCGATGGGCCTGGCTCCCGATGACGTTGACGATGGACCACAGCCGTGCGCCCTTCCGACGAGCCTCCTCCATCGCGGCCAGCGTGTCCACCGTCTCCCCGCTCTGGGTGATCGCCAGAACCGCCGTCCGCTCGTTCAGCAGGGGGTCCCGGTAGCGGAACTCAGAGCCGTAGTCCACCTCCACGGGAAGCCGGGCCAGCGTCTCAATCATAAATTTTCCCACCAGGCCAGCGTAGGCTGAAGTCCCACAGGCAACGATGACCAGCCGCTCCAGGCTCCGGGCCTCCTGAGGAGTCAGCGTGAGGGCCTCCAGGCGAACCCGCCCCTTCTCAAAATCGGCCCGGCCGCGAAGGGTATCGGTAATGGCGCGGGCCTGCTCATAAATCTCCTTTTGCATAAAGTGACGGTAGGGCTCCTTCGCCGCGGCGACGGGGTCCCAAGGGATGGTGTGGACCCGCAGGGGGACGGGAGCCCCGTCCAGCGTTTCCACCCAGACTCCGTCCCGCCGGACGACGGCCATCTGGCGGTCCTCCAGGAAGACCATCCGGCGGGTATGCTCCAGGATGGCGGGGATGTCCGAAGCCACCCAGTTCTCCCCCTCCCCCAGGCCAACAGTCAGCCCGCCCGCGTTGCCCAGGCGAACGGCGACGATGCGATCGGGGTGCGCAGCGCTAAGGAAAAGAAAGGCGTTGGCCCCCTTCACATGGGCCAGTGCGCGGCGGACGGCAACTTCCAGGTCCACGCCGTCGGCCAGGTAGGCCTCCACCAGGTGGACGACGACTTCGGTATCGGTGTCGGAGGCGAAGATGTGTCCCTCGGCCTCCAGTTCCTCCCGAAGGGCGCGGTAGTTTTCTATGATGCCGTTGTGGACGACAGCAACCTGCTTGCGGGGGCCCAGATGGGGATGGGCGTTGCGCTCGCAGGGCGGGCCGTGGGTGGCCCAGCGGGTGTGGCCGATGCCGATGGAGCCGGAAAGGGGGTTGGCCTGGACTTTCTCCGCCAGGGCGACAAGTTTCCCTGCCTCCCGGCGGACGCCGATGGTGCCATCGGGCTGAAGAACCGCAAGTCCGGCGGAGTCGTACCCCCGGTATTCCAGACGGCGAAGCCCCTCCAGGATGAGGGGCGTGGCGTTCCGAAAGCCAACGTAGCCGACGATGCCGCACATGTTCCCTCCTGTGAAAAGAAACAAGAATGCAAGATGCAGGGAAACAGGGATGAGGGGCCAAGGCGCGAAAAAGGTACCACAGCCCCATACGAGGGTAACGGGGGTCACCGTCGCCCCTTTTGGCCCACCGGTCGCCCGGCGGTTTTGTGGGACGACTTCGTCTCAGGAGGGGGAAGACACGGGGCGTGACCGGCCCCGGGCGGCATCCGCCGATCTCTCCGATTTTCCCGCGGTGGCCTCTCCGTGCTGCGTTGCCACCGCGGTTAGCCCCGCCTCGCGACGGGGAACCGCCTCCTCGTCACCCGCTCAGAGAGTCCGAAGTCGGGAAGGTGAAGTCAGGCGGGCCAGGCGCTATCTTCCCCCAGGATCAAGGTCGCACGTCGCTGGGCGCAAGGCGCAGGGTCGCAGGAAGCAGAATGTGCGCCACGCCTTGTGCCCTTCTTCTCTCACCTCCCTTCCAGATGCGCCGTGTCGTTGAGGCAGACGAGCCGGACGCGGAGCGTGTCCTCTCCGAAGGGGAGCGGTTCAAAGGCCAGTTTGGTCAGCGAGGCCGGAGAGATGATCAGGCGGCGGAAGAGGTCCACGGGCAGGCCGACGTAGTGGGCTACCGCAGCCCGGATGGGGTCGGCGTGAGAGACGGCGGCGACGGTCTGCCCGGCGTGCGCGGCCCGGATTTCCTCCAGCGCGGCGACCATTCGCGTCTGAACCTGCCAGATGGTCTCCCCTCCGGGATATGGATTGAGGATCGGGTAGGTCTCCATCGCGCGCCAGCGGGGGGCGTTGCGCACTTCCCGCGTGGGGACGCCGCTCCAAGTCCCGCAGTCCACCTCATGAAGCCCCGGATGAATGCGCACCTCCAGGCCGTGCCGGGCAGCGATGGCCTGGGCGGTCTCCAGGGCTCGCTCCATCGGGCTGGAGTAGACGGCCGCCAGGTTCACCCGCGCCAGCCGGTCGGCGAGGGCCTCGGCCTCCGCACGGCCCTGGTCGTTGAGGTGAATTCCCGGCATCCGGCCCCCCAGCCGGTGGGTCACCAACAGATCGTTAGTCGCGTGTCGGATGAGCAGAAGGGTCGTGATCATACTGGGTTCATCATAGCACAGAGTGCCAATCTGTCAATGCTCTCCAAGAAAGCAGGTGGGATCGGCGGCCAGGTAATCGCCGGTCAGCGCGAGAGCGCGGCCGCGGCAGCCGCCGCAGATGCTGCGATACCGGCACTGCCCACACTTGCCCTTCAGCCGGTCCTCCCGGTGGCGCAGGTCCTGAAGGACCGGCGAGGTCTCCCAGATTTCCCGGAAGGGCCGTTCCCGTGCGCTCCCGCAGAAGACGTCCACGAAAGGACAGGGCCAGACGTCGCCATTGGGCTTGATGTAGACAAATCCCCGCCCGGCGGAGCACCCGTGAAACAGAGGCCGCGCCCACCAGAGCCAGAACCCGCCCGTCAGCCCGCGCCGTTCCAGAAGGTAGGGCCAGTACTGGGGACCTGCGACGGGCTCAACGATAGGATGGATTCCCCGCTGTTTTTCTGCCAGCAGCCGCAGGAGCCGTTCGTTCTCGGTCAGGTCCAGCGAGGCTGCGGCGATCTCCTGCCCCCGTCCGACGGGCACCAACTGATACAGCAGCATGATGCTGGAGCCCAGTTCGTCGGCCAGGGCCAGCAGGTCATCCAGTAGGTCTATGTTATATTTCATCGCCGTGACGTTAATCTGCAAGAGAATGCCGGCCCTGCGCAGTGCCTGCATTCCCTCTATGGCCCGGTGGTACGTTTTGGCCGAGCCCCGCACAAAATCGTGGACTTCCTCATTGGGCGCATCCAGACTGACGGCGGCTCCGACGACGCCCACCCGCCGCAGGTCGCGGGCCACCTCGTCGTCAATCAGGGTTGCGTTGGTGGCGATGACGTTGTAGAAGCCCAGCCGATGGGAGTGCTCCATCAATTCAAAGACGTCTCGCCGCACCAGGGGTTCGCCACCGGTGTAGACCAGCATCCGAAACTCCCGGACCTCCGCCAGGTCGTCAATGAACCGTTTCGCTTCGGCGGTGGTCAGTTCATCGGGGGCAGGACGGCCGCCGGAGGCGTGACAGTGGATGCAGTGAAGGTTGCAGGCCGCGGTGACCTCCCAGGCGGGGTGGGCCGGGAAGCCGATACAGCCCATCCCGATGGCCCCTGCCGCCACCGGCATAGAGCGAACGCTCTCCCGGATCAGCCAATAGGGGAGATAGCGCCATCCCACCAGCAGGCCGAAGTAGACGATGCTGGCTCCCTGGCGAAGGAGCAACGTGGGAGGCCAGAAGAAGGGCCAGACTTTGCGGCGAACCATCAGCCCTCAATCTTATCCCGTCAGAAAGCCCAGGATATAGGCCAGCGTCGTGCCCAGGTTGACCAGGATGTTCAGGCCGCAGGCCATCTCCAGGCGACGGGGATGATGATAGACTCCCCGCAGAACCGCTACCACCAGTCCTAACGAAATCAAGAAAATCGGCGCGTAGAAAAGCAGGGTCCGGGCGGGAACCCCCGCTGCCACAGACGCGGCCATTCCCAGCCATCCCAGAATGTGAGCAGCCGCAAAGACGCGGGCACCTTTTTCCAGCCCCAGGCGGACCAGCAAGTTACGCTTGGCGGTCGCCTGGTCGGCCACGTAGTCTGGATACTCGTTGAGCAGGATGACGTTGAAGATGGTCGCCGCGATGGGGATGCTGACCCAGTGGACCAGCGGGTCAAACCGGCCAACAGGCAGATAGTAGGCCACGGCGACCGGGAGCCACCCGTAGCAGAACGCGATCCAGAGTTCCCCCACCCCCCTGGCGGCCCAGCGAATGGGCGGGACGGAGTAGAAGAAGCCACCGATCATCCCGATCAGGCCCAGAGGAATCGTCCAGGGGCCGGTGCGATACCCCAACCAGATGACCAGCCCGACGACGGCCGCCAGGGCCAGGGCGACGACGCTCGCCACCAGGGCCCCCTTTCGTTCCAACAGGCCTGCCGGAAACACGCCGGACCCACCCGCAAAGCGGTTGGGATTCACCTGGCGGGAGATACGGTCTCCCTCGTAGTCAAAGTACTCTCCGGCCAGGTAGGTGCTGAGCATAATCAGCACCACGGCCAGGGTCCCCCAACCCCAGAGGGCCCAGGGGAAGGTGCTCGTCGCCTGGTAGGCCATCACCGCGCCCAGGGCGAAGGGGAGAATCCCCACGGTATGAAAGGGAGGGCGCGCCAGGGCAATCCATCCCTGGAGTTTTCGGATGAAAGGAAGGGTTGCAGAAGAGGTTGTCACTTCTGTCCTCCTGATGAGAGTTTCTGAAGCACTCCTTTCTTATACCATCGGTTCCTCTTTCCCACAAGGGCCCTATCCAGGCGCACTTCCTTCGGAACAAATCTGCATTGCAGCCATCTGGACGGTGCCACGCTCCATAAACCTTGACTTTACCGGCCTCTCCATTCGGGCGATTCCAGCCCCCTCTGGATGCCCCCTGAAGCATATCTGAAAAATGATGCAGGGAAAGTCAAGCCATAAACCAGTTGCCCTTTCCAGAATTCTGGGGTATAAAAACTGGAGCCGTATCTATTCAACTTTGCTTTGCGCCACTCTGCGTTCCGCGTTTCCAGCCAGGGGGAGGAAGCGCTATGCGACGGCTAATCCGTATCCTGCTGATTCTCCTTGCGGTTATCCTCGCCCTTGGTCTGGCGGGCTTCGGGGCTATCTATGTCACTGTCCGCCGACCCTGGCCCCAGACCCACGGCACCCTGAAAGTTCCTGGCCTGCACGCTCCCGTCACCGTCGTCCGAGACCGGTGGGGCATCCCTCATATTTATGCCTCCAACCTCCACGACCTCTTCTTTGCCCAGGGATACGTCCACGCTCAGGACCGCTTCTGGCAGATGGAGTTCTGGCGGCGGCTGGGCTCCGGAAGGCTTTCGGAAATCCTGGGCCGGTCGGCCCTCCCCACCGATCGCTTTGTCCGCACGGTCGGCTGGCACCGTGTTGCCGCGCAGGAATGGGAGCAGGCCGATCCGGAGACCCGCGCGGTGCTGGAGGCCTATGCGGCGGGCGTCAACGCCTACCTCTCCGCCCGCAGGGGCCGCCTGGGGTTGGAGTTCACTCTCTTGGGCCTGATGGGCCGGGACGTGGAGCCCGAACCCTGGAAACCCGTCCACACCATCACTTGGGGGAAGGTAATGGCCTGGGACCTGGGCGGCAACATGGCCGCCGAACTGGTCCGGGCCGGTATCATCGCCCGGCTGGGGACAGGGGCCGTTGCCGACCTGATGCCCTCCCATCCGCCGGACCGCCCCGTCATCGTCCCCCATCCGCTGACCCAGGCGACCCTTCAATCCATCCCGGAGGCCGTTTTTACCGCTCACTTCCTGGGCGAGGGGGCCGACCTGGGGAGCAACAACTGGGTCGTCGCTGGAAGCCGCACCGAGACAGGGATGCCCCTTCTGGCCAACGACCCCCATCTGGGCATCCAGATGCCCTCCATCTGGTACGAAATCGGCCTGCACTGTGAGCCCAAGGGGCCCGATTGCCCCCTCAACGTTGTCGGGGCCTCCTTTCCCGGCTGTCCGGGCGTTATCATCGGCCACAACGACCGCATCGCCTGGGGCGTCACCAATGTCAACCCGGACGTCCAAGACCTCTTCATAGAGAAAGTCAACCCCGAAAATCCCAACCAGTACGAGTACCAGGGCCGCTGGGAGGATATGCAGATTATCCGGGAGGAAATCCGCGTCGCCGGAGAGGAGGAACCGGTGGTGGTCTTCGCCCGCATCACCCGCCACGGCCCGATCATCAACGACATCGTCGGCGGAGAAGAGGAGGATTGGTCCTACGGCTGGCAACCGCTGGCCCTTTCCTGGACTGCGCTCCAGCCCGGAACGCTGATGCGGAGCATTTTCCTGCTGAACAAGGCCCAGAACTGGGAGGAGTTCCGGGAAGCCCTTTCGTACTGGGACGTCCCCAGCCAGAACTTCGTCTACGCGGATGTGGAGGGGAACATCGGCTACCAGATGCCGGGCCGCATCCCCATCCGGGCCGGAGGCGACGGCTCTCTTCCTGTTCCCGGATGGACCGGCGAGTACGAATGGGTGGGATACATCCCCTACGACGATCTCCCGCGGGCCCTCAACCCGCCGGAGGGATACATCGTCACCGCCAACAACGCGGTGGTGGGGCCCGATTATCCCTACCTGCTCACGGTGGACTGGGGTGACCGGACCGCCCTGCGGGCCCAACGCATCGTGGAGTTGATAGAACAACGGACACCCCTCTCCGTGGACGACATGAAGGCCATCCAGGGAGATAACCTCTCCGTCTGGACACGCTCCGTTCTCCCCTACGTGACGGCCCTCTCCACGGATGACCCCCGGCTAAAGCAGGCGCTGGACCTTCTGCGGGCCTGGGATATGGAGTCGGTGCGGGATAGCGCTGCGGCCGCGCTCTTTGAGTCCTTCCGTCTCCATCTGGTGGAGCGGACCTTCCGGGACGACCTGGGGGATTCGCTCCTGCGACAGGCGAAAACCTTCGTGATGTACGCCCTGGAGGACATTGTGGCAGACCCCCAGTCTCCCTGGTTTGACGACCGGCGAACGCTTCGGGTAGAGACGCGGGAGGAGATCTTCCGGCTGGCCCTTCAGGATGCCGTCGCCGAACTGACGGAGCGGCTGGGGCCGAAGATGGAGAAGTGGCGCTGGGGCGACCTGCACACGGCGACCTTCAAAAACCAGGCCCTGGGCCAGAGCGGCATCGGCTGGGTGGAGCGCCTCTTCAACCGAGGGCCCGTCGCCGCCGACGGGACCGCCGGGACGGTCAACAACACCGCCTACCATCTGAATGCGCCGTATGCCGTCCGCACCGTTCCCTCCTACCGCCAGATTGTGGACGTGGGAAATTGGTCCCGCTCCCTCTCTATGCACACCACAGGGCAGTCGGGCCATCCCTTTCACCGCCACTACGACGATATGATAGACCCCTGGCGGAACCTCCAGTACCACCCGATGCTCTGGGAGCGGGCGGAGATAGAGGCCCAGGCGGAGGGCGTTCTGCGGCTGGAGCCGTAGAGGTTTTGCGGGGGGGGGGCCGGGGGGCGCGCCCCCCAAAACCCCCCCCCCCCCGGGCCCCGGCGGCCCCGCGCCCCCCCCC
>JANXAH010000116.1 GCA_025062415.1 Anaerolineae bacterium | reverse complement strand
CAGGACCTCCAGCAGAACCCGCCGCTGGCGGGTGAGACGATGCCCACCAGCCTGGAAGGACGCAAGCAGCCCTTCGTTTTGGTTCATCCTTTTGGGCCCCCGTTGCTCATCCAGTTGCAAATAATTCTCATTTGCATTTGCCATTATATCAACCCCAGGGGAAAAGTCAAGAGATTTTGCGACGGGCGGCGAACGGCGAAGTGCCGTTTGACAATTTCTGCCCTTCGCGGTATACTTTTTTCATCCTTCATCTGAGGAAGGTCCGATGGGAACTTTCCGGCTGCCCAGCCCGCCGTGCCCGTGCCCGGCCAGCCAGAGCGCCCGGTCTGGTTAGGCGCGCTGGGCATTCCCTATACCCGTGCATCAGCCAGCCTCCAGACCCGACGGAGGCTGGTTTTTTATAGGTGGGAAAGGTGAAGATTTTAGCGGTCAGCGACCAGGTCGTGGAGGGCCTCTATCGCCCAGAGATTCGGGAGCGGATGGCCGACGTGCGGCTCCTCATCTCCTGCGGGGACCTTCCCTATTCCTACCTGGAGTATCTGGTAACAATGCTCAACGTCCCCGCCTTCTACGTCCACGGCAACCACGACCGGCCGGAGGACATCGGGGGCGGCCAGTTGTTGACTGAACCGCGGGGGTGGGTGAACCTGAACGGGCGGACGGTTCGGGCGGGCTCCCTGTTGCTGGCGGGCCTGGAGGGGGCGCTGCGCTACAAACCGCAGGCTTCCTATCAGTACACAGAGGGGGAAATGCGCTGGAAAGTTGTCCGCCTCCTCCCCGGCCTGCTCTACAACCGGCTGCGGCACGGGCGGTACCTGGACATCCTGGTGACCCATGCGCCGCCCCTGGGCATCCACAACGACGTGGACCTTCCCCATCGGGGCTTTGCCGTCTTCCGATGGCTTATGGAGCGGTTCCGACCCCGTTACCTGCTCCACGGCCACAAACACGTCTACAAGCCTCAGACCACCCGAACCCGTTTCAGAGATACCCTGGTCGTGAACGTATATCCTTTTGCGTTGATAGAGTGGGAGCAAGATGCCTGAAATCAGCGATCTGGAGAGCGCTTTAGACTTCCAGGAGGCCCGTTTCCGGGCTTTCCTACGGGAGGTTTGGTCGGCGCTGAGCGGGCAACCCAACCGGCTCCTCTCCTGGCAGGAGGTGCGGGAGCACCTGCACCTGGGTGGACAGGTCTACCGGGGCATCCAGACCGTCCCGCTGGAGAAAATTGTCGGTAGCGTGGATCGCTACCGGGATTTTGACCGGGCCTTCCTTCCCACCCAGTCCCACACGGCCCACCGGTGGCGTTCCATCAGCCGGGCCTTCTACAACGACGTCAGCCTCCCTCCGGTCAAACTGTACAAAGTCGGCGATGCCTACTTCGTCCTGGACGGCAACCATCGGGTCTCCGTGGCGCGGGACCGGGGGCAGGAGTTCATAGAGGCCGAGGTTATAGAGGCCCGAACGCGCGTCCCGGTGGAGGCCAACATAGATGCCGACGACCTGGAAATTCTGGGCGAATACGCCGATTTCCTGGAACGCACTCATCTGGACGAACTCCGTCCGGACCAGAACATTCGTTTCACCATCGGCGGCGGCTACCAGCGACTCCTGGAGCATATCGCAGTCCACCGCTACTTTATGGGCCTGGAACAGGGACGTTTCATCCCGGAGGAGGAAGCCATCGCCGACTGGTACGACAACGTCTATATGCCGCTGGTGCGGATTATCCGGGAGCAGGATATCCTGAAGCATTTTCCGGGCCGGACGGAGGCGGACCTGTACCTGTGGATTATGGACCACCAGCACTTCCTGCGGGAACAGTTTGGTCCACAGGTCCAGCCGGAGGAGGCGGCCCGCCATTTCGCTGACCACTACTCGGCCCGGCTTCTGCACCGTCTGGCCCACTTCGTCCGGGACCTGATCCGACGCCGGGATCTGCTCGGAACGAAACCCACAGCGAAGAAAGCGGAGGATACCAGGACTTAAGGCCAGGAGTACACCTGCTTCTGGGGCACCTGCGAAAAGGCCCATACCGCAGGCTTGCAAACAGGACGTGGACGAACGCGGACGACGGACGAGAGCGGACGTTCCTCAATATTTTATAGGACTCAACACCCATAGTAGCGCTGGCCTTAGCCTGTATTGGTCAGGCAGCAGGTGGGTGCGCAGGCCCTGTGGTTAAGGAGGCTTTATGGCGACCAAGGTAACTCCCCGCAGTGTGGATTACTCCCGATGGTACACCGACGTCATCCAGATGGCCGACCTGGCCGACTATGCGCCGGTGCGCGGCTGTATGGTCATCAAACCCTACGGCTACGCCCTCTGGGAGAACATCAAGGAGGGGTTGGACCGACGTTTCAAGGCGACGGGGCACGTCAATGCCTATTTCCCCCTCTTTATCCCGTATAGTTTCATCCAGAAGGAGGCCGAGCACGTTAAGGGCTTCTCTCCCGAACTGGCCGTCGTCACCGTCGGCGGAGGGGAGGAACTGGAGGAGCCGCTGGTCGTCCGGCCCACGTCGGAGACCATCATCGGCTATATGTACTCCAAGTGGGTCCAGTCGTACCGGGACCTCCCCATTCTCATCAACCAGTGGGCCAACGTGGTGCGCTGGGAGAAGCGGACCCGTCTCTTTCTGCGGACAACGGAGTTCCTCTGGCAGGAGGGGCACACAGCCCATGCAACGGCTGAGGAGGCCATAGAGGAGACCCTGCTCATCCTGAACATCTATGAGGACTTCGCAGTCAACGACGCGGCCATCCCGGTCATCAAGGGGCGCAAGAGTGAGTCGGAGCGGTTCGCCGGCGCGGTGACCAGTTACACCATTGAGGCGATGATGGGCGACAAGCGGGCCCTCCAAGCGGGGACGTCTCACTTCCTGGGGCAGAACTTCGCCCGTGCCTTTGACATTAAGTTCCTGGACCAGAACAACCAGTTGCAGTACGCCTGGACGACCAGTTGGGGGGTGAGCACCCGGATGGTGGGCGCGGTGGTGATGGTCCACGGCGATGACCAGGGGCTGATTTTGCCGCCCAAACTGGCCCCCATCCAGGTGGTCATTGTCCCCATCTGGAGGGACGACGAGGAGCGGGCCCGGATTCTGGAGTTCGCCGGGCAGGTGAAGGCCGCGCTGGAGCCGGAGGTCCGGCTGAAGTTGGACGACCGGGAGGGATTCTCCCCTGGCTGGAAGTTCAACGACTGGGAGATGCGCGGGGTGCCGCTGCGGATAGAGGTGGGCCCGAAGGATATGGAACAGGAGCAGGTCGTTCTGGCCCGGCGGGACCGTCCCGGAAAGGAGGGGAAGACGACCGTTCCTGTTGCCGGGGTAAAGCAGGCGGTTCAAGATATGCTGGCAACCATTCAGACTGACCTCTACCGGCGGGCCCTGGCCTTTCGGGAGGAGAACACCTACTATCCGGAGACCTACGAAGCGCTCTGCGAGGCAGTGGCGAAGGGCTTTGCCTGGGCCTGGTGGTGTGGGGATGCGGCCTGCGAGGCCAAGGTTAAGGAAGAGACGACGGCGACCATTCGCTGCATCCCGCTGGACCAGGAACCGGGCACTGGCCCGTGCGTGGTCTGCGGGCGGGAATCCCGCGAGCGCGCTGTCTTCGCGCGGGCGTACTGATCCGACTGCCCCATGGGGACAAGGGCCGTTTTTCGTAGCGGCCAAACCGCTGCGAAAAACGGCCCTGTTCTTCCCACTTACTGTTAGAGTTTCGTTAGAGTTTTCCCTCTCCCTTCTATCTCCCCTTGACAAATCCTCCTGGGGGTGATATGATTAAGGCCGCATTTAGCACTCTGGCAACGAGAGTGCTAAAATCCCTTCAGCAAGTCATCAAACTCCACAGTTCCGAGGAGGTGGAACGATGTCCATCAATCTCAGGCCACTGGGTGATCGGGTGATCGTGGAACCCCTGGAGGAGGAGGTCCAGACCTTCGCCGGGGGACAACTTATCCTCCCCGACACGGCCAAGGAGAAGCCTCAGCAGGGGAAGGTCCTCGCCGTCGGTCCGGGCCGTCGGGATGAGGACGGGAAGTACATTCCGATGGACGTGAAGGTCGGCGACATTGTCGTCTATGCCAAGTACGCCGGCACGACCTTCAAGACCCGCGACGGCAAGGAACTGCTCATCCTCAAGGAGAGCGACATCCTGGCCGTGGTGGAAATGAAGTAAATGACAGAATGACAGAATGACAGAATGACAAAATGACAGAATGAATGACTCAATAAAGGAGGAGGGAGAACCATGCCGAAGCAGTTGATTTTCGGTGAGGAAGCACGACGCAGCCTCAAGCGCGGGATTGACACCCTGGCGAAAGCCGTCATCACCACGTTGGGCCCCAAGGGCCGCAATGTGGCGCTGGACAAGAAGTGGGGCGCCCCCACGATTACCCACGACGGCGTCACAGTGGCGAAGGAGATTGAGTTGAAGGACCCCTACGAGAACATGGGCGCCCAGTTGCTGAAAGAGGCGGCCACGAAGACCAACGATATCGCCGGTGACGGGACCACCACCGCCACCCTGTTGGCCTACATCATCATCACCGAGGGGATGAAGAACGTGGCCGCGGGCGCCAACCCCATGCTCCTCAAGCGCGGCATCCTGGAGGGGGCCAAGGCCATCGCCAAGGCCATTGAGGCGCAGGCCATTCCTGTCACCACCAAGGCCGAGATCGCCAATGTCGCCTCCATCTCCGCCCAGGACCGCGAGATCGGTGAACTGATCGCCGAGGTAATGGATAAAGTCGGTAAAGACGGCGTCGTCACCGTGGAGGAGAGCAAGGGGCTGGAGTTTGAGACCGAGTACGTGGAGGGGATGCAGTTTGACCGGGGCTACATCAGCGCGTACTTCATCAACAACCCGGAGACGATGGAGTGCGTGATTGAGGAGCCCTACATCCTCATCCACGACAAGAAGATTTCCGCCGCGGAGGACCTCATCCCCATCCTGGAGAAACTGGTCCAGCAGGGCAAGCGGGACCTGGTGGTCATCGCTGAGGATGTGGATGGCTCCGCGCTGGCGACGCTGGTGGTCAACAAACTGCGCGGCATGCTCAACTGCGTGGCGGTGAAGGCCCCCGGCTTCGGCGACCGGCGCAAGGCCATGCTCCAGGACATCGCCATCCTCACCGGCGGTCGGGTCATCACCGAGGAGGAGGGCCGCAAACTGGAGAACGCCACGCTGGAGGACCTGGGCCGTGCGGACAAGGTCATTGTCACCAAGGACGACACTACCATCGTTGGCGGCCGCGGCGACGAGCGGATGATCAAGGCCCGCATGGAGCAGATCAAGGTGGAGATTGAGAAGGCCACCTCCGACTACGACCGGGAGAAACTCCAGGAGCGGCTGGCGAAACTGGCGGGCGGTGTCGCCATCATCCGCGTGGGCGCGGCCACCGAGACCGAACTGAAGGAGAAGAAGCATCGGGTGGAGGACGCGCTCAGCGCGACCCGTGCGGCCATTGAGGAGGGCATCGTCCCCGGTGGCGGCGTGGCTCTCATCAATGCCATCTCCGCGCTGGACAACGTGAAGATGCAGTACCGGGATGAGCAGACCGGTGTGGAGATCCTCCGCGCCGCCCTGGAGGCGCCGCTGATGCAGATCGCCGAGAACGCTGGCTACGACGGCGCCGTCGTCCTGGACAACGTCCGCCGGCTCCAGAAGGAGAAGAACAACCCGCGCATCGGGTTTGACGTCCTGGCCGGTGAGTACGTGGACATGGTGGAGCGGGGGATCATTGATCCGGCGAAGGTGACCAAGGGCGCTGTGGAGAATGCCGCCTCCATCGCCGCGATGATCCTCTCCACCGAGGCGCTGGTCACCGACATCCCGGAGGAGAAGAAAGAACACACGCCGTCCGTGCCGGAGTACTAATCCCCCCGGCCGGGGCCGAACGGGCGGGGCAACCGAACGGTTGCCCCGCCCTTTTTTCTTGCGTCCCCAGCCGTTCGTGTTAGAATATCCCCCGCTTTCGGGAGGGTAGTAAGATGGCACCGATTTCTGGATTCAGCCTGCGGCGGCTGCTTATCGGCAGTCCGCTGGCGACGTCGCAACTGAAACACGAACGGCTAACGAAGGTCAAAGCCCTGGCGGTCTTTGCCTCGGATGCTCTCTCCTCCACAGCCTACGCTACGGAGGAGATTCTGCTGGTGCTCATTCTGGCCGGGAGTGCGGCGACAGCCTTCTCCTGGCCCATCGCGCTGGGCATTGCCACCCTGCTGGCCATCGTCGCGTTCTCCTACTACCAGACCGTCCACGCCTATCCTAACGGCGGCGGCGCCTACATCGTCGCCCACGACAACCTGGGACAGTTGCCGGGCCTGGTGGCCGCAGCCGCACTGCTGACCGACTACGTCCTGACGGTGGCGGTGAGCATCAGCGCAGGTGTGGCGGCGGTCACTTCTGCTTTCCCTTTCCTCTATCCCTACCGGGTGATAATGGGCGTGATGCTCATTGCCCTCATCACCATCCTGAACCTGCGGGGAGTTCGGGAATCGGGGACAATTTTCTCTATCCCTACCTATTTCTTCGTTACGATGACGATGATGATGCTGGGGGTGGGGATGTACCGCTGGATTTCGGCGGGGATGCCCCCTGCTGCGCCCCCCCGGATAGACTACCCGGTCACCCATCCTCTGACGCTTTTCCTCATCCTGCGGGCCTTTTCCAGCGGCTGCGCCGCGCTGACCGGTGTGGAGGCTATCAGCAACGGGATCCCGGCTTTCAAACCGCCTGAGTCGGACAACGCAGGAAAGACCCTTATTGCGATGGCCGTCCTGCTGATTACGATGTTTCTGGGGATCACCTTCCTGAGCCATCAGTTCGGTGTCGTTCCGGATGAGCACACGCACGAGACGGTGATTTCCCAACTGGGGCGAATGACGTTTGGGAGCGGCACTCCCCTGTACTATCTCTTCCAGGCTGCGACGATGCTGATCCTGGTCCTGGCGGCCAACACGGCTTTTGCTGACTTCCCTCGTCTCTCCTCCATTCTGGCCCGGGATCGCTATATGCCCAATCAGTTCGCCCTTCTGGGGGACCGGCTGGTCTTTTCCAACGGGATTCTGGCGCTGGCTGTGGCCGCTTCGGCCCTCCTGATTATCTTCCAGGGGAAGACGACCAACCTGATCCCCCTCTACGCCGTTGGAGTGTTCCTCTCCTTCACCCTCTCCCAGATGGGGATGGTTGTCCGCTGGTGGCGGCGAAGGGGACCCCACTGGCAGGTCAAGGCTCTCATCAACGGCGTGGGCGCCATCGCAACGGCCGTTGTTCTTTGCGTCTTTGTCGTTACCAAGTTCATCTATGGCGCGTGGATCGTCGTTATCTGGATTCCCCTTTTCATCGGGTTCTTCCTGGCCGTCCACCGACACTACCAGGACGTAGCGGCCCAACTTTCCCTGGAGGCCTTTGGGAGCCCGCCGCCGGTCCGACGACACCGGGTCATCGTCCCCATCGCGGGGGTCCACCGGGCGGTCATCGCTGCCCTCAACTACGCCCGCGCCCTTTCCGACGACGTGACGGCCGTCTACGTGGAGGTGGACCCCAACGAGACGCCGAAAATCCGGCGCAAGTGGGAGGAATGGGGGGACGGCGTCCCGCTGGTGGTGCTTCCCTCGCCGTATCGTTCTATTGTGGGGCCGCTGGTGGAGTATGTGGACCGGATAGATGACCGGCGGCGGCGGGACCAGGTGGTGACGATCGTGTTGCCCCAGTTTGTCCCGACCCGGTGGTGGCATCACCTGTTGCACAACCAGACGGCGTGGCTGATTCACCTGGCCTTTCTTTTCCGGCGGGAGGTCATCGTAACCCACGTGCCGTTCCACCTGCAGGAGAACCATCACCGATGATGGGGAAGCGGCGGCGGCCCGCCTCCCAGAGGCGGGCCGCCGCCGCTTTCAATTACCAGGAGCGCAGCCCCCATCAACGGACCCACCAGCACCAGCAGGTCCACGGGCCCGGAGATGTTCCGGGCTGTAAAGGCGACCCCATGGCCAGAGGAGGAAATCAG
>JANXAH010000003.1 GCA_025062415.1 Anaerolineae bacterium | reverse complement strand
GGGGCGGCGGCCCTTCGGGCCGCCGCCCCCGCCTCTCCGGCGCTATCGCTGGTACCGCAGGATCAATTCCTTCGCCGCGCGCACCTCGTCCAGCCGCCGGACCGGCGCATTGTGCGGCGCCTCGTGCAGAAGTTGTGGGTTCGTCCGGGCCTCCTCCGCAATCTTCAGCAGTGCATCCGCAAAGGCGTCCAGCGTCTCCTTGCTCTCCGTCTCCGTCGGCTCAATCATCAGCGCCTCGCGGACAATCAGCGGGAAGTAGTTCGTCGGCGGGTGAAAGCCGTAGTCTATCAGCCGCTTGGAGATGTCCAACGCCCGGACGTCCGGGGCATCGGGGAAATGGCCCTCGCAGACAAACTCATGCATACAGGTCCGGTCGTACGGGACCCGATAGACATGCTGGATGCGGCTCTTGAGGTAATTGGCGTTGAGGACGGCGTCCTTCGCCACCTGACGAAGCCCGTCCGGCCCCATCATCCGGATGTAGGTGTAGGCCCGCACCAGGACGCTGAAGTGGCCGTAGAAGGCCTTCACCCGACCGATGGATTTGGGCGGGTTGTAGAAGGTGAAATAGGGGCTATCCTCCGTAGACCGCTCCGGGTCTATGACGACGACGGGGCTGGGGAGATAGTCGGCCAGGAGCGCAGAGACGCCGACCGGGCCGGAGCCAGGACCACCGCCGCCGTGGGGTGTGCTGAAGGTCTTGTGCAGGTTGTAGTGCAGGACGTCAAACCCCAGGTCGCCGGGACGGGCGATGCCCAGCAGCGCGTTCATATTGGCCCCATCGCCGTACATCAGCCCGCCGTGTTCGTGGACGAGGGCGCAGATCTCCTCCAGATGCTCGTCAAAAAGCCCCAGGGTGTTGGGGTTGGTGAGCATCATCCCCACCAGCCGGTCGCTGTACTGGCGGCAGGCCGCTTCCAGCGCCTTCAGGTCCACGTTCCCCCGCTCGTCCGAGGGAATCTCCACCACCTTCAGCCCGCTCATCGTCGTGGTGGCCGGGTTGGTCCCGTGGGCCGAGTCGGGGACCAGGATGATGTCCCGGTGCGCTTCACCCCGGTCGCACTGCCAGGCCCGCATCATCAGGACGCCGGTCAGTTCGCCGTGGGCCCCCGCCGCAGGCTGGAGGCTCACCGCCGCAAAGCCCCCGATCTCCTTCAGGAACTCCTGCAGGAAGTACATCAGGGCCAGGGCCCCCTGGACCGTGTCCACATCCTGATACGGGTGCAGGTGGACGAAGCCTGGAAGCCGGGCCAGTTCCTCGTTGATCTTGGGATTGTACTTCATCGTGCAGGAGCCCAGGGGGTAGAAGCCAATGTCCACCGCATAATTCATCTGGGAGAGACGGGTGTAATGGCGGACCAGGTCGGCCTCGCTGACTTCGGGGAGGGGAAGATCGTCCCGGAGAAACTCCGTCGGAAGTTCGGAGGGGGGAACGTCCAGTTCCGGCAAACTGGCCGCACATCGGCCAGGACGGGAAATCTCAAAAATCAGGGGTTCGGGTGCAGTCTGGTGTTTCATCATCGTTCTCCTCTGACGAATAGGCGCGGAGTTTATCTGGCCCCGCAATCCTCATTGCCGCTGAACGGGCATCCGGGCCACGGTGCGCAAAAGCGGCGGCGTCATCCGCTCCAGTAATGGGTAAGGCTCCGGGGCATTAAGGACGTGATTCCGCCACTCCGACGGGGAAAGGCGGGTTATTCCAGAAGGGTACGGAACTCGTTGTGGTGTTCCTCTTCGTCCATCAGGATTTCTTCAAAGAGTTTGGCCGTCACAATGTCGCCCTCCTGACGGGCCAGGGCGATGATTTCCCGGTACATTGCAATGGCCTCCTCCTCGGCCTTGAGGTCCAACTGGAGCATTTCCCGCCAGTCGTTCCCAACGGTGATAGGGGAGGGCTGAGTCGTCGGAATACCGCCCAGATAGTCCACCCGCTCGGCGATGGCCTCCGCGTGTTTCATCTCGGTAATGGCGATTCTCTTGAAAACATCGCCGAGGGAGGCCGCATAAGGGCCGCCGACCCGGACGTGCTGCCACATATACTGGATGGAGACCTGAAGTTCACGGGCGATTGCAGCGTTCAGTTTCGCGATCAGGTGCTCGCTCATAGTGACCTCCGTTCGGAGAGTGCGGGCAGCCTTATTGTAGCACGGATTGAAAGAAGTGCCAAACCTTATAGATTGGATGGGTTGCGATTCTCCTACGAGAGGAAAAGTCTATCCAGCCGTCAACGATCGGGCTCACCAGCAGAATGAGCGCCGAAGCGCCTGGCAAATAGTTTGTGGGACAACTGCTCGCGGTTGTCCCACCGATACTTCCTGCAGGCACAGGACCGAAACGGAGCGAACCGTTTCTCTTTCTTCAGTGTTGTTTCTTTGAGACCACGAAATACGCAACTCGTGAAATGCCAATGATCCGCAAAGTCCTTGTCGCCAATCGTGGGGAAATCGCTGTCCGGGTGTTGCGGACGTGCCGGGAACTGGGGTTGGAGACGGTCGCCGTCTACTCCGAGGCGGACCGGGACTCCCTGCACGTCCGCTATGCCGACGAGGCCTACTGCATCGGGCCGCCGCCGGCGCGGGAGAGTTACCTGCGCATAGATCGCATCGTGGAGGTTGCGCAGAAGGCCGGGGCCCAGGCAGTCCATCCCGGCTACGGATTCCTGGCGGAGTCGGCGGAGTTCGCCCGCGCCTGTCTGGAGGCCGGCCTGATTTTCGTCGGGCCGCGGCCGGAGGCCCTGGAACTGATGGGGGATAAGGTCGCCGCACGGAGGGTGGCCCGACGGCTGGGCATCCCCGTCGTTCCCGGAACGGAGCACGCGCTGGACGACCGGGAGTTGCTGGCCGCGGCGGACCGCATCGGATATCCGGTGGTCCTCAAGGCCGCCGCCGGAGGCGGTGGGAAGGGGATTCGGGTCGCCCGGTCGCGGGAGGAACTGGAGGCCGCGATCCCCCTGGCCCGACGGGAGGCGAGGGCCGCCTTCGGAGACGATTCCCTCTACCTGGAGCGCCAGGTGGAGCGGGCCCGCCACATTGAGGTCCAGATTCTCGCCGACACCCGCGGCCACGTCATCCATCTGGGAGAACGGGAATGCTCCATCCAGCGCCGTCACCAGAAACTGGTGGAGGAGGCCCCCTCCCGCGCCCTGACGCCCGACCTGCGCAAGCGCATCTGCCGGGCCGCCGTCCTGCTGATGAAGGCCGTCCGCTACGTGGGCGCAGGGACAGTGGAATTTCTCCTCGCTCCCGATGGACAGTTCTTCTTCATTGAAGTCAACCCCCGATTGCAGGTGGAACACACCGTCACCGAGGCCATCACCGGGGTGGACATTGTCAAGGAGCAACTGCGCATCGCCGCTGGGCGGGAACTCCCCTACCGGCAGTGGGACATCCGGCCCCGGGGCTGGGCCATAGAGTGCCGCATTCTGGCCGAGGACCCGGCGCGGGACTTCGCGCCCTCTACCGGCCGAATCCTTCGGCTGCGGGAGCCGGGCGGGCCAGGCATCCGGGTAGATAGCGGCGTCTGTGAGGGGATGACCATCACCCCCTACTACGACTCGCTGCTGGCGAAACTGATCGCGTGGGGAGAGACGCGCGGCGTCGCCATTGTCCGGATGCGACGGGCACTGGAGGAATACCAGATTCTGGGCGTGACGACCAACTTGGACCTGCACCGGGCGCTGATGAACAGTCCCCGCTTCTTCGGGGGCCAGATTCACACCCGCTTCCTGGAGGAGGAGAAACTAACTCCACCCCCGCCAGAGGACACAGAAATCCTGGCTGCCGCGCTGACCGCCGTCCTGGCCGACTGGCGCCGCCGCGCTGGAAGCCGACAGGAGGAAACCCCCAGCCGCTGGCGGCTTCTGGGACGGTGGGAGCAGATGTTGTAAAAAGGGCGCAAGGTCATAGCACAAGAGCGCAGGGCGCAGGACGAAGGGGATAAGCAACACGCCACACGTATGAAATACCGGGTTGAAGTAGAAGGCCGCCGTTTTGAGATAGAGGTCCGGCCCGACGGGACAGTCTGGGTGGATGGACGGCCCGTGTCGGTGGACCTGGAGGGGCTGGAGGGCCCCTTTCTCTCCCTGCTCCTGGGCGGGCGCTCCTACGAGGCAGCAGTGGAGGAGGAGACGGGAGAGACGTACCGGGTCGTCATCGCCGGGCGCGCCTATCGGACCGCGGTGGAGGCGCCCCGAACAGCCCCGGCGGAAACGGGGGCTTGTCCCACCCCCACAGGCTCCTGCGAAGTGACCGCCCCCCTGCCGGGGCTCCTGGCGGAACTGCGCGTTCAGGAGGGTCAGCCCGTGAAAGCGGGAGATGTCGTGGCTGTGCTGGAATCTATGAAGATGCATATGGAACTGCGGGCTCCGCGCGATGGCGTCGTCCAGTTGGTTTGTGCCACCCCCGGCCGGGAGGTTCAGCAGGGAGAGGTACTGGCGGTTATCGGATAATCGGGTAAAATTCTCCCGCACGCCGATGCTGTGCGGGAGAGAGGATGGATTCCCAACCTGGCCTGATCGCTCTGTTTGGTTCGGGAGAGACCGCTCCGATGGGCCGCCGGGTGCACGAGGCGCTGATGCGCTCCCTGCGGCCCCCCATTTGCGCGGTGATTCTGGAAACCCCCGCCGGATTTCAGCCCAACTCGGCCTGGGTGGCAGGCCGGCTGGCGGAATTTATCCGGGAGCGGCTCCAGAACTTTCACCCCGAAGTCACCGTCGTCCCTGCGCGGCGCAGGGACGGCCCCTTCAGTACGGATAACCCCCAACTGAACGCCCCCTTGCTGAAGGCCAACTACGTCTTTATGGGCCCCGGCAGTCCGACCTATGCGGTGCGCCACTTGAAAGGGACGTGGGCCTGGGAGGTTATCTGTGCCCGCCAGCGGATGGGGGCCGTCCTGGCCTTCGCCAGCGCGATGGCTATCGCCGCCGGGGCATGGACGCTTCCCGTCTACGAGATTTACAAAGTCGGCGAGGACCCCTTCTGGGCCCAGGGGCTGAACCTCTTCGGGCCCTACGGTTTGGAACTGGCCATCGTTAGCCACTGGGATAACACCGAGGGCGGTCCCAATTTGGACACCCGCTGCGGGTTTATGGGCGTGGAGCGAATGGAACGATTGATTGCGATGCTCCCGCCTGCGACAACGCTTCTGGGAATTGACGAGCACACCGCTGTCGTCCTGGACTTCGCCAACGGGACGGCCTGGGTAATGGGCCGCGGCGGAGCGACGATCCGAAAAGGGAAGGTAGAGCAGGTCTTCTCCAGCGGGGAGACGTTCCCTCTAACCCTTCTGGGAGAGCCCCGCATCCCACCGCTGGAGGAAGGGCTCTCCCCCGCCGTTGTGGAGACCGTTCTGCGGGCAGAAGAGAAAGAGGCGACAATCCCTCCGGAAGTTTGGGCACTGGTCGCGGAGCGGGAAGAGGCCCGCCAAGCCAGGGACTGGGCACGTGCCGACCGCCTGCGGGATCAGATTCGGGCCCTGGGCTTTGTTGTGGAGGATACCCGCGCAGGCCCACGCCTTCGTCCGGTGAAAGAAGGACACAGATAAATGCAGATGGGGCGCAGATTTTCTGTTTTTGACCCCTCAACCCAATCTCCGTCTGTCTGCGCTTATCCGTGTCCCATTCCCAGAAATGATAAAAATCCGCGGCCGCCTGCATTCATCCGCGTCCTATCTCTGGAAATGACCGGTCTGTTGCCCCTGGAGAGACAGGAAGCCTGGAGAGAACGCTACCGCCGGGAGCATCCGGGGTGGCGGCCCGCTACCCACGTCTACCGGGACCTCATGGCCCGACACCTGGGACCGGGAACGCGCGTCCTGGACCTGGGCTGTGGCCGCGGCGGGATTCTGGAAGAACTCCGGCCGCGCGCCGGGTGGGCCGCCGGGGTGGACCCGGACTGGGCGTCCCTGGCGGAGCACCGGATGCCGGACTTCCCGCGCGCGGGCGCGCGGGCGGAATCGCTGCCCTTTCCCGACGGCGCCTTTGATCTGGTCTGCTGTTCATGGGTTCTGGAACATCTGCCTAAGCCGGAAGAAGCCCTGCGGGAAGTGGCGCGCGTCCTGAAACTGGGGGGGCATTTCATTTTTCTGACCCCCAACGTCCTGCACCCGCTCGTTGGGGCGAACCATCTTCTGCGCGGGACGGGCGGCCGATGGGTCCACTGGCTCTACGGCCGCGCCGGGGCCGACACGTTCCCAGCCCTCTACCGGGCCAACTCCCCCCACCGCTTGCGGGCACTGCTGAAGGGGGCTGGACTGGAGGTCCGGGCCCTCATCCCTGTGGGCGACCCGACCTACCTGGCCTTCAACGAAGTCCTCTACCGCCTTTCCTGCGCGCTGGAGGCCCTGCTCCCACCCTGGGCGAAAGTTCACCTGGTGGGCGAAGCGAGAAAAGGGTCCGGAGACCCCAGTCCGGAGTTCGGAGAATGGCGCTGACCCGACGCGAGGTCCTGAACCCTGCGGAGTGGAACCAAGCGCTGCTGCGCCTGCCGAACCCCCACGTCCTGCAGACCTGGGAATGGGGCGCGTTCAAGGAGCAGTACGGCTGGAGGGTCCACCCCCTGCTCTGGGAGGAGAACGGCGCCCCGCGCGCGGCCGCGCTCACCCTCTTCCGCCGGGCCGGATTCCTCCCGGCGCGGATAGCCTATGTCCCCAGGGGCCCCGTCCTGCCGTGGGACGATGCGGGGCTGATAGAGGCTGTGCTGGGGGACCTGGAAGCCGTTGCCCGGCGAGGAGGCGCGCTCTTTGTGAAGATAGACCCGGAAGTGGAGGAAGGAAGCCCGGAGGGAGTTCTGCTGACCGACCTTCTCTCCCGGCGAGGATGGCGTCCCTCTGAAGAGCAGGTTCAGTTCCGCGCCAGCCTCCTCCTGGACCTGACCCGTCCGCCGGAGGCGTTGCTGGCCGGGATGAAACCCAAGTGGCGCTACAACGTCCGGCTGGCCGAGCGAAAGGGCGTCCGGGTGCGCGCCGGGACAGTTGAGGACCTGCCGCTCCTCTACGCGATGTACCGGGAGACCAGCCTGCGGGACCGGTTCGTCATCCGGCCGGAGGCCTACTACCGGGATGCCTGGGGGAAGTTCATCGCCGCCGGGCTGGCCCACCCCTTCGTCGCGGAAGTGGAAGGGGAACCGGTAGCGATGGTGCTCCTCTTTCGGTTCGGGGGACGGGCGTGGTATATGTACGGCGCGTCCCGCTCCCTGCACCGGGACCGGATGCCCAACCATCTGCTCCAGTGGGAGGCCATCCGCTGGGCCCAGGCCCAGGGATGCACCGTCTACGACCTCTGGGGCGCGCCAGATACCCCCGACGATGAGTCGGACCCGATGTGGGGAGTCTACCGCTTCAAGGCGGGGTTCGGCGCCCGGTACGTCCGGTACATCGGGGCCTGGGACTTTCCTATCCAGCGAAGCCTCTATTGGCTGTACACCGTCGCGATGCCACGGGTTCTGGCCCTGATGCGCTGGCAGTACTGGAGAAGGACTGGCCGCAGATGAACGCGGAATAAACGCAGATAAACCACAGATAAATGCAAATGAGGGTATGGAAACAAAACGTCGCCTCTACTGGTTCGGGATGACTCTGGTTCTGCTGGTCGCCGCCGCGCTGCGGCTGGCGGCCCTGCCGTCGCTCCCCATCGGCCTGCACTACGACGAGGCCGCCAACAACATCCTGACCCGCGAGATCGCCTTCGGCGGATACCGCCCTGTCTTCATCGGCGCGTACACCGGGAAGGAGGTGCTCTTCTTTTATCTGGGCGCGCTGTGGTTCCGGCTGGTGGGGCCGGAGCCCTGGGTGCTGCGGCTCAACGGCGCGGTGATCGGCCTGCTGGCTGTCGCCTCGGTGGGAGCGGCGGCCCGCGCGCTCTGGGGACCGGGCCCTCAGGGCCGGAGGGTTGCGCTCTTTGCCGCCGCCGGGATGGCCGTTCTGCTCCCCCACGTCATTCTCAGCCGCTACGGCTTTAGGGCCGTCTCCCAATCCCTGATGGAGGCGCTCACGGTCGCGCTTCTCTGGCGCGCGCTGCGGACGGGGCGACCGCTCCTTACAGTTGCTGCAGGGATCTCTCTGGGGCTTTCGGCCTACACATACCTGGCCGTGCGGCTTTTCCCCATCCCACTGGCCCTGGCGATGCTCTGGCTTCTGGTGCGCGCGGGCCCAGCGCGCGGGCGGTATCTTCTGCAGTTGACAGTCGTCCTGCTGGCTGCGACGGCCGTTTTTGCTCCCCTGGGGCTCTACTTCCTCCGCCATCCGGAGGCCTTCGCCGTCCGTATCTCCCAGGTCGCTGCGCCCACCGCACAGGAGGTTCTGGAGGGGTTCTGGAATTGTGTTCGGGGACTGGGGTGGCCCGGCGCCGGGGATCGCGGCGTCCGCTTCAACGTTGCACCGCATCCGGTCTTGGAACCACCCGTGGCCCTGCTGGCGCTGGCGGGGCTCGTCGTCCTGGTGGCCCGACGCAGGCTGACCCCCCGCCAGAAGCCTTCAGAGTCGGCGGGATCGGCGGGAACGGATTCCCGTCCGGAGGCCCGCACGGGCCAACTTCTCTCGGCACCCGACGCGCTGACCTCCGCCGCGCGGGTTCTCCTGCTAACCGCGCTCCCCATCCTGCTCCTGCCCAGCGCGCTGGCGACGCAGGACGACGTCCCCAACCACATGCGGCTCGTCGGGGTCTACCCGTTCCTGGTGATCCTGCCAGCGATCGCCCTGGCGGAGATCGTCCGCCGCCTCCCGGCCCGCCTTCAAACCTGGGGAACGGCTCTGGCCCTGGCGCTCCTGCTGGGGGGCAACGGCGCAGCGACGGCGGACCACTACTTCCGCTGGGCCCGCTCCCCCGCCCTCTTTGACGCCAACGACGGGGACATGGTGCTCCTGGCCCGAACGCTGGACGAACTGGACACAGAGGGTGCGACGGTCTACGTGGCCTCCTACCACTACCAGCACCCCACCGTGGCAGCCCTCTCCCGCCGGTACGGGGAAGTGAAGTGGCTCACCGGCGGTGCGACTCTGGTCCTACCGCCAGAAGGGGGCGCTGTCTATCTGGTTCCGGTCACAGCCCAGGCGCCCTTCCCGTGGCCCGAAGAACTCACATCCCGGTGGTCGGTGGAGGAGGTACGCGACCCCTTCGGACGGCCCGCCCTCTGGGTCTATCGCCTCTCCGCCGATGCAGTTGCCGCGCTGCGTCCGAAGGAGTCGCCCGCGGCCGACTTTGCCCACGTCGTCTGGGTTCACCGCGCAACGCCGCTGGCGTCGGCGTGCGCGGCGGGTGGGCGCTGCGGCGTTCTGGTGATGTGGGAGATTCGGGCCCCCTACCCCGCACTCCAGCCCGTTGTCCGCCTGCTTCACCCTCAGACAGGGGAGTGGGCCCGTGTCCATCCCTTCCACTACCCGACGGCGCAATGGACGGTGGGAGAGGTCGTACTGGATCAGCAGGTCTTCGTCGCCCCGCCGACGGCGCCCCCCGTGGACAACTATGAGGTCGCCGTGAGTTTCTTTAACCCCCAGACGCTGGAAATCCTGCCACGCGTGGGGCCCAATGAGGAGTTCGCAGGCCTGGAGATCCGGTTCCCCTTCGGGGCTCTGCGGCCCCCGGAGTCCCCAACCGCCGTCGCGCTGCCGGAGTCCTGTCGCCCTGCACCGGAAAACGTGCCGATTGAGGGGGTTCGGCTTTTGGGATGGTCGGCACTGCCGGCGACGCTTCGGCCCGGAGAGCGTCTCGCCCTGACCCTGTGCTGGGAGGCGCTGCGCGCGCCGCTCCCCGACCGGAAGGTTCGCCTCTGGCTGGAGGGGTCCATGCAGGTGCTCCTCTACGAAGACGCCCCCGTCTATGGAAGGCTGCCCTTCCCTTCCTGGAAGGCGGGAATGGTCGTGGAGGACCGGCTCGCCCTCCGGATTCCCCGGAGGACGCCGCCCGGAACGTACGAGGTTCGTCTGGGGGTCGGAGCGGCGGAGGCCGTCTCTCTGGGCACACTGGAGATTCCGCCGATGGAACGGACGTTTGCGGCGCCATCGCTCCCGAACCCGCTGAAGGTGGATTTTGGAGACGCCGTCCGTCTGCTGGGGTACGAGGTGGGAGAGGCACGGTCAGGTGAACCGCTTCTCCTGGTTCTCTACTGGCAGGCGCAGCGGGAAATGGAGGAAGACTACACCGTTTTTGTCCACCTGATAGACCTGCAGAGCGGGATCATTCTGGCCCAGGTGGACGAGATGCCTCAGCGGGGGGCCTACCCGACCTCCCTGTGGATGACCGGGGAGGTCGTCCGGGACGAGCACACGCTGGCAGTGCCCTCGCTTCCTGCGGGCACCTATGCGCTGCGGGTGGGCCTCTATCTGACGGAGACAGGCCAGCGGCTTCCTGCGGGTGAAAAGGACTTTGTCCTGCTGCCGCTGGTGGTCCGATGACGGATGGCGGCGGCCCTTTCGGGCCGTCGCCATCCGTCAATCCTCCACTCTGAACGTCGCCAGCAGAACCGCGTCGGTTCCATCAGGCGTGGTCAGCCGGGGACCTCCATACCGGTACATCCCCGCCATCAGCCGGTACTCCCCCGACGGCAGCCCCTCCGGCAACAC
>JANXAH010000243.1 GCA_025062415.1 Anaerolineae bacterium | reverse complement strand
GGGGGGGGGGGCGGGCGCCCCCCCCCCCCCCCCCCCCCCCCCGCCTTTGCCGTCTATAATTCCATCACCGCCGCCAACTCCCAGAGTTCCCGGTTGATCTCCTTCCGGTAGGCGACGGCCTCCTCCAGCGGGACCGTGACGGCCCGGTCGTGCCGCCAGCCGACCATTACGCCCCGTTCGCCCCGGAAGAGGGCCTGGGCTGCCGCGGCACCCAGTCGGGTCGCCAGCAGCCGATCAAAGGCCGAGGGGCGGCCACCTCGCTGGATATGTCCCAGGACGGTGAGCCGAATCTCAAACCCCAGTTCCTCCCGGCAACTGTTGAGGTAGTCTATCAGCGCGCGGGTCCCCGGCTTCCAGCCCTCCGCGACGACGATGATGCAGTGAGCCTTCCCCCGGACGTAAGCGTCGCCGATGACCCGTGCCACTTCCTCCAGCGGGGTCTCCACCTCCGGGATGAGGGCCAGTTCGGCCCCTCCGGCAATAGCGCTCACCAGCGCCAGATACCCGCAATCGCGCCCCATAGTTTCTATCAGGAAGGCCCGGTTGTGGGACGACGCGGTATCTTTGATACGGTCAATCGCGTCCAGAATGGTGTTGAGTGCAGTATCTACCCCGATGGCGATGTCGGTGCCGTTGACATCGTTGTCTATGGTCGCCGGGACGCCGACGACCGGAAAGCCCATCCGGTGCAGTTCCAGCGCGCCGGTGAGGGAGCCATTTCCGCCGATGACGATGAGGCCATCCACGTCCAGCCGGTTCAGCGTCCGGAGCGCTTCCCGACGGCCCTTCTCCGTGTAGAACTCCGGACAGCGGGCCGTGCCCAGGAAGGTCCCACCATAGCCCATTACCCCTCCTACGGCCCGCCGGTCCAGTTCCACCACGTCGCCGTTGATGAGGCCGGTGTAGCCCCGGCGGACGCCCAGTACTTCGGCGCCCAGTTGAATGGCCATTCGGGTCGCCGCCCGAATACAGGCATTCAATCCTGGCCCATCACCACCGCTGGTCAACACCGCGATCCGCTTCATTTCCTTTCCTCCCCAAGTTCGGTCATTGAACTTTCAGGGCCTCTACAATCAGGGTGACGTTGTAGCGCATCATCGCGACGTAACTTTCTGCGCCGCTGCCAGGCTCTCCCAGGGAGTCTGTGTAGAGAACTACCACGCGCGCACCCGTGTCCTGGGCGATCCGGCGGGCCAGCGCCTGGCTCACCGTCGTTTCGGCGAAGATGGCCGGGACTTGAAGGGCCCGGATGGTCTCCTCCAGCCGGGCGATCTCCTGTGCTGAAGGTTCCGCTCCCGGACTGATGGGATAGATGGCCGCCACCTGCTCAAAGCCGTACCGGTCCGCAAAGTAGCCCAGGACCGGATGGCTGACCACCAGTTTACGCCGCTCCGGGGGGATACGGGCCACCTGCTCCTGAATCCAGGCGTCCAGGGCCTCCAGTTCCCGCCGGTAGGCCGCAGCGTTGGCCGCGTAGGTCTCCGCACGGGCCGGGTCCAGCCTACTTAGCGCAACCTGCACATTCTCTACCCAGACCAGTACATTCTGCACATTCAGCCAGACGTGGGGGTCTACCGGCCCGTGGGCGTGTTCTCCTTCCTGTTCCTCTTCGGCGTGCTCCTTCTCAATACGGGGCTGAATGCCCGCCGAGAGGGGCACCACAGGCCGTCCGTTGCCCACATTGTGGAGCATCCGCTCCAGGAACGCCTCCAGCCCCAGGCCGTTGACGAAAAGAACGTGGGCTTGCGCCACAGCCGTCAGGTCCGCCGGGGTGGGCTCGTAGGTATGGGGGTCGGCCCCCGGAGGGAGAAGGACGGTGAGGTGGATGGCGTCTCCGCCCACCCGTGCGACCACGTCCCCGACGATACTGGTCGTTGCCACAGCGCGCAGGCGTTCCCCAGTCCCTAAAGAGACCGGGTTCAGCGTCGGCAGGGTTTCGGCCGTTGGCCCTTCTGGGGGAGGCACCGGCGGGGCGCAGGAGGCCAGCAGGCCGATGAGGGCCAGGGCAAGCAGGGACCAGAAAACTGATCGTCGCTCCATCCGGGCGCTCCTGAGTACCGCCGGGGGTTTGGGGGCGGGGGGGGGGGGGGGCCCCGGCGCCCCCCCCCCCCCCCCCCCCCCCCCCC
>JANXAH010000235.1 GCA_025062415.1 Anaerolineae bacterium | reverse complement strand
GGGGGGGGGGGGGGGGGGGGGGGGGGGGGGGGGGGGGGGGGGGGGGGGGGGGGGGGGGGGGGGGGGGGGGGGGGGGGGCGGGGGCGGCCGGGCCCCCCCCCCCCCCCCCCCCCCCCCCGCCCCCCCCCCCCCCCCCCCCCCCCCCCCCCCCCCCCCCCCCCCCCCCCCCCCCCTCTCCCCCTCCGGTTATCGCTTCCTCCGGCGACGGAACAACTCCAGCCACTCCTGGACCTCCACCTCTGTGATCTGCCCCGCTGGCTTTTCCTCCTCTGGGCTCTCCCCGTGCGCAGGCAATCCCGTCAGCATTGCCGCAAAGGCCTCGGAGGAGACCACGCGCGCCCCAACCGACGCCGCCACCCGCTGAAGGCCCCGGTCCGAAGAGACCAGAGTCCACCCCCGCGGGTCCTTCGCCCGCCGCAGCCGGCTTCGGATCACCGCATCCGCCGACTCCCTTCCCGACGCAAAGACCACCTCCACCTCGGGCGTGCTCAGCGAACGGGAAACCCCTCCAGAGAGGCCCGCGTCAAAGACGACGACGGCCTTCCGTCGGTGGCGCAGACAATACCGCCGGACCTGCTGGACCAGTTTCGCCTCGTCGTCCGGGTCCGCCAGCGACAGCCCCGGCATTTTCCCGATGAGGTTGTGGCCGTCAATCAGAAAAGGCATAGGGTTGATTGGGAAATGGGACAGATGGACGCAGATTGGGTTCACCACAAGGACACGAAGACAACGCTCCTGGACGAGCCTTTCGCAGGTTCGTCAGGGGCTTTTGTTGAAAAGAGCCTTTATCTGCGTTCCCCGTACAGCGCGGCGTAGACGGCGTAGTGTTCCCGGATGCGCTGGAGGTACAGCCGCGTCTCCCCGAAAGAGATGAGTTCCAGAAAGAGGTCGGGGTCGTCGCCCGCTGCGTCCAACCAGCGCCGGGCGTTCCCGGGCCCCCCGTTGTAGGCTGCCAGGGCCACGTCCAGTCGCCCAAACCGGTCCCGCTGTCGGGCCAGATACCAGGTTCCGAACCGGACGCTGACCACGGGCCGATAGAGGTCGGAGGTCTGATAGTTGGGAGGCCATCCCAGTTGGGCGGCGATCTCCGCTCCCGTGGGGGGAATCACCTGCATCAGGCCACGCGCGGCCGCGGAGGAGGTCGCCAGACTCTCAAAGAGACTTTCCTGGCGGACCAGGGCAAACATCAGCAGGGGCGGAAGCCCCTCCGCTTCTGCGTTCTCCACGATCAAGTCCTCGTAGTACGTAGGGTAGGCCAGCCGAGCCAGGAAGGGCGGGGCCTCCAGAGGGGAGACCCTGGCCAGGCGCAGGACGGTAGCCGCAGCCACGATGGAGGACCGGTACAGGCCGATTTCCCGAAACAGCAGGGCCAGCCGGTATTGGGCCAGGGCGTCGTCGGCCGTGGCCTGACGGAGGGCCTCCAGTTCAGCCTTTGCTTCCTCGTAGCGGCCCAGCCGCCAGAGTTCCAGGCCGCGAATCCACCGCGGGTCGCTCCGAAGCGCGGCATCCCGTTCGCCGATTCCCTCCAGAGAGGGAAGCCCCAGCCGGGAGGCCAGCCACGCCTCCGCTTCAGCCCGCATCTGGGGCGTTTCTGGATCGGGATCGTAACGGACGACGGGGAAGGGTGGGGTGGTGAGGTCGGCGAGAAGGTCCGCTGCACGCAGACCGTAGTGGCCCATCGGGGCAGTTGCCATCGCCTGGCTGAGGGCTTCCGTTGCCGAAACGGTCTGGCCCATGACCAAGTAGGCCTTTCCCAGCCAGAGGTAGCCTCCGGGCCGGTAGGGGGATTGCGGGTATCTGTCCACCAGTGCAGTCCAGTCGGCGATGGCTGCGGGAAGGTTTCCCCGACGGTAGTGGGAAAGGCCACTCCGCAGGAGGGCAGGGGCCGCATGGTCGGAGGCAGGGAAGGAGGTCTGGCATTCCCTGTAGGCCGCCGCGGCCTCCTCCAGCCGCCCCGAGGTCTCCAGCAACTGGGCAGCAGCCCAGAGGGCCTCCGGCGCGCGAGGGTGGGCCGGCGCACGCTGCACAAAGGCCCGGTAAGTCCGAACAGCGCCGTCTACGTCCCCCTGGGCGGCGAGGGCCCGAGCCCAGTATATCCATCCGTCCCCCCAGTAGGCGTTTTCCGGGTGGGTCTCCACCAGGACCCGGAACTGCTCCGCGGCCAGTCCTGGGCTTCCCGCAGCCAGGTGGGCCAATCCGGCGTAGTAGTGGGCGTCACCGGAGTGGGTTGTAGGGTTGGCGTTGATGTAGCGGTAGAGGGCCTGGACAGCAGGGCCGTAGGCGCCTGCAAAGTAGTCCACGATGCCCCGGGTGAGGTCATCCACGGGAACTCCGGCCTCTATCAGAATCAAGAGTGACTGATAGGCCCAGGGGCTGCGGGGATAGGTCTGGACGACTTCCAGGTGGCGGGCGTAAGCCTCGTCGTACCGGCCCATAGTCAGGAGAGTCTGGGCGGCCTGATGCTGGATGCGGGCACGGTAGTCCGGAATACGGGCGCGGGCCAGGATGGCCTCGTACTGGGTCAGCGCCCCCTCGTAGTCCCCCTGGGCGGCCCGGGCCAGCGCGAGTTTCTCCCGCACTCCGACTTCAAAGGAGAGGCTGGGGGCGGCCTCTATAGCGGCCTGGTAGGCCTCAGCGGCGCCGGTGTAGTCTGCGGCGGTGTGGAGGGCATCCCCCAGCCATTCGTAGACGTAAGGGGCGATGGCGGTCCCCTCGGCCAGGTAGGCCCGATACTGCTCGGCCGCAGCGGCGTGGTCTCCCTGGGCGGCGAGGGCTCGGGCCAGGAAGATGCGGGCGTCGTGGGCCTCGGGGGTATGGGGAAACCGGGTCAGGAGTTCCTGAAGGACGGCCGCGGCCTTCGTATAGTCATTGGCCTCCAGCGCGGCGCGGCCGGCGCTCAGAAGCGCGCGGGGGGCCAGCGTGCCGTTGGGGTCGGCGTGGTAGGCGGCCTGGAGGGCGGTCAGGGCCGCCGCAGGGTCGCCGATCGCCAGGGCCCTTTCCCCCTGCTGGAGGAGTTGGTCCGGGGAGGGCGTTGGGGTGGGGGTGGGGGTCGGCGTCGGTGTGGGCGTGGGGGTTGGCGTGGGGGTGGCGGTCGGCGTGAAGGTAGCGGTGGGAGAGGGGGTCGGGGTAGGGAAAGGGAGGGGGAGGGTGGAGAGACGGCAGGCGAGGGCCAGCAGGAGCATCAGCGCGCCTGCCAGGATCAGCCAGCCCCTTATCCCAGGCACACTCGGTTCAGGACTGTTTCGCTTCATTGCCGGTTTGTGGTATCATTGTACCCCGAACCCCAACAGTGGGCAACTCTCCGGAGGCAACGGATGGGCCGAACGCTGCTGCTGACGGGACGGCCGGGCATCGGCAAGACGACGGTGATCCAGAAGGTCGTCGCCGTGCTGGGGCCACGGGCGGGTGGGTTTTACACCGAAGAAATCCGTGGTCCTGGCGGCCGCAAGGGCTTCCGCCTGGTGACGCTGGACGGCGAGGAGACGGTCATCGCGCACGTGGACCTCAAGGGCGGCGGACGGCCGCGGGTGGGCCGCTACGGCGTGGACGTGGACGCCATTGAGCGGGTCGGCGTCGCCGCGCTGCGGCGCGCGATGGCTCAGGGGCGCATCGTCGTCGTGGACGAAATTGGGAAGATGGAACTCTTCTGTGGGCCCTTCAAGGACGCGGTTCTCCAGGCTGTCGGCGGCCCGCACACGGTGCTGGCAACCGTGATGGCCCATCCCAACCCCTGGGCCGACGCGCTAAAAACCCTGCCGGTCGTCACCCTGTGGGAGGTAACAGAGAAGAATCGGGATCACCTGCCGGAGCAGGTGCTCCAGTGGTTGAAGGGATAAGCCTTTCCCCGTTGCAGGGGAGAACGGTTGCAGCGGCGGGACCTGCCGCTATCCCGCCATCCCAACCCCTGCCACGGGTGTCCCGCAGCGGGGGCAGGTCCCGTCGGCACGGACGGCGTTCTGCAGGACCCAGAAACCAGCCCGTCGGATGAGCAGGTACCCACAGGCGTGGCAGTGGGTATTCTCTTCGCCGGAGACGTTGCCCACGTAGACATACCGAAGCCCCGCCTCCCGGCCGATCTCCCGTGCTTGTTCCAGGATTCGCACCGGCGTGGATGGGTTGTCCATCCGATAGGCCGGGAAGTACCGGCTGACGTGCCAGGGGGTCTCCGGCCCCAGTTCAGTGGCAATATAATTGGCAATATCCCGCAGTTCCGCTGGATCGTCGTTCACCCCGGTCACCACCAGTGTTGTCACCTCCACCCAGATTCCCTTCTCCTTCATCGCCTTGAGGCTATCCAGCACCGGTTGGAGCCGCGCGCCGATGTACTCCCGGTAGACCTCGTCCCGGAAGCTCTTCAGGTCCACGTTCGCAGCGTCCAGGTACGGACCGTAGAGGTCCAGCATCTCCGGGGTCATATAGCCGTTGGTGACGTAGACGTTGGCGATGCCAGCCTCGTGGGCCAGCCGGGAGATGTCGTAGGTGTACTCAAAGAAGACCGTGGGCTCGGTGTAGGTGTAGGCGATGCTGCGGCTCCCGACCCGCTTCGCCGCGGCCACGATCCGCTCCGGTGCCACGGGTTCCCCCAGGATAATGTGCTGGTCCCGCGGCATCTGGGAAATCTCCCAGTTCTGGCACCAGCGGCAGCGGAAGTTGCAACCGGCCGTGGCGATGGAATAGGACGTGGAGCCAGGGTAGAAGTGGTACAGGGGTTTCTTTTCCACGGGGTCCACATGCTCCGCGATGAGCCGTCCGTAGACCAGGGTATAGAGGGTCCCACCCCGGTTCTCCCGGACGTGGCAGATGCCCCGCTTCCCCTCCGGGATAACGCACCGATGCGCGCAAAGGGCGCAACGGACCCGGTTCTCTTCCAGACGCTCATACAACATCGCTTCCCGCATTCCCATTCCCTCCCCAACCGAACAGAGGGCCGGGTGTGTTGGACGGCCGCCCCCCACGGCCACAAAAGTGAAATATTAATAGAAAAGAAAAACCCCCCCCCACCCCACCCCCCCCCCCCAAACAGACCCCCCGCAGAACAACGGGG
>JANXAH010000144.1 GCA_025062415.1 Anaerolineae bacterium | reverse complement strand
TTCTGGTGGTGCTGGCTGTCATCCTGGTGGTGGACGGCATCGGCTCCATTCGTCGCTACCGGGCCGAACTGGCGAAGGCCCGCCGGTAAAATCGTCCACGGGCATCAATGGCCGAGGCAGGGCGGGCTCCCCACCCGCCCTGCTTTTGTAAAGTGGACGCGGACTCTCTCATCCGACTATGGTGCAATTGCAGATTCTGATGCCCATTCCGACCACCTTCCGTCACTGCCTGGCCTGTGAGGTACTTTCGGCGGAGGCGGTGGGAGACCAGGCCCGCCGGGAGATGCTGCAGGAGTACCCGGCGGAGTTCCTGGAGGAGTTTAACCGTCTGATGGACTGGATCAACAAACTGGTCCTCCGCTTCGGTCCGACACTTCAGGTGCGAGTAGTGGACCCCCAGTCCCTGGAAGGGTTCTGGAAATGCCTGCGGCATGGTGTCCGTCGCTATCCCACCTTTATCCTGCCGGGAGGCCGCAAGGTGGTGGGCTGGGATTGGGACGCTCTGGAGCAGGCACTACGAGCAATTTATGGGTGAATAGAGGTTTTCCAATGACTGCCCAATGCCCTGAAGAAGAGCGCCCTTCTCTGCCAGAGGCGATTCGGGAACGGCTGAGCCAGGCCCTCTGCACCCTGCGGGACATCTTCTACGGGATGACCCTCCACGACTGGGTGCGGGAACTGCAGAAGGCGCGCGGGGAAGTGGAGCAGGCCTTCACCTTGATCGTCTTTGGCGATCTGCTGGGCATCCCTATCCTGACCCCCTACTATACCATGCGGCTGATTCCGTATATGGTCCCTCGCCTGGAATCCTGGAAACGATGCATGCTCCGGGAGCGGGATATCTGTGAGTTGTTTGACCAGGAGATTGGGTAGGGGTATAATTCTCTATAATCCTTCAGGAGGTTGGAGCGAAATGTCCGCACAAAAAAACAAATGGCAAAACTTCTGGGAGGGTGTCAAGAGTGTCCTCTACGGTATGGCCGGGCACGACATGGCCCGCTTTGCCCTCAAGACGCGTGGGAGCATGGAGCACCTCTTCATTCTGGTCACTATGGGTGACCTGCTGGGCATTCCCATCCTTCCGCCCTACTACTCCCTGCGCCTGCTTCCCTACGTCGTCCCCCAGATCGCCACATGGAAGCGCCGCATGCTCCGGGAACGCGATCTGACCGACGCCCTGGCATAATCTCGCCCACTCGCTCACTCGCACACTCGCTCAAGGAGGTCCACCTTGTCCCTCGCAGAAGTCTTCAAACAACATCCTGAGCGCCGTTACATTATGTTCGGCGGCAAGGGCGGGCTGGGGAAGACCACCTTCTCCGCCGCCACGGCCTACTGGCTGGCGAAACAGGGCTATAAAGTCCTGGTCTTCTCCGTGGACCCTCAGGCCTCCCTCTCCGACATCTTCCAGCAGGACATCTTCGGGAAAGGGCCCGTGGAGATCATCCCTGGCCTTTTCGCCCAGGAAATAGATGCCGACCGGCGCATCCGGGAATACCAGGAAGAAATCCGCCAGAAAATCCTGAAGATGTACGGCCTGGAGAAGGTGCCGGATGAGATTGAGGATTACATCCAGGCTGCGGCGGCCGAGCCAGCAATGGAAGAGAGCGCCATCTTTGACCAGGTGGTAGACATCGTCGTCAGCGGCGGCTACGACTACTATATCTACGACCTGGTCCCCTTGGGCCACGCGCTCTACTATTTGAGCATGGCCAGCGTCTACGACCAGTGGATTGAGAAAATCACCAAACTCCGGGAGGAGATGCAAGAGTACGCCCAGGTTGCCGCGCTGCTGCGCCGGGACGAGGAATTGGAGGAGGACAAAATCCTGGCGGAACTGCAGGATATCCGCTACCGGATCAACACCTCCTCCAGCATACTGACCGATAAGGAAAAGACGGCCTTCTTCTTCGTCCTCATCCCGGAGGAGATGGTCATCCTGGATACGATCAAGGCTGCGGGGCTCTTTGCCAAATTCCAGGTCCCGATTTCCGGCTACATCGTCAACCGGGTTATCCCACCAGAACTGGAACAGCAGGACATCCCCGAGTACCTGCGCCACCGCATCCAGATGCAGAAGAAGTACCTGGCCGAAATCCGGCAGCGCTTCGGCAACCAGGTGCTGGCCTACGTCCCGGAGTTTGAGCGGGATGTGACGGGCCTGGATATGATTCGGCGGATGGCGGAGGTGATGTTTGGAGGTGTGGAATGATTGAAAAGTCCATGACCCAGTTTGTCCAGGAGCACCCCAATCTGAAATACATCTTTTTCGGCGGCAAGGGCGGCGTGGGGAAAACCGTGATGGCGGGGACCGCCGCGCTCTGGTTCGCCCGTCAGGGTCGGCGCACCCTTCTGGCTTCCACCAACCCGGTCCACTCCCTCAGCGGCCTCCTGCGCCAGGATGTCTTCGGTAAGCCCACCCCCGTGCAAGGTGTTCCAAACCTCTGGGCTTACGAGATTGACACCAAGGACACCATTGAACGGTCCAAGCGGGAGATCCGGGAGAAAATTGAGTGGTTCCTCAAATACGCCGACATCCGGGTGAAGACCGACGAGTTCGTGGAATCCGCCACGATGAACCCGGCCTTTGAGGAGTCGGCGATGTTTGAGAACATGATTGACATTATGTTTGAGGACAAGTACGAGGTCTACGTCTTTGACACCGCACCCACCGCCAATGCCCGCCGACTCCTGGGGATGTCCAGCGTCTATTCTATGTGGGTCAACAAGATGGTCCAGAGCCGCCAGGAGGCGATGACCCTGCGGGAACTCCTCTCCTACAGCAAGAAGAAGCAGGAGAAGGACCCGCTGATGGAGTACCTGCTGCGGTTCCGGGACCGGATTTCCCAGGCCAAGCGGCTGCTGACGGACGCGGAGAAGACGGCCTTCTTCTTCGTCACCCTGCCGGAGGCTCTGCCCATCGCAGTCATCCGCCGTTTCATCAACTGGTTTGAGGACTTCGGCATCCCGGTGGGCGGCGTCGTGGTCAATATGCTGATTGACCCCAAGGCCGTCGGGGAGAACCCGCCGGAGTTCGTCCGCAACCGCATCGCTATGCAGGCGGAGTACATGGAAGAAATCCGGCGGCTCTTCCCCAACGTCCGCGCCCTGGTGCCGCTTTTTGAAACGGAAGTCCAGGGCGTGCCCATGCTGGAGCGGACCGCCAAGTATCTTTTCGCATAAAACCACAAAAGACGCGAAGGACACAAAGTTCACCAGATTGCATAACTGCGGTTCTTTGTGTCCTTCGTGTCCCCATTTCGGGGTTCCGAGGTGGCCGTGCACCCGTCTTTGCTCATCCTGCTGATCGGCTTCCTGTATATCCTGGGCTTTAATCTTCTTTCTTATCTGCGCCATCAGGGGCTCTCTAACCGCTTCATCGTGGAGGGGCTCCTCCTGACTGGAATCGGCGCGCTGCTGGCGCTGACCGTTCCGGTGAATCCCCTGCTGTTCCTCCTGCTACTGTACCTGCTCACAATGCGGGTCCGGTTACTGGTGGACCTGGGGAACGCTGTGGCAGCGCGCGGGAATCCGGAGCGGGCCCTCCAGATTTACGACCTGGCCCTCCGGTTGGGAGCAGACCCGGTGGCCCGACGGGTGGCCCAGATTAACCAGGGAGTGGCTCTTCTGAAGTTGGGTCGGAACGAGGAGGCCTGCCAGATTCTGCGGGAGGTGGTCACGGATACCAGCATCCGGCTGGGCGCAAAATATCAGGCAGCGGCCTGCTACAACCTGGGCCTGGCATGTCGTCGCACGGGAAAAGAGGCGGAGGCCATCCAGCGCTTCAACGAGGCCATAGACGCCCTCCCGGGCTCCATCTACGCCTACGGCGCTCGGCAAGCGCTGAAGAAGAAAAAGTCGGAAACAGAGAACAACACAGAATCTCAGCCATAACCGCGTTCCTTTGAAATCTTCCTAATACGCCCGATCATGCGGATGGTCGGGCGTTGTTTGTTCTATCCCCTTGTCGGAGCAGGCCGAATGGAAGAAATCCTGAAACTCCTCTTGGCAATGCTGGTTGGAGGAATTATCGGGGTGGAACGGGAGTACCGAGATAAGAGTGCGGGGTTCCGCACCATCCTGCTCATTACTGTCGGCTCCACCCTCTTCACCATCCTCTCCCTGGATATCGGTGTTGAGACCAATCCCACACGTATCGCGGCCAACATTGTCACTGGTGTCGGTTTCCTGGGCGCCGGTGCCATCCTGCGGGAGGGCCATCGGATTACCGGCCTGACCACCGCTGCGACAATCTGGATGGCCGCTGCGCTGGGAATGGGCATCGGGGTTGGGAAATATGCCCTGGTCGGCGTCGCAACAGGGCTAACCCTCATCGCTCTCTGGCTCTTCCCAGCCCTGGAGACCTGGTTGGACCAGACCCGCGAGACGGTGACCTATGAGATTTCTTTACCTGTCCAGTCCCCCCGCCGAAGAAGTCTGATGGAAATGTTCAGGAACTACGGAATACGAATTTACCACCAGCGGGAGATTAAAACAGGGGACATTCTAACACTCACGCTGCGCACCGCTGGTCGGAGGGAAAGTCACCGGAAACTTGTGGAAGCACTGCTGCAGGACCCGGAGGTGATTGAGGTGAAGTATTAGAACAAACCTGGATTCGTCCGTCCTGAGGGAATCAGTGCGCCCGGAGGACATCTCCGACCAGTACCCGGCGGAGTGCTCCGTCAGGAGTGCGCAACAGGAGCGCACCCTCTTCGTCCACGGCTTCCGCTATGCCACACCATTCCCCTTCCACCGTAGATAGCCGAACCTCTTGCCCCAGCGTCGCCAGACGGGTGACCCATTGGGCAAAGGGACGCTGACCTGCGCGCAGTTGCCTGTACAGAAGGTCGGTCTGCTCCAGGAGAGCAATCAGCAGTTGCTCCCGGTCTGTCTCCCGGCCTGTCTCGGCCAGAATGCTGGTCGCCTCCGGAGAGAGGCTGGGCAGAACCTCAGGAGGCACATTGACGTTGATCCCGATCCCCACCACAACAAATTCTACCTGCCCGCCGGAAACCTCCGTTTCGGCAAGTATCCCTCCCAGTTTCCTCCAGCCTTCCCCCCGTACTACGATCAGGTCGTTGGGCCACTTCAGAGCAACAGAAAGCCCGGCGACCTTCTCTACTGCGTCGGCCGCGGCCAACGCACAGAGGAAAGGCAGATCCCGCGCATGCTCCGGATGGGGCCGGAACAGAAGGGAGCAGAGAAGGGAGGTCCCCGGCGGCGCCAACCAGCGGCGCCCCATCCGACCCCGCCCCGCAGTCTGATAGTCGGCTACAACAACCGTACCCTCCGGAGCCCCCTGCCGCGCCAGGTCCCGGGCTACATCGTTCGTGGACGTGGTGGAGAGAAGCCGAATCAACGGATCTCCGAAAGTATGAACGCTGCCCATCTTTTATTATCCTACTCCTAACGGGTATTTCTGCAAACGAAGGGGATTGTTGGTGTGTCCATTCCTGTTGGAATCGCCCTGGCCGGAGGCGCGAGGGGTCTGCCGAAGAAGTTCATCTTCCGCAGTGGAGAGGCTTCACCTCCGCAGTGGTGGAGAACTGGAAGACTGAAAAAAAGCGGCGGGGTTTTGACCCCGCCGCTCCTTGCTCTTATTTGGCCTTCACTTTGATGGTCTTGGGCTTGATCTCCTCGGCCTTGGGCAGCGTAATGGTCAGCACGCCGTTCTCCAGAGTTACCTCCGCCTTTTCCACATCCACTGGGACGTTCAGTACCAGGGAGCGGGTGAAGGGACCGTAGGGCCGCTCCTGGAAGAGGTACTGGACGTTGTCCAGCGGCGGGCGGAGTTCACCCCGGATGGTCAGCGTGTCCCCCTGGATGGAGACGTCCACCTCCTCAGGCAGAAGGCCCGGGACAGAGGCGACGATAACGATCTCCTCCGGGGTGGTGTAGACGTCCACGGGCAGCCGCAGCGGCTCCTCCGGCGTGCCGCGCCGCCATAGGCTCCAGGGCCGGAAGAAGGGTTCCTCAAACAGCCGATCCATTGCCTCGCGCAGGGTCATAATCTCACGCAGCGGGCTGATCAGCGACATAGTCTCACCTCCTTTTTCGGGGATTTGAAAAGGGGGTGGTCGGCGCCGAACGCCGACCACCCAAGGGTTCGGATTATTTCTTGGCCTTGACCTTGATAGCCTTGGGCTTGACCTCCTCCGCCTTGGGGAGGGTCAAGGTCAGGACACCGTTCTCAAAGACGGCCTCCGCGTCATCGGCGACGACCCGGGTCGGCAGGAGAAGGGACCGGCAGAAGGTGCCGTAGTAGCGCTCCTGACGGACGTAGTTCTCTTCCTTGACCTTCTCCTCCCGCTTGACTTCACCCCGGATGGTCAGGGTATCGCCGGTGACGCTGATCTCCACATCCTCCGGCTTCACGCCGGGGATAGCAGCCTTCACCACTACCGCCTCGTCCGTCTCATACATATCCACCGCCGGAACTTCCGTCCAGCGGGTCCAGGGCTCCCACGGGCGGAGGAAAGTCTCCTCCATCAGCCGATTCATCGCCTCGCGCAGGCTCAGCAGTTCCCGGAAGGGCTCCCATCTCATCAGCGACATAACCATCACCTCCTTTCCCCGAAGGGATTTTGGGAATCTCTATTTTGTTTGCCCGCAGGGTTTGGCCTGCGGAGAGTCCATTGCATCTAATTGCGCCTACTATCATGCCATCCTTGCGTTAGAATCCCACAAGAGGACAATTAGAATTGCAATAGAAAAATGCGGGGCAGGCACGTGGCCTGCCCCGTACGATAGGATTTGCCCTTTGCTGGAGCGGCGAGGCCGCCCTTGCGAAAAACCGCCTTCACCGCTCTCCCAGGTAAGCCTTCCGGACCCGCTCGTCCTGCATCAGTTCATGGGCGGGGCCGGAAAGAACGACGCGCCCGGTCTCCAGGACATAGGCCCGATGGGCGATTTTCAGCGCGGCCCGGGCGTTCTGCTCCACCAACAGGATGGTGGTTCCACCTGCGTTGATTTCCCGAATGGTCTCAAAGATCGCCCTAACCAGCATAGGGGCCAGGCCCAACGAGGGCTCGTCCAGCAAGAGAAGGCGCGGCCGGGCCATCAGGGCCCGTCCGATGGTCAGCATCTGCTGCTCCCCACCGGAAAGAGTGCCTCCCAACTGGTTCTTTCGTTCTGCCAGCCGTGGGAACAGCGTAAAGACCCGCTCCAGGTTTTCCTGAATCACCCGCTCGTCCCGAATCGTGTAAGCCCCCATCATCAGGTTCTCCATCACTGTAAGGGTGGTAAAAATGCGCCGCCCTTCGGGAACGTGGGAGATCCCCATCTGGACAATCTGGTGGGCCGGGACGTTGTTCAGGAGATGTCCGTTGAACTCAATCCTTCCCTCGCGCGGGCGGACCAGGCCAGAGATCGTGCGGAGGGTCGTGCTTTTGCCCGCTCCGTTGGCCCCAATAAGGGTGACAATTTCCCCCTCTTCCACCTCCAGGTTGATTCCCTTAAGGGCATGGACATGGCCATAGAACGTGTGGAGGTTCTCTATCTTCAGGAGCGGCATTCTCACACCTCCTCCTCACCCAGATAGGCCTGGATGACGCGCGGGTTCCGCTGTACCTCCTCCGGAGTCCCTTCCGCGATTTTCTTCCCGTAGTCCAGAACAACAATGCGCTCACAGATACCCATCACGACCTTCATATCGTGCTCAATCAGGAGAACTGTGATGCCGGAGTTCCGGATTTGCCGGATGACGTCCATCAGTTCCAGGGTCTCCGCCTCGTTCAGCCCAGCCGCCGGCTCGTCCAGAATCAGGAGACGAGGGTTTGCCGCCAGTGCGCGGGCGATCTCCAGCCGCCGCTGATGCCCATAGGGAAGGTTCTTTGCCAGTTCGTCTCGGTACGCCTCCAGCCCCATAAATCGGATCCAGCGCTCCGCTTCAGAGACAATAAAGGCCTCCTCCCGCCGCTGGAAGGGTGGCCGGAAGATGGCCCCCCAGAGCCCGGCGCGGGTCCGATGGTGCACTCCCGCCATTACGTTCTCCAGGACCGTCATATTTTTGAAGAGCCGGATGGTTTGAAACGTCCGGGCAATGCCCATTTCGGTGATCTCGTGGGGTCGGAGAGTGCGCAGTTGGTCCCATTGCTCCCGCACAGACCGGACTGGTAGCCACTGAACCCACCAGACCGGGGTTATGAACTTACGGGCTCCCAGGGGCGGATGGGCGATCCGTTTCCCGTCAAAGAAAATCTCTCCCTCTGTCGGGGCATAGATGCCGGTGATAAGGTTAAAGATGGTTGTCTTCCCGGCTCCGTTGGGGCCAATAAGCCCCAGGATCTCCCCCTCGTGGACGTCAAAGGTGACATGGTCTACAGCGGTCAGGCCGCCGAACTGCTTCGTCAGATCACGGAGTTCCAGAAGCGCCATATTCTCCCCCTACACCGCATCTTTCCCCGAAGGGTCACCCTCCGATGGAAGGCCCCTGGGTCCTTCCTCCAGGAGCGTGATCAGGTAGGTCTCTTCGTCGTAGAGTTGGTACACCTCCCCACTGAAATCGGGTTCTCCAGAGTTGTCCGACGATGGATCTGGAGGGTCTTCCTCCACTCCCGTCGGGAATCCCGCTTCCTCTTCTTCTTCGCCCCGAATCTCCATCCGGACGCGACGGCTGGGCCATAGCCCCTCCGGTCGCGCGATCATCATCACCACCATCGCCACACCCATCCAGGCGTCTCGCCAGGTCTGAAGAAAGCGGAGAAGTTCCGGCAGGGTAACCATCCCCAGGGTACCGACAAAGACGCCGGGGATAGAGCCTGTGCCGCCCAAGACGACGATACAGAACATCACCACCGATTCAATGAAGCGGGCCAGATCGGGGGAGACGACGGGGACGCGGGCCACGTAGAGTGCGCCCGCCAGGCCAGCCCACGCGGAGCCCACAACGAAGGCCAGGAGTTTGGCCCGCACCGTGTCTATGCCCATCGCCTCCGCCGCAGTCTCGTCCTCCCGGATGCAGACCCAGGCCCGCCCCAGGCGGGAGTTCTCCAGCCGCCGGACAGCAAAGAGGGTCAGAACCAGGAAGAAGAGAACCAGATAGTAGTGCTGGAGAGGAGTCCGGAGGACAAGGCCGAAGAGGACAGGGCGGTCAATACCGCTGAGCCCGTTGGCCCCGCCCGTGATGCCGAAGATGTTGTTGACCAGCGCCAGTCGGACCACCTCCCCAAATGCAATGGTTACCACACAGAGATAGTCGCCCCGGAGATGAATGATGGGCCGGGAAATGAGATAGCCAAAGAACGCGGCTACCAGGACGCTGGCGGGCCAAGTCAGAATGAGGGGAACGTCCAGATAGAGGTTCAGCAACGCCGAAGTGTAGGCGCCCAGGGCATAGAACGCTGCGTGGCCCAACTGGAAGAGCCCTGCGTAACCGACGATAATGTTCAGGCTCAGCCCCAGGATGGCGTAGAGGGCCGTCCGCCACAGAACGGACCGGTAATAGTCGCTCATCGGGAGGGGCAGGAGAACGGCCAGGGCCAGCAGCCCTACCTGCCACCAGAGAGGAGGAATTCTCCCAAGGCGCGCCTGCAGGCTTTTCATCGCTGTCCTCCTACAGTTTCTCCGCCACCCGTTCGCCCAGCAGGCCGGTGGGGCGGAAAATGAGGATGAAGATCAGAATGACGTAGGCAATAACGTCTTTCCACTGGGGAGAGATGTAGCCAGCGGCGAAAGTCTCCACAATGCCCAGCAGCATCCCGCCCAGCATAGCACCTGGGATGTTTCCGATCCCTCCCAGAATCGCCGCAATAAAGGCCCGCAGGCCAAAACTCCAGCCCAGGGTGAAGTCAAAGGACCCATAGTAAGTGCCCACGATGAGCCCGGCCATCCCGCCCAGGCCAGGGCCGATGAGGAAAACCGTTGCGATAATCCGATCCACATCTATCCCCATCAGGCGGGAGACTTCGTGGTCCTGGGCGACAGCCCGCATCGCCGTGCCGACACGGGTTCGGTAGACAAAAAGGTAAAGAAGCGCCATCAGCAGAAAGGAGACCAACAGGACCAGGACTTGCATAACACTGATACGGACATTGCCCAGAAGCGCGACCCGGCCGCCGGGTACGAGCCCTGGCAGATACGTCTTCCAACTGGCGCCGTAGACGTTGCGGGCCAGGCTCTCCAGGATGAAGGCCATACCCAGGGCGGAGATGAGCGGGGCCAGCCGTCCAGCCGTTCGCAGGGGGCGGTAGGCAACCCGCTCCACCAGGACTCCGATGCCGGCGACGGCGACCATCACGGCTATCAGCGTTGGGACAAGGGCCCAGGGGCTGGCGTAACCCACAAGCGCGACCAGGCCAGTGGTGACCGTCAACCCGATGTAGGCGCCCCACATAAACATGCCGCCGTGGGCGAAATTGATCATCTTGAGCACACCGTAGACCATCGTGTAGCCCAAGGCGACCAAGGCATAGAAGGAGCCAATCGTGATGCCGTTAATCGTCTGCTGAAGAAACTGCATGCACACCTCCTCGGGGACCAGGCTGTGGAGGGTTGCGGCGGGATTTAATACAAAGGAGGGGAGTCCGGAGGAGCGCTCCGAACTCCCCTCCCGCCGGACCTCCGGTCCTTACGGAGAGGGCTGCTGCGGGTAGAGGATGAACTCACCCTTCTCATTGATGACGTAGGCGACGTGGATGGTGCCCAGGCGGTCCCCCTTCTCGTCCCAGCCGATGATGGTGCCAGTGATGCCCGGGATGTTCTTGGCCTGAGTGTGGAGGAACTCCGCCAGCACGCCGGGGTCGGTGGACTTGGTCTGTTCAATGGCGTAGCGGATGACGTTGAAAGCCTCAGCGGCCATCATCCACCAGACGCTGGCCGGCTCCTCGCCATAGCGGGCCTTGAAGTCCTCCACGTACTTGCGGGCCTCCGGCGTGTTCACGTCCTTCGGCAGCGGCTCCGTGGTGACGAAGGTGCCTGCCGCGTTCTCCACCCCGGCGATCTGGATGAGTTCGGGGTTATTGCAGGCGTTCCCCATAATCCACTGAATCTTCAGCCCCAGATCTCCCGTCTGTTTCAGGAGCAGGCCGCCCTGGGCGTGGTAACCCGTGAAGTAAACGGCGTCCAGCCCGGCGCCGCCGATACGGGTCAGGATGGGAGTGAAGTCCTTGTCGGCCGGGTTGATCGCGTCATAGAAAGCCACCGTCAGCCCCAGTTGCTCGGCGTACCGCTTGGTGTGTTCCGCCAGGCCCTGGGCGTAGGTGGAGTTGTCGTGCAGGATGCCGATCTTCTGGACGCCCATCACTTCCTTCATAAACTTCGCCGCGAAGAGCCCCTGGCGGTCGTCCAGGAAGCAGACGCGGAAGAAGCGCTTGAAGCCTTTCTCAGTGAGCCGGGTCGCGGTGGAGGAGGGGGTGATATGCAGAATGCCCGCTTCGTTGTAGATAACAGAGGCGGGCTCGGTTGCGCTGGAGTTATATGCGCCGATGACGGCAATCACCCCCGCATCCACCAGTTTCTGGGCGACCTGGGAAGACTGGCCGGGGTCACCTGCATCGTCCTCCACAAAGATTTCCACCTTGCGACCCAGGATGCCACCCGCCGCGTTGGTCTGGTCCACCAGCAACTGGATGGACTTCAGCATCCCCTGGCCCTCATAAGCGAAGTCACCTGTCAGGGGCAGTTGCACACCGATCTTGATGGGGCCAGCCTCTCGCTTGCAGCCGGAGAGGACGGGGACTATAAGGATAAGAGCGAAGGCGATCAGTAGGAGTTTCCTCATCATAGCTCTCCTCCTTCAAGATTCTTGGGAAAGATACGTGAGGCAGGACGTGGATGCAGAACGACTCGTTTTTGCGATGATCCCCCCTTTCTGATTCAGAATCTGAGGCCGAAGTGAGCAGAGATGGTGGCTGTTGGTTACAATATAACCGAACTGGCCGATTTGTCAAGTGCGCATTGACCTTAGCCGCGTCCAAACTGGAGCGAAAAGGCGAGGTTCTTCTCGGACTGCGGTTATGTAGAAGGGCTACGGGCCCGGGTGAAGACCGAACCCTGCCGTGCCCCTGTAAACGAAAAGTGCCCGGCGCGTCGGTAGCCCCTGGCCCGTTTGGGCTGGTCGGGGCGCGGGGATTTGGACCCCGGACCTCAGCGTCCCGAACGCTGCGCGCTAACCGGACTGCGCTACGCCCCGACAGGCGCTTTTAATTATACCCGCTTTGCCCATTTTGGCAAGTCAGAGTTAATCTTGGGTATGCCCCGCTCTCACGGGGTCGTCCTGGCCAGAAGCGCAGATAGGTTCATTTTTCGCTGCGGCGGCTTCGCCGCCGCAGCGAAAAAATCTCAAGGGACGCTGAGGTGCCCCTGTTGTCCCACAATCATCAGCGATTCCTGGGAAATTCCGGATAGAGCGGGCGGGGATGGAAAACCCCTTTCAGGTTAGAGATAAACGACTCCCGAACGGCCCGCAGTTCCTGCAACGTGATGGAGCATTGATCCAGTTGCCCCTCCTCCAGTGCTCGTTGGAAGACCTCCTCCACAATTTGTGTCAGTTCCTCCGGAGTCCGCGGCCGACGGGCCCGGACTGTAGCCTCACATTGATCTGCCAGCATCACCAGCGCGGTCTCCCGGCTCCGGGGCCGGGGGCCAGTGTGGCGAAATTCCTCTTCGTTCACCAAATCAGGATTTCCAGCCTGCTCCACAGCCCGCTGATACTGGATTCTCAGGCGGTTTGTCCCGTGGTGCTCGGTGATGAAGGCCCGAATCCAGGAAGGGAGCCGATATCGCCGGGCCAATTCCACTCCGTCCCGCACATGTCCCAAAATGACTCGCGCGCTGCTGTAGGGGTCCAGGTTATCGTGCGGATTGTTCCCGTCCAACTGGTTCTCTGCAAAGAAATAGGGGCGGGCGATTTTGCCAATGTCGTGGTAGTAGGCCCCGACCCGCACCAGCAGGGGATTCAGGCCAATACGCTCTGCAGCCTGCTCCGCCAGACTGGCGACGACCAGCGAGTGGTGATATGTGCCAGGCGCCTCCCTCAGGAGCCGCTGCAGGAGTGGCTGATCCGGGCGACTGAGTTCCAGAAGCCGGAAAGGGGTCATCAGATCAAAAAGAGGACCGAGAAAAAACAGACCGCCCAGGGTCAAACTGGCAGAAATCAGGCCGTTCATCCCTGCCATGGCTAAAGTGAGGCCCATCTCCATCCAGTTTGTCTGACCGTGTGGAAGCAAGAACGCGGTGGTCAATCCCATCAGCGCAGCGCTCACAAAGAGAGCGGCGTAGAAAAAGTTGGTCAAGCGGTCGGCGCGCCGCATAGAGAGCGCTGCCACAGCCCCACCCGCGGCCATGTAGAGGCCCAGTTCCAGAGAATGCTCCCCAATTAGCCCGACCACCCCGCCCATCAGAGAACTCAGGATCAGGCCGACGGAAGGGCCCAGGGTGACTGTCGCCAGCATCGCCAGGGCTGGAGCCGGAAAGAGATAGCGCAGAACAGTCCGGTCCGGAATCATCAGCCGGGCCAGAAGCAGGAAGAGGGCCCAGAGAATTGCGACCAGGAGCAACTTCCGGCTCTCCTGCAGAACATCGGGCTGAAACTGATGGAGGAAAACGCCGAGGAGGAGAACCGCCAGGACAGCAAATATGCCGCTGGCGACAACATCGGACCAGCGGGTGTGGGGCTGCTGTAGGCCCAGTTCCCGCAAGGCTTCCAGGTCCAGCGCGGTGACCCGCTGCCCTTCCCGCACGATGATTTCGTTGGCCTCAAAAGTGCGGACAACAGGTGGGACGGATTCCCGTGCCCGCCGTCGGGCCTCTTGGGTCGCTGTCTCATCGTAGAAGGAATTGGGGGCAATGAATCGCTGGGCAAGGGCAATGGTGACCGATGCCTCCTCCGGGGAAAGGTCCAGTCCCACGAGGGTAGAAATTTCTCGCCGGGCCTGATCCAGGGTGTCCTCTCGTACCCCCTGGCGCATCTTCTCCTCTACGACCCTCTGAACCTCCAGTTGTATGCGATTCCAAGAGTCCTCCGATAGGGCCAGAAGCGCATCGGCGGTCTGGGGGGGAAGGTCGTGAAGTTCAGGGACGGCCAGGACCCAGGCGCGGCGCTGCGCCGGTGTACCGAAGGTGTCGGCCCGGACTGCACTCAGGTAATCCACCACCTGCCGCACCCGTTCCCGCTGCTGGCGAGCGATGTTCGGATCCGGGGAGGTGTAGATGGGAGGGACGGCTGCTTCGGCCTGTCGCTGTTGCTCAGCGGTCCGAATGGCGCTCTCGTAGGTGATGCGCCGGGGGGCCCGGATGTCCTGCGGGGCTACATCTCCCTCTTCCAGCACGACTCGCACCGCCGGGAGAAGCGGAAAGGCCAGAAGAAACGTCGTCCACGCAATCAGGACAACCCCTATCAGAATCAGCCGAACCCAGAACCAGCCCACTTTCATAGCCACAAAAGGCCCTATGGCTCAAAAAGGAGCATTCCCACGCCCAGTTTGTCCAAAGCCTCCTCAGCGTAGTAAGTAACCAGTGCACTGGGGTCGTCCAGCGCGGCACAGAGGGCGGGAACGGCCTCTTCTGGGCCGATGACAGATAGGGCACGGGCAGCACCGATACGGGTGACCGTGTCCCCCTCCTGCAACGCTGCGATCAGGGCAGGAACTGCGGGGGCCCCGATACGGGCCAGTGCGTCGGCCGCCAGACGAGCCACGTAGGCAGAGGGATCGGAAAGGCGGGCAACCAGGGGGTCCACCGCCTCTGCAGCACGCAGGAAGGCCAACCCCACCACTGCGCAGGCGCGGACATCCGGATCGGGGTCTTCCAGCGCAGCGATCAGGCCGCCCACTGCCTCCGGTGTTCCGATTGCGGCCAGTGTTCGCACTGCCCACCAGCGCCGATCCCGCTCCGGAGAGTTCTGCCAATCCCGGAGGGTGGGAAGGGCATCGTTCCCCAATTCCGTACCCACCCGAAGGGCGGTTTCTTCTGCCAGTGCGTCGTCCTTTTCGGTGATGGCTTTTTGCAGGGCAGTTAGTAGAGGGTGTTGCACAATACCTCCTGTACGGCTTCTCCTGTGGCCTGTACAAAGTCCGCGCGGTCAGGCAGCGTGGGGAAGTGAAGAAGATGCGCTGGGCATCGGCAGTCGCTGGCGCCAAATTTCAGCGCAGGGAAGGAAGCGCCGGGAAGACTTGCCAGGGCCGTTGCCCAGGCACATTCCTTTTTATCCTTTCCCTCGGCGAACCATATGCCGATGGGGCGTGTTGCGGTCTGCAGGGCGTCTATGTGCCAGACAAGGGGTCTTGGGACGCGGAGGTGGCGAGCCAGGCGGGCCCGCAGGCCGCCGGGTCCCCGTGCGCTCCCCACGTAAGCCAGAACCCCCGATGAAAAGCGAAACTTGCCCAGCCGCCCAACCTCTATCTCGGTCCTCCGGTCCAGCGTCAGCCAGAGGATGTAGGTCCCAAGTCGGGAAGGGATCAGCGAGACATCCATCGTCGCCAGATAACCTCAGCGCTCAGGGCGAACGCGCTTCCCAGCAGAAGCAGGCCCAATCCCACCAGGTCCATCGCCTGCACTGCGTGGGAAGCATCCATCGTATACAGCGTGACCCCTTCATAGGGCCCCGGCAGAGCCAGAGCCACCAGGCCCGCCAGCAGGAAGAAAAAGCCCAGGGCAGCAAGAGTGTAGACCCACGGGTTTCCCATCTTCACTCCGACGGCGGTGGAACTGGCAGGTCCTCCACTGCAACATGCATCCACTTCTCGCCTTCCTCTATTAGCATCACTGGAATGTCATCCCGGATGGGATACTTCCGGCCGCAGTCCGGCTCCAGGCAGACCAGCCAGCAGCCGTGGACCAGTTCCAGGCGACCCGGGTCTTCCCCCGGCTTTCGGGTCTCCCCGCTCACACAGTAGGGGCAGCGCAGAATGGCCAGCAGTTCGGGGTCCACCATCGTATGCCTCCGTCCAACGGGAATTGGTTCAGGTGAGGCTGAAAAGTCGTGTTTACAGTATAGCACGGCTGCCAGAAGAGGAAAAGGTCTGGCTTGCTCAATCTTTCAGTCTGTGGTACAATCAAGCCCGGCCCGGCTGGGCCAATTCGCACGCCTCCGGACCGGAAGGGCTGTGCCGGGAGTCCCCCGGTCCCCGGACGGGATGATGGAGGCGGAGGAGAAAACAGAGAAAGGAGGCAAACGAAATGGCAGTCACCACGATGCGCGCGCTCCTGGAAACGGGCGTGCACTTCGGCCATCGGGTCCGGCGCTGGAACCCGAAAATGCGCCCCTACATTTTCACGGAGCGCAACGGAGTCCACATTATTGACCTGCAACAGACGCTCCAGGCCCTGGAGACCGCCGTCGGGGTCGTCCGGCAGAAGGTCGCAGAGGGCGGCATCATCCTCTTTGTGGGGACCAAACAGCAGGCTCAGGAGGTCATCGCTCAGGAGGCCCAGCGCTGTGGAATGCCCTACGTCCATCAGCGCTGGCTGGGCGGCACGCTCACCAACTTCCGCACCATTCGCAAGCGGATTGACTACCTGCTGGACCTGGAGGCCCGCCGGGATCGGGGCGATTTTGAGCGCCTGCCCAAACGGGAAGCCCTTCAACTCCAGCGGGAAATAGAGCGGCTGAACGCCCGGCTCAGCGGGATTAAGCAGATGCAACGGCTGCCGGACCTCCTGTATGTCGTGGATGTCCGGAGAGAGGCCACAGCGGTCAAAGAGGCCAATATTCTGGATATCCCCGTCATCGGCCTGGTGGACACCAACTGCGATCCGGACCCGATAGACTATGTCATCCCGGGCAACGACGACGCGATCCGGTCCATCCGCCTCATCACGGGCCTGATCGCCGACGCGGTGCTGGAAGGCCTGGCCCTCCGCAAGGAGTACGCAGTGGAGGAAATCATCCCGGAGGAGGACCAGAGGTATCTGAGCGCAGAGACGCTGGCCCGGATGCGCCAACTGGAGATGGCAGAGGCGGAGGAAGAGGAGACCTATTTCGGGCCGGAGTTTGAGGAAGAGGAGTTTGAAGAAGAAGCCGACTTTGAATTTGAAGACGAGGAGGAGTAGCAGCGGTTTGCGAAGGCTCCGAGGCCGCCGCACTCCTGCACTCTGAAAACCCGAATTCTGGCAGGACTGGAGGAGAACCGTGGAAATCACAACGGCGATGGTGAAAGAACTGCGGGAGGCCACTGGTGCGGGCGTCCTGGATTGCCGGAAAGCCCTGGAGGCCACCGGAGGGGATTTTGAGGCAGCCGTCGCGTATCTGCGCGAGAAAGGATTGGCCGAGGCGGCCAAGAAGATGGACCGGCTGGCGAAGGAAGGCGTAATTGAGGCCTACGTCCATACGGGAAACCGGGTGGGCGTCATTCTGGAACTCAACTGCGAGACAGACTTTGTCGCCCGCACGGAGGAGTTCCGACGGCTGGCCCACGACCTGGCCCTCCACATCGCCTTTGCGGCCCCGCGCTATCTCTCCCGCAACCACGTGCCCGCGGAGGTTGTGGAAGAAGAGCGGCGCATCTACCGCGCCCAGGCCCTGGAGGAAGGGAAGCCTGAGCACGTGGTGGACCGAATCGTTCAGGGAAAACTGGAGAAATTCTACCAGTCGGTGTGCCTGTTAGAACAGCCCTTCGTGAAGGACGAGGAACGGACGGTGGAGCAAATTCTGAAGGAGCACACGGCGCTCCTGGGGGAGAACATCGTCGTCCGGCGTTTCGTCCGGTACGAATTGGGCGAGGGGATGTAGAGAACCAACGATGCGCCGCCGGGATTGGCGGCGCATCGCTGTATCCTGCTTCCTGGATAGATACGGATGACTGTAGCAAAATATCGCCGAATTCTTCTGAAACTGGGGGGTGAAGCCCTGGCGGGGCCGTCCGGATACGGCATCAGTCCCCGCCGGGCGGAGGAGGTCGCGGCGAAAATCGCCGCCGTCCGCAACTACGAAGTGGAGGTCGCCGTCGTCATCGGGGCTGGAAACATCTGGCGCGGCCGGGACGGCCTGGAACACGGAATGGACCACGCCACTGCCGACCATATGGGTATGCTGGCCACCATCATGAACTCCCTGGCCCTGGCCGACGCGCTGGGTCGGATGGGCGTGGAGACCCGTGTCCAGACGGCGATTGAGATGCACACCATCGCCGAACCGTACATCCGGCTCCGGGCCATTCGCCACCTGGAAAAGGGACGCGTGGTCATCATCGGCGGCGGCACCGGCAACCCCTTCTTTACCACCGACACGGCGGCGGCCCTGCGCGCAATGGAGATAGATGCCGACCTGCTGATCAAAGCAACGAAAGTGGACGGCGTCTACTCCGACGACCCCCGGCGCAATCCCAACGCGCAGCGGTTTGAGCGGCTGACCTATATGGAGGCCCTGAACATGCGGGTGGGCGTGATGGACGCCACCGCCATCTCCCTCTGCATGGACCACGACCTGCCCATCCTCGTTCTGGACCTCTGGCAGCCGGGGAGCCTGGAGCGGGCCGTCCTGGGAGAGAAGGTCGGCACGCTGATCAGCCGGTAGGAATCCCCCCACGTCGGTGGGGGCGGTTCTTGCGGCGGCGAACCGCCGCAAGAACCGCCCTGCAGGGAGAACGTTTTTTTCCTGGCTGGAGGTGAAACGTGATACGGGATCTCCTGCGCGAAACCGAAAACCGGATGAAGAAAACCCTGGAAGTCCTGGAGGCCGACCTGAAGGGTATTCGCACTGGTCGTGCCAGCCCCGCGCTGGTGGAACGGGTGATGGTGGACTACTACGGCATCCCCACCCCGCTCAACCAACTGGCCGTTATCAGCGCGCCGGAGCCCCAACTGCTGACCATCCGGCCCTACGACCCGTCCTCCCTGGGAGATATAGAGCGCGCCATCCAGAAATCGGACCTGGGCCTGACCCCTTCCAATGACGGTCGGATTATCCGACTGGTCATCCCGCCCCTGACGGAGGAACGGCGCAACGAACTGGCTCGCCTCGTCAGCCGACGGGTGGAGGAAGCAAAAGTCGCCCTGCGGAACATCCGTCGGGAGGCACTGGACGATATGCGGGAATTTGAAAAAGAAAAGATGATTTCCGAAGACGAGTTCTTCCGGGGGCGAGATGAACTCCAGGAACTGACCGACAAATACATCGCCCGAGCGGATGAAATCGGCGAGCGGAAGATCAAAGAAGTCATGGAAGTCTGATTGGTGGAAACCCTCTATCTGTCCGTTCCCTCGGCAGTTCTCCTCTTTTGCCAAAAATCAGAATGATGGTATAATTTGTTTTGCTCCGCAATCTACCCCATCGGGAGCATCGGTTTGCTGAGCACGTGACCCCGACGCTTCAACCTGAAAAAACCCCTGGGCTCTCCGAGCCTGCTGGTTTCCTGGAGGAGATCGTTTTGCTGCGACAGCGAAACGCTGTTACGAGAGTTCATTTACCAAATGAACGCCCTGGATTGCTGGAGTGGCTACTGTCCCCATCTCCTCCTTCCCAAGGCTGAGGCCCTTTTCAAGAAGGAGCGGGAAAATCCGGTATGAGTCAATCGGAAGAAAAAACCTACCCTCCTTTGCCAAAAGTCCCTGTCCACGTTGGCATCATTATGGACGGGAATGGACGCTGGGCGCAGGCACGCGGGCTTCCCCGCATCGCTGGGCACCAGGCCGGCACGGAGAACCTGCGCCGAATCTTACGCGCTACGGTGGAGTTCGGCATCCGTATTCTCACCATCTACGCGTTCTCCACGGAAAACTGGGAGCGCCCACGGGAAGAAGTGGAAGGCCTGATGAACATTATGGAGCGAATGATAGATCAGGAACTTCCCGAACTCCACCGAGAGGGCGTGCAGATTCGCCATATTGGTCGGATGGAGCGGGTGCCAGAGCGGCTGCAGGAGAAAATCCGATATGCCCTGGACCTGACCCGCAACAATCAGCGGCTGATTCTGAACGTCGCTTTCAACTACGGAGGGCGGGCAGAAATCGTGGACGCCGTTCGGCGCATTATCCAGGACGGCATCTCCGCCGAACAAGTGGACGAGGCCCTTATTGCCCGGTATCTCTATACCGCGGGCCTGCCAGACCCGGACCTGATTATCCGCACCAGTGGGGAAATGCGCGTGAGCAATTTTCTTATCTGGCAGGGAGCCTATGCGGAGTATTACGTGACCCCCGTCTACTGGCCCGATTTTGACAAAGACGAGTACTACAAAGCCCTGACCGAATACGCCCGAAGGGAACGCCGTTTTGGCCGCGTCCCCGGATGATCCCATACCGGAGGCACGCTCGCTCGTGTTCCGCACCCGCCTGCTAACTGCCATCGTCGCTCTCCCCCTGGTCGTCACACTGATCCGGATTGGTGGGCTGGCCTTCTTTGCCCTTGTGGCCCTGATCCTCACCGCAGCGGTGGTGGAGTTCTGTCGGCTGATGGAAAAGGACCACTTCCACCCCGCGATACCCTGGGCTGTGTTCTCCCTATGGGTCCTGCTCCTGGACGCCCAGTTCCCTGCCTGGAACCTTCTGGGCCCCGGCCTCTCCTTTGCCCTCCTGGGGTCCATCGCATGGCAGATGTTTCACCGTCGGGAAAAACCCACCGCGGATTGGGCCCTGACGGTCGCAGGGGCATTTTATCTGGGATGGTGTGGATCCCACATTCTGCGTCTGCGCAGCCTTCCGGAGGGGCTCTGGTGGGTGTTGACCGTTCTGCCCGCCGTCTGGTTTGCCGATAGTGGCGCGTACCTCGTCGGGCGGAAGTGGGGCCGGCACAAGATGGCTCCGGCATTGAGCCCCGGCAAGACATGGGAAGGATACGCAGGTGGCGTGGTCCTGGGGACGATTCTGACCACTGGACTGGCCGCACTCTGGGGACTTGCCGCCGGTCCGCAGGGTCCCACGGCCATCCGCGGCTTCGGCATCGGCCTGATCGTCGCCCTCCTCTCCCCCCTGGGAGACCTGGCGATTTCTATGATCAAGCGCCAGGTAGGAGTGAAAGATAGCGGCACGCTCTTCCCGGGCCACGGTGGCGCCCTGGACCGGATAGACAGTCTTCTCTGGGCCGCCGTCCTGGGATACTACTTCATCCTCTGGACCCACTGAAAATCGCTGCCTGGCAATTTTGCAGTTTAACAAATTATTCCAGCGTTCACCCGGTGGCGGAAATCGTCATCCCTAAGGGCTTAAACTTCAGGAGGCACGAATGACCGAGCGATTTGTACGGGACATCTACCACAAAGGCGTCATCTTCTGTAAGCCGGATACCCCGCTGGATGAAGTGGTTCGGGTGATGGCGGATACAGACATCCACGCCATCATCGTCGCAGAGGGGGAGGGGACTCAGCCGCTGGGCGTCGTCTCCCATACCGACGTCATCGCCCATTATGGCGAGGACCTGAGCCGTCTGCGCGCGACGGACGTAATGACCCGTGGGGTGATCACGATCTCCAAAGACGCGCCCGTCGCCGAGGCGGCCCGGAAAATGCTGGAAAGCCGGATCCACCGCCTGCTGGTCGTGGATACCGACGGCCGCCCCCTGGGGATTCTCTCCACCACGGACATTGTCCGCGATATGCGCGGTTCCAAATGGGTCTGGTACACGGGGTAGGCTATGAACGGGGAAATCATCACGATAGAACGCCACATTCTGGAACAACAACGAGCCCATCCGGAGGCCACGGGCGTCTTCACCAACCTGCTCTACGATATTGCCCTGGCGGCCAAAATCATCGCGCGGGAAGTCTCCCGCGCTGGCCTGGTCCAGATTCTGGGCCGCGCGGGAACGGTCAACGTTCAGGGCGAGGCCCAGATGAAACTGGACGTCTTCGCGAACCAGACCATCATCCGGATGAACTCCTACACTGGACGCTTGGCGGTGATGGCCTCAGAGGAGGAGCCGCACATCATTCCCATCCCGGAAGGGTATCCGACGGGCCGCTACGTCCTGGTCTTTGACCCTCTGGATGGGTCCTCCAACATTGATGTGAACGCCAGCATTGGGACCATCTTCGGCATCTATCGCCGGAAGACTTCGGGCGGGCCGGGGACGGTGGAGGATTGCCTCCAGCCGGGTCGGGACCTGGTCGCCGCAGGCTACGTCATCTACGGTTCCAGCACGATGCTGGTCTACACCACCGGGAGCGGTGTCCACGGGTTCACGCTGGATCCCAGTGTAGGGGAGTTCCTGCTCTCTCATCCGAATATCCGGATTCCCACCGAGCCCAAATACTACAGCGCTAACCAGGGGAATGAGCGGTACTGGAGCGAAGGGGTGCGGCGGTACACCCGCTGGCTCCAGGGATTGGATGAAGAAGATCCGCGGAAACCCCTCTCGGCACGCTACATCGGCTCCCTTGTCGCCGATTTCCACCGCAATCTGTTGGAGGGCGGAATCTTCTATTATCCTTTGGACTATAAGGACCCCGGTAAGCCCAAAGGGAAACTCCGGCTGCTCTACGAGGCGGCCCCCCTGGCTTTCATCGCTCATCACGCTGGAGGGTATGCGTCCGACGGCCGCCGCCCCATCCTGGAGATTGTCCCGGAGTCCCTCCATCAGCGGACTGCACTCTTCATCGGCAACCGGGACCTGGTAGAAAAGGCTGAAGAGTTCATTGCCCGATACGGATAACCCTTTCCTACGGAGGTTTGGGATGGACGAACCGATTGCGTCCACAACCGTAGAAGAAACGACCGAAGTCCACGCTCCTCCCCTGGAGTTAGACCTGGGGGACCTGGAGAAAATGACCCTCGCCGAATTGCGGGAACTGGCGCGGGAGATGGGGGTTTCTGGCTACAGTCGCCTGAAAAAGGACGACCTGATCCTGCGCATCCTGCAAGCGAAGGCGGAGCGGGAGGGATATACCTTCCGCGGAGGTGTGCTGGAGATTGTTCCGGAAGAGGGGGTGGGATTCCTGCGTGGGAAGAATTACCTGCCCGGCCCCGACGATGTTTACGTTTCCCTTTCCCAGATTCGTCGGTTTGGCCTGCGCAACGGCGATATGGTCGTCGGGCAGGTCCGGCCCCCAAAGGAGAACGAGCGCTACTATAGCCTGCTGCGGGTGGAGGCCGTCAACGGGATGGACCCGGAACTGGCCCGGCAGCGGCCCCGCTTTGAGCGGTTAACGCCCATCTTCCCCAACAAGCGCCTGATTATTGAGACCGACCGCTACAACCTGACCACCCGGCTGATCAGCCTGATTGCGCCTATCGGGAAGGGCCAGCGCGGGCTTATCGTCTCTCCGCCCAAGGCCGGGAAGACAACCGTCCTCAAACACATCGCCAACGGCATCACTAAAAATCACCCCGAAGTCCACCTGATGGTTGTCCTCATCGGGGAACGGCCGGAAGAGGTCACCGATATGGATCGGTCGGTGGAGGCGGAGGTCATCAGTTCTACCTTTGACGAGCCGGTCCAGAACCACACCAAAGTCGCAGAGATGGCGCTGGAGCGGGCTAAGCGGCTGGTGGAATGCGGGCAAGACGTGGTCATCCTGCTGGATAGCATCACCCGCCTGGCCCGGGCCTACAACCTGGTCGTCCAGCCCAGTGGGCGCACTCTCTCCGGCGGTCTGGACCCTGCGGCGCTGTATCCGCCCAAGAGTTTCTTCGGCGCGGCCCGCAACCTGGAGGAGGGAGGAAGCCTGACCATTATCGCCACGTGCCTGATAGACACCGGGAGTCGGATGGACGATATGATTTACGAGGAGTTCAAGGGCACGGGCAATATGGAACTCCACCTCAGCCGGCGGCTCCAGGAACGGCGCATCTTCCCCGCTATTGACATAGAGCGGTCGGGCACTCGTCGGGAGGAGTTGCTCTTGGACGCAGAGACGCTCCAGAAGGTGTGGCTGATGCGGAAGATGGTTTCCCAGATGCTGGCCCCGCCGCCCGCCGGAGCAGGCTACGACTTAACGACTGTGACCGAGGCTGTGCTCCAGCACCTCGCCCGCACCCGGAACAACAAGGAGTTCCTGGATACGCTGAAGGAAGCGTTGTAGGACAACTGCGCGCAGTTGTCCTACAACGCCTGCAACCAATCCCGGATCTGGGCTGCGACCTCCTCTGGTTTCTCCAGCATCACCATGTGCCCCGCACCCTCCACCAGAACCAGGCGGGCGTTGGGGATGTGCTCCTGGAGCCACTGGGCAAACTTGGGCGGCGTCATCCGGTCCTCGGAACCGGTGATGACCAGCGTTGGAACGCGGATCTCTCCGACCTGATCGCGCACGTCAAATCGGTCGCAGGCGGCAAAATCCCCCCAGAGCACCTGGGGGTCTACGCGCGCCAGCATCCGGCGCCCTCGCTCCACCAGTTCGGGGGATGTTCCCGGCCCCCAGGCCCAATCGTCCATCAGGCTCAGGACACCCTGGAAGTTCTGGAGGATTCCCTCCAGAAGGAGCGGGGAGACCCGCAGCCGGGCCCCTGTCCCTACCAGCACCAGTCCGGCGACCCGTTCCGGATACCGCAGCGCCATGGTCTGGGCGATGGCCCCTCCCATAGAATGCCCAACCAGAATGGCCTGGGCCAGCCCTACCCCGTCCAGGAATCCGGCCACGTCGGCAGCATATTCCTCAATGGCCGTCCGTCCCGGGCCACTGGATCTCCCGTGGCCCGGCAGGTCTATGGCGTAGACCCGCGCCCCGGGAAGGCGCCGCAACGGGGATGGCCAGTGCAGGTGGCTGCCCCCTGCGCCGTGGATCAGGACCAGGGCTTTTCCCTCTCGGCCATACTGGGTGTAGAAAATCTGTGTGCCTCGGGCTTCCACATACGGCATTGTTCCCTCCTTGCACCTTGAGCGCTACGCAAACTCTCCCAGAAAGGCCCGGACGATGGCCCCTGTCTCCACCGGACGCTCCAGCGGGACCATATGGCCTGCGTCGGGAACGACACAGTAGCGGGCTCCGGGCAACAGCCGTTGCATCCGCGCCATCGCCTGGGGCCGGAAAGTCCCCGAATGCGCGCCCCGAACAACCAGCGCCGGAGTCCGCAGGCGCGGCACCGCTCTCCAGACGTCGGTCGGGATCAGGGCAAAAATGCGGGCCTCCCACTCCGGCGAATAGACCAGTTCCACCCCGCCCTCCGGACGCTCCCGCGTCCCGGCCTCCACATAGGCCCAGAGGCTCTCGTCGGGCCAGCGGGCAAAGAAGGGCTTCTCCCGAAAGTACCGGAAGCAGGCCTTCCGATCGGGCCAGGTCCGGCGGCGGCGCAGGGTCCTCCAGATCAGCGAGTGCCGATAGACAAGCCCCAGCCGCCGCATCGCACGCGCCACCCAGAGGTAATGCGGTGGCAGAATGACCGGGTCTATCAGGACAACAGCCCGAAAAAGGTCTGATCGCTGGATAGCCGCCCAGAGGGTCAGCACTCCACCCATAGAGTGCCCAACTCCAAAAATTCCCCGAGCCTTCAGCCCATCCAGGGCACGAATTAGGTCCTCCGCCATCGGATGCCAGCCCGAAATTTCCTCTGGACGGCTCCCAGGCCACAAGGGCCGGGCGGGCAATCCGATCACGTGGTATCGGTCCGTCAGCGTCGCAATAAAGGGGCGGTAGGTCGCAGGGGGAAAGCCGTTGGCATGGGCAAAGTGGACCAACGGGCCATCGCCGCCAAAATCGTGGAAGGGCACAGTCATTCTCCTGCTCCCAGCAGAGGGTGTCAGGTCGGTCGCCGCCGCAGGGCAAGGTAGATGCCCAGAAGGAGTGCCAGCCCCTGAAGGGTGAAAAGGAGCCCCAGCGGGGAGCGAGTCTCCGGTTCCCCTTCGGAAGTGAGAGGCGGGAGGGGCGTCCAGGTGGGAAAAGGCGTCCGTACGACGATGGGCGACGGAGAGGAGATGGGTCCTGAGACCGGAGAAACAGGGGGCCTCGTCGCAGAGGGGAGTTCCGTCGGCAATGGGGTAGGGAACGGAGTGGGACTCGGAACAGCCGTCGGCACCGGCATCGGGACGGGGGTCGCGGTCGGCGCGGGAGGAATTGTGGGGGGGACTGCGGGCGCGGTCGGCGTCCCTGGTCCAAGGACCAGCAGGATGCTGTCGGCAGACCCCGCCATGCGACCTGCAGCGTCCCGGAACTGGACGTAGACCCAGTGTTCTCCCGGCTCGGCGGGAATCGTCCACGGAATCAGCGGCTCCCACAGTTGCCAGACTGCGCCAGAAAAATCGGGGGTGTTGCTGAGCCGGACCTCCACAGCCCGCCCCATGTAGGCGTTTCCCTCTCCCTGGGGATAGGCCTCCTCGTTGGTGAGTCGGACAGCAACCTGGGGGGAATCTGTTGTCGCAGCGCCGTCGTTGATGAATACGGGGAGCACATTGGGCCGCGCGCCGAAGTCCAGAACGTAATAGACCCGACCTTCACTATCCCTGGCAAAGCCGATCCCGATTTCCCGGTAGCGCTCGCTGAGGATGTTCGCCCGGTGGGGCGGGTCGCCCAGGAACCATTCCAGCACGTCCTCCGGAGAGCCTGTCCCGGTCCAGAAGTTCTCTCCCACAACGGCCCCGTTTCCCCACGCCACGTAGCCGGCCTGAAGGATGCGCTGGGCAGGGGTGGAGCCGTCGGAGCCGGTGTGAGAGGCCCGACGGTTAGCCGCCAGGTCGTCGGCGTGGCGCTGGGCCGCTGCTGCCAGCAGAGTGGACCAGCCGTATGGCGCCAGACCGTTATCCAGCCGGGCCTTGTTGACAAGAGTATAGAGTTGGGTCGCCGGTCCCTCCTGGGCTGCCATTGGCGCCGGGGCCAGCATCAGCCCGGTCAGAAGAATCAACAGTAGGGAAACGGTGAACGCGTTCCTCATCGTTTCTGGAAAATGACGACGTACTCGTGCTTGAAGATGTAGTACCCTCCCGCCAGGGCCCGATAGCGCCAGAGGTTGGTCGCGCGGCCCTTCCCCCGCTCGTTCCCCGTGATGTTTTTGACGACGATGGCTTTAGGGATCAACCCGACTTGCTGACACCGCTGGAAGCAGTAAAATCCCAGGGGAATCAGTTCCCCCCGGTTGTATTTGTCGCCAATGACCAGGACGACGAACCGCCCAGGAGCCAGAAGTGCCGTCCCCAAACGCACGCTCTTCTCAAAGCGGTCCAGGAAGGTCGGGAGGTCCGGAGCATTGGAGAGATCCGCCGGGTCGGCGGAGAACCGGATGATGTCGTGGTACGGGGGATGAAGGACCAGCAGGTGGACGGCGGACTCCCCCATTCGGGTCAGGGCCTCCCGTATCCGCTCCGCAGTCTCCTCTTGGGTGCTATCTCCCTGGAGGATGTGGACGCGGCGGCCCAACAGGGGAGCGCCGTGGTGGTTCTCCAGTTCCCGGATTTTGGCCTGGACATAGGCGACCAAGTCGGGCTGGAGTTCCACGCCCACGAAACGACGGTTCAGTCGGACGGCCTCTACAGCGCTGGTCCCCGAGCCCAGAAAGAGGTCCAGGACGACGTCGTTCTCCCGGGTGTAGCGCAGGTAGGTCTGGGTGGCGATCTGGGGGACGAAGTTGCCGTGATAGTCCAGTTGATGTCCCCCGGTCCGGTCCCGGGCCTCAATGATCCAGAGGGAGTCCGTCCAGATGTGGCCGTACTCCCGCCAGCGGGAAAGGTCAATGTCGGAATAGGAGAGCCGCTTCATCGCGCCTTGTAAGAGCAGGTCTGAAAACTCGGTTTCTCCGGGGACTCCAGCGCTGTAGCGCAGACTGCCAGGTCTGTGGACGTTCGTCAGGAGGCTGTTTCAGGCCACCCATCACAGGCTAACAGCGTGCGCTACACGGCCTTCAGCATTTTTCAGGCACGCTCTAACGATAGCATAATCGGGGGAAAATGCCAAGTGGGATCACTGAGGTTCGGACATCGTTGGGACAGGGTGTTTATGAGCAGCCCCCCCTCCCCTCTCCGGACCTTTCCTCACCCCACCCCAGCCCTTCGGGCGGTCTCTCTCCCCTTCCAGTGGGTCTGCGCATGCGGAGAAGGATGCTCTTATCTGCAGTGTTGCTGTGGGCCGCCCTGGTCCTGAGGCTTTCCGGGCTGGCATGGGACGGCGGGATCGCTGCCCACCCCGACGAGCGGCACATCGTGGATACCGCCGCCCGACTGGCCTGGCCGGACCGTCTGGACCCTTTTGCGTCGGACCCCCGGTTTCCCTATGGCCACCTTCCTGTCTATGTCGTTGCCCTGGCAAAGGACTCCGGCGACCCTCTCTGGACCGCGCGCGTGCTGGCGGCCCTTCTGGATACCGGAACCGTCGCCCTGACCGCCGCGCTGGGCAGTCGGCTGGCCGGGCGCCGGGCAGGATGGCTGGCTGCGGCCCTTCTGGCCGGAATGCCGCTCCACGTCCAGCAGGCCCATTTCGGCACGGTAGACCCCTGGCTGGCCTTCTTTGCCACCGGCGCGCTGCTGGGAGCCGTTCGCCTGGCGGAGACCGGGAAACGGCAATGGGCTCTTTGGGCAGGGACCTGGATCGGGCTGGCCCTCGGATGCAAGGCGAGTGCCGCCCTGCTGGCCCTGCCACTGATGATGGCCTGCATTGCGGGGAATACCCTCCGGAACGGGTGGCGGTTGGGAGCCGTCGCTCTGAGCGCCGCAACAGCCGCTTTTGCCCTCACCAATCCCTTCGCCCTCCTGCGGTTCGCGAACCTTTGGGAAAATCTCCAGACCCAGAGCGCGCTCGTCCGGGGAACTGTGCTGGTTCCATATACCCTCCAGTACCGGGGGACTTTGCCTTACCTTTACCCCATCCTCCAGCAAATGGTCTGGGGAATGGGTCCTGGGCTGGCGCTGATGGGATTCGGGGGGATGTTCGCCGCGACAGTTCGCGCCGCACGCGGCTCACCCGCCCGCGCGGAGTGGGTTCTGCTGGCCTGGGCGCTTCCCTTCTTCGCTTTTACCGGCGGCCTGTTCGTCAAGTTTCCCCGGTACTGGCTCCCCCTGACCCCTGTGCTGGCAGTCTACAGTGCCCGGATCGTCACCCGATTGGGGGGACCTCGTGCGCTTCCGGCTGTGGCCCTGGCCCTCGCAGCGCTCCTTCCGGCCTGGGCCCTTTCTGGGGCGCTTGTTGCCTCCTACCGCTTCCCCCACCCCTGGGTTGCGGCGTCCGACTGGATTCGGCAGAATCTCCCGCCGGGCTCCCGCATCGCCGTGGAGGCCTGGGACCACCCTCTGCCCCTGGACCCCACGGGCTACGAAGTGCGCGTCCTCCCGATCTTTGAGCCGGACACACCGGAAAAAGAGGCGAAAATGGAACGGATGCTTGCCGAAGCGGATGTGCTGATCGTCGCCAGTCAGCGGGGATACGGTGCCCTAACGCGCTGGCCCGATCGGTTCCCCCGGACGGTCGCCTACTACCGCCGCCTCTTCTCCGGCGACCTGGGCTTTGTTCCCGCAGCCTGTTTTCACCGTCCCCTGATTCTGGGCACACTCCCGCTGGCCGATAATCCCTTCTGGGCCGCCGGGCTTCCCGTTCCCCATCCTCACTGTCTCCCGAAACGCCCGTTTCTCCCTCTACCCCCTTTAGACGAGAGTTTCACCGTCTACGACCGTCCCGTTGTGGTTATTTTCTTTAAGGAAGAACCTTGGCGCCAAACCTATCCCCGAAGAGATTTTTAATCCTTCCGCTACCCTGTCTATACCTGCCCTGGATATACTCAATTACTTCATTTACCCGATGGCGGAATCCCTCACCCCTTCCCTGCCTTTTCCCTGCGTGTTGGGCGAAATTATACCTTGCCGGTATTCCACGGGCGATTGAGAGGAAAAGATGACGATGCGCAAATGGTCTCGCAGAGATATTCTGCGTGCTTACCCTGTAGAAGGACGAACATGCCAGGCACTTTCCGGCACCTGGCGTCTTCGCGTCCATCAAACGAGAGATTGCTCGCAGACCTCCCGATAGCCGCACCTCCGGCAGCGGCCAGGGTCCTGATGACGGCGCGGGGCATCGCCCGCTTCCAGGTCCTCCCGCATTTCCTCCAGAAGAGCCAACAACTCCTCCTCCAGTTCGCGGGTATAGGGAATCCGGAAAGTTCGGTCTGCGTACTGGATCACGCCATAGGGAGGACGGCGCCCGGAGGTCTCCGCGACCAGAAGACAGTATGCGGCCAATTGGAGAATGTGGGAAGCGTGCGGCCGCGCAGGGGCGCGGGCCGACTTGACTTCCACCGGGATCAGGTCCGCGCCATCGGCAACGATGTAATCGGGCCGACCGACCAGGCAGTAACGGTGGGAAAACAGAGGACGATCCAGCCGTCGCCACAGTCCCGTATCTGTGGCGACAATGCGCCCCGAAGGAAGCCCTGTCCGGGCCCGCAGCCGTCGGGCCAGCCACAACAGCACCAGCCCGACCAGGACCAGAAGGAGAACGACCGCGGTCATTATCCCCCGATATGGGACATCGGCAGAGCGGAAGGACAGGCTATCTCAGAAAGGGTATGCCCTCGGGGTTTGGCGACCACCGCCTGCAAAAACAGGGCCCGCAACTCCTCATCGGTGGCACCGTTCCGGAGAGGAGTCCGCAGGTCTATCGTTGCGCTGGAGAGCAGACAGGGCAGCAATTGGCCGTCTGAGGTCAGCCGGAGGCGGTTGCAGTACTGGCAGAAGTGCTCCGTGATGGCGCTGATGAAGCCGATCGTCCCCTTCGCTTTCGGCAACTGGTAGTACCGGGCAGGGCCAACCCCAACTTCCCCGTAGACAGGGGTGAGGGGCCCCAACGCCGCCTCTATCCGCTCCCGAATCTCCACCGACGGGACAACCCCGTCGCCGACCCAGTGGACACCGGCTCCCAGCGGCATCACCTCAATGAACCGGATGTGCCAGTCGGGCTCCAGGGTCAGACGGGCCATGTCCACCACTTCGTCGTCGTTCAGCCCCCGGATGACCACCATATTGACTTTCACGGGACGAAGGCCCGCGGCCAGCGCGGCTTCCCGTCCTGCCAGCACGTCCTCTAAATCCCCCCATCGGGTCATCTGCCGGAACCGCTCCGGACGCAGTGTATCCAGGCTGATGTTGACCCGGTGCAGGCCGGCGCGGGCCAGGGGAACAGCGTATTCCCGCAGGAGAATCCCGTTGGTGGTCATAGAGAGGTCGTCTAAACCAGGGAGGCGCGCCAAATTGGCCACCAGGTCCACAATCCCCCGCCGGACCAGCGGTTCCCCTCCCGTCAGCCGGATATGATGGAACCCTAAACCCACCGCAATCCGCACAATGCGGACAATCTCCTCGTTGCGCAGGACGTCCTCATGAGCCAGTTGGGGCACTCCCTCTTCGGGCATACAGTAGACACATCGGAGATTACATCGGTCGGTGACCGACACGCGGAGGTACTGAATCGGGCGTTCGTAGGCATCAAAGGGCATAGAGGGGCTCCTATTGGGAACTTCCAGTTGGTCGTTTCGGAAAAAGTGTACTACCATTTCCCCCAAAATGCAAGAGGCACCGCTGCGCTTTCTCAACTTGCGCTCTCCACAGAAATGAGGCATAAATAGGGGCACGTTGAGAGAACTCGGAGAATGTCCCAGTGACCTGCTCATACGTTTCCGACGCATCTGAAGCGCCCCAGCGCTTCTCCGTAGAACCCGAAGTCGCCCAGGCCCTTCAGGAAGGCCGCCCTGTCGTGGCGCTGGAATCGGCCCTCATCACCCACGGTCTCCCCCGGCCCCTCAACCTGGAGATCGCGCGGGAACTGGAGGAGACTGTCCGGGAGGAGGGGGCCATCCCTGCAACCATCGCCGTCCTGGAGGGCCGCCCCTGCGTGGGGTTGAGCCCGGAACAACTGGAGCGCCTGGCCGCGGAGCCTGCGCCGGTCAAAATCAGCCTGCGGGACCTGCCCGCCGCCGTGGCCCGGCGCGCCACCGGCGGAACCACCGTCGCTGCGACGATGCACCTGGCGTATCGGGCCGGCCTGCGGGTCTTCGCCACCGGCGGCATCGGCGGCGTCCATCGGGGCCATCCCGAAGACGTCTCCGCCGACCTCATTGCCCTGGCCTCCATCCCGATGGTCGTCGTCTGCGCGGGGGCCAAGGCCATTCTGGACCTTCCCCGCACGCTGGAGATGCTGGAGACGCTGGGAGTGCCCGTGGTGGGCTACGGGACGGATACCTTCCCGGCCTTCACCAGCCCCACCTCCGGCCTCCCCCTCCCCCTACGCGCCGACTCCCCGGAGGAGGTGGCCGCGATGGCCCGCGCGCGGGACGACCTGGGATTACGTGCTGCGCTGCTGGTGACCGTTCCCGTCCCCCAGGAGGCCGCCATCCCCTGGGAGGAGGCAGAGGCCGAGATAGAGGCGGCGGTGGCAGAGGCGGAACGGGAAGGCATCCGCGGGCCCGCGCTCACTCCCTACCTCCTCTCCCGCCTGGCCCATCAGACCGATGGCCGCTCCCTGCACGCCAACCGGGCCCTGCTTCTGCAGAACGCCCGCCTTGCCGCCCGCATCGCCCGCGCGCGATAACCACCAAGACACAAAGTTAATTGTTAATTTTTAATTGTTAATTCTGCCATTCTGTCATTTCGTCATTCCTTCATTTCCAGGAGGCCCAATGACCACCGAATCCTACTTCTATCGCCGTGCCGAAGAATGGCTCTACCGGATGGCCGAGTTGAACCCGGTTGTGGCGACTTACCTTGGCATCCACCAGCACGACCACCGACTGGGTGATCGGACTCTGAAGGGGCTGGAGGAGGCCCACCAGGAGGTCCTGGCCGCGCTGGCCGAATTGCGGGCAATGGACGTCTCCGACTTTCGCCCCGATGCTCGCATTGACCACACGCTCCTTACCCACATCCTGGGCTCCTTCGTCCGTTCCCACGAGAAATTCCAGGGACATCTCCGGCACCCAGGGGGCTATCTGGAAGAGCCCCTGGATGGTATCTTTCTGCTCATCATCCGGGACTTCGCACCGCTTCCGGAGCGGCTGCGCTCCATCCTGGGACGGGTTCGGGAGACCCCGCGCGTCCTGCGGGAGGGGATGAACAACATCATCCCGGAGCGGGTACCCCGTGTGTGGGCAGAGGTGACCCTGGAACAGGCCCGACAGGCTCCGGGCCTCTTCCTCGGCCTGCTCCCCGCCATCGCCGCCGAGGCCGCTCCCGATCTCCAGGCCCCCCTCCAGGAGGCCGGGCAGGCCGCGGCTCAGGCTGTCCAGGAGTACGCGGCCTTTATAGAGAACGACGTCCTCCCCCGCGCGGCTGGCGACTTCGCCGCCGGAAAAGACCTCTTTAATGAAATGCTGCGGGAAGAGCATATGGTGGACTACGACGCTGACCGCCTCCTGGAGATCGGCTGGGAGCAGTTCCACCTCACCCGCCGTCAGATGGAGGAGGTCGCCCGCCAGATAGACCCCAGCAAGTCGGTGCAGGACCTGCTGGAGGAGGCCAAGAACGACCATCCGACGGCGGAGGGGTTGCTGGACGCCTACCGGGAGGCGATGGCCGCCGTCCGCCAGTACGTGATAGACCACAACATCGCTACGATCCCGGAGGGAGAGGTCCTGCACGTTGTGGAGACGCCCTTCTACCTGCGGCCCGTCATCCCCTATGCCGCCTACATGCCCCCTGGCATCCTGGAGGAGAAGCAGGAGGGCATCTTCCTGGTCACCCCGGTTGACCCCACTGCTCCGCCGGAGGTCCAGGAACAGACGCTGAAGGGGCACAACTGGGCCAAGTTGCCCATCACGGCGCTCCACGAGGCCTATCCGGGCCACCACCTGCAGTTGGTCTGGGCCAACCGCCAGGAGACGATCCCCCGGCGGATGGGCTCCTTCCTGGCGACGCTCTTCATTGAGGGCTGGGCCTTCTACTGCGAGGAACTGATGGAGCAACTGGGCTACATCGCCGAACCGATTCAGCGGCTGGGCCGCCTCTCCGACCAGTTGTGGCGGGCCGCGCGGATTATCCTGGATGTCTCCCTTCACACCCGCGGGATGTCGGTGGAGGAGGCGGTGGACTTTCTCGTTCGGGAATGCCAACTGGAGCCCGCCAACGCGCTGGCGGAGGTCCGCCGGTACACCTCCAGTCCCACCCAACCTCAGTCGTACCTGATGGGCAAACTGGCGATTCTGGAACTGGTGGCGGATTACCGCCGCGCCCACCCCGACGCGTCACTGCGGGAAATCCACGACGCCATCTTGGGTTGTGGGAGCCTCCCACCCCGGCTGATGCGCCAGCGGCTTCTGGGGTAGAAAGGGGACGCGGATGAACGCGGAGAAACGCGGACTTTGCCTCCATCTTCCCTTGCGCCTTTTGCGGTTCAACGCTTTGGGCCTGTCCGCGCGCGTCCGCGTCCTGCTCCTCCTGATCCTTCTGCTGGCCGCCGGTCTGCGCTTCTACCGGCTGGATGCCCAGTCCTTCTGGAACGACGAGGGGAACGCCGTCCGCGCAGCGGAGCGGCCCATCCCTCTGGTTATCGCCGCGGCCCGAGGAGATATCCACCCCCCGGGCTACTACCTCCTGCTCCACTTCTGGCGCATCCCCACAGGGGATAGCGAGTTCGCTGTCCGCGCCCTCTCCGTCTACATTGGCCTGCTGGCCGTCGCGCTGACCGGACGGCTGGGGCGGCGGATGTTTGGAGCCGAAGTCGGGCTGGTGGCCGCGCTCCTGGCTGCCCTCTCTCCTCTGGCCGTTTACTACTCTCAGGAGGCGCGGATGTATGGCCTGCTGGGCCTGATCGCCGTCGCCTCCACTGATCTCCTTTGGAGTTTCCTCTCTCGCCCCCGTCTGCGGGCGGGAGTCCTTTACGCCCTCGTCGCCGCCGCCGGTCTTTATACCCACTACTCCTTTCCATTCGTCCTGCTCGCTCACAACCTGTTGGTCCTGGGATGGTGGCTGTGGCCTCACCTCTCCCCCATCTCCCTCCCCTCTTCTGACCTTCGGTCAGGAGAGGGGAAGGGGTGGCGGCGGAGCCGTCGGGGGTGGGGTGAGGCCCTCCAGTGGCTCGCCCTGCAGGCGTCCATCGTCCTCCTGTACCTCCCCTGGCTTCCCACCGCCCTTCGGGCGACGGGCTGGCCCTCCGCCGGGCGGAACTACACCCTGGGGGCGGCCCTGCTGGACATTTTCCGCGCCCTGGCGGTGGGCATTACCCTGGAGGCGGACCAGATTCGCCCTGTCCTGTACAGCGTGGGCGTTTTGCTGGCCCTCGGCCTGTGGCCTCTGACGGGGGCATTGGCGATGGTCGGCGCCCGGTGCAGAACCTCTGCGTCCCCCACTCCCCCCGTAGAAGGGCCCGCCTTCGGAGAAAACACCCCTGAAGTTTGGCCTTTTTCAGGTGGGCAGTTTGAAAATATCCAAAGGTCGCCTCCGGCGGGCCGAAAAGAACAAAAAGTAAATATTTTTAGGGCGGCGGAGCCGGCTGGAGGCCCGTGCAGCAGGGCTACAGACCAAAAGGCCAAGGTTGAGGGGCGGGGGGAGGGGTCCCCCAACACCCTATCAGCACTCTTCGCTGCGGCGACCCTGGCCCTCTGGCTACTGGTCCCCCTCGTCCTCATCTTCGCCTTTGACCTCTACAAACCGGCCTACCTTAAGTTCCTGCTGGCCGTCCTCCCGGCCTTCCACATCCTGCTGGCCGCAGGAATCCACAACCTGGCCCGTGCCTTCCAGTCCTTCCGCCTTTCCACGCTGTACACCCTCGCCTTTTATGCGCTCACGCTCTACTTCCTTACCGCTCAAGCCTTCTTGCCCTCCCTCCGCAACCTCTACTTCAACCCCGCCTACGCGCGAGACAACTACCGCGGGATCGCTGCCGACATCGCCTCGGCGGCCCGCCCCGGTGACGCGATCCTGCTGAACGCGCCCAATCAGTGGGAGGTCTTCACCTACTACTACAAGGGCGACCTCCCCATCTACCCCTTCATCTACCACCCCCGCCCGGAGGACGTTGGCCCGTGGCTGGAGCCCATCCTGGCCTCCCATCAACGGCTCTTCGTCCTCTACTGGGGGGACCTGGAGGCAGACCCCCAGCGGTGGCTGGAGAACCTCCTGGCCGACCGGGCCTATCCGGGCCCTGCCCGGTGGTACGGCCGCGTCCGTCTGGCTCTCTACGGCGTCGCCGAAACCCCCGACCTGGCCGATCCTCGCGTCGTCCGACCGGAGAACGTTCAGATTGGCCCGGTCCGACTTCGGGGATACGTCTGGGGACGGGGCCCCTTCCAACCGGGGGAGGTCGTCCCGGTCACCCTTTTCTGGGAGACGGAGGCCCCTCTCCCGGAACGGCACAAAGTCTTCGTCCACCTGATGGAGAGCGGGGGAAACCTCGTTGCCCAGCACGATTCCGAGCCCCGTGGCGACCTTTCTCCGACGACCTTTTGGCCCGTCGGGACGGTGGTGGCAGACCGGCACGGCATCTTTCTCCCGCCGGGGCTTCCGCCGGGCACCTACGAACTTCGCGCCGGCCTCTACCGGCTGACCGACGGGACCCGGCTTCCGGTGATTGTAGGCGGCGCGCCTGCGGGAGACTTCGTCGTCCTGGGAGAGGTGGAGGTAAAGTGAGCCCCTTGCCATCCGGATTCCACCGGCGTTTGTTTGCGCTTTTCCTGCACCCACTGGCGCTCCCCTGCGTGCTGCTTCTTTTTCTCTTTCTCGGTTTTCTCTACAGCGCTGTCACCCCCCTCTACGAGGCCCCCGACGAGGTCTGGCACGACGCCTATGTTCGGTGGGTGGCGCAGGGGAAGGGCTTGCCTCCCCTGGACGAGGACCGGAGCGGCGCGTACCAGGAGGCCGCCCAACCGCCCCTCTACTACCTGGCCGCCGCCGCCGTTCGCCGCTTCTTCCCCGACGACGACCTTTCCGAACTGATGTGGCACAATCCCCAGTTCGGCTACCAGGCCGGAGGGACCGTCAACGACAACAAGAACATGCTCATCCATACCGATCGGGAGCGGTTCCCCTGGCGGGGCGCGGCCCTGGCCGTCCATGCCACCCGTCTGGTCTCCCTCCTCTTTGGCTTGCTGACGGTTCTGGGGACCTGGGCCCTGGCCCGTGAGACTGTCGGGTCCCCGGCGACGACGGAAAGCCGGCCTTCCCTGTGCCAGGACCAAACCGGCCTTATCCCTCTCTGGGCGGCGGCCCTCGTCGCCTTCCATCCCCAGTTCCTCTTCATCTCTGGCGTCGTCAACAACGACAGCGCGGCCGCTGCGACCGCCACTTTTGCCCTCTGGGCGATAGCGCGCGTCCTCCGGTGCGGCGCAGACCTCCGCCGTTCTTTTCTTCTGGGGCTGGCCCTGGGCCTGGCCGCGCTCACCAAGACCAGCGAACTCCTCCTGGTCCCTCTGGCCCTTGTGGCCCTCCTTTTCGCTCCGACTCCGATGCGCCGGAAGATTCCCGCAGGAATTCTGGCCCTGGGCCTCGCCTTCGCGGTCGGGGGCTGGTGGTACATTCGCAACCTTCTTCTGTACAATGACCCCCTGGGTATTAGCCGCCACATTCAGACCCCCTGGGGCCGGTCCCAGCCCGCGCCGTTGATGGTCCTCCTGTGGGAGATGCCCCGCCTCTATCGCTCCTTCTGGGGAGCTTTCGGCTGGGGGCACGTGGAGTATCCGGCCTGGGTCTACGCGCTGCTGGGGGGCCTGATCCTTCTCTCTCTTCTTGGCTGGACGGTGGGGTTGCTCCGGCGACGGATTCCAGGCCACCCCGGGATTCTGCTTCTGGCTGCGGCCTGGTGTGGGCTGGTCTTCCTGGCCCTCCTTCAGTGGATGCGACAGGTGGAGGCCCCCCACGGGCGGCTCCTCTTCCCCGCCCTTTCCGCCTGGGCCCTCCTGATGACCTGTGGCTGGTCTCTTGGCGCTGATTGGAAATCAGCCTTCCCTGGGCACAAAGTGCCCAGCGTCGGCCTGCGCCGACGTCAAAACCCAGCGTCGGTGAAGGCCAACCAGGGGTTGGCGGCCCCGGCGAGGTCAATCCCCTTCGGCGCTGATCAGCCATCCACCTCTGCCGACGCTCTCAGCCAGGTCGGCGAAGGCCGACCTTCGGCCGAAGGCCTGCTGATGCCGACTTCAGTCGGCGCCGACAGGGATTCATCCTGCGCCACGCCAGCGGTCGGCGAAGACCGACCTTCGGCCGAAGGCCAACCGAGGCCGACTTCGGTCGGCACCGACGGGGATTCATCCTGCGCCGCGGCAGTGGTCGGCGAAGGCCGACCTTCGGCCGAAGGCCAACCGAGGCCGACTTCAGTCGGCGCTCCCCTGCTCCTCCTGCTCCTTTGCTCCCTCTCCCTCCTCACCCCCTGGCTGGTCATTCGCCCGGCTTTCGCTCCGCCGCG
>JANXAH010000136.1 GCA_025062415.1 Anaerolineae bacterium | reverse complement strand
CCCCCCCCCCCCCCCCCCCCCCCCCCCCCCCCCCCCCCCGCCACCTTCACTCCTCCACGACGCGAATGTGCAACTCCGCCAGTTGCTCGGGGTCCACAGGGGAAGGAGCGTTAGCCATCAGGTCCACGGCCTGCCCGGTCTTGGGGAAGGCCATCACCTCCCGGATGCTCTCCTCCCCGGCCAGGAGCATCACCAGCCGGTCTATCCCCACCGCCAGGCCGCCGTGGGGCGGAGTCCCGTACTCAAAGGCTTCCAGCATGTGCCCGAACCGCTCCCGGGCCTGTTCCACATTCAGCCCGATGAGCCCAAAAACCTTCTCCTGGACCTCCCGACGGTGGATCCGGATGGAGCCCCCGCCGATCTCCTCGCCGTTGCAGACCAGGTCGTATTGCTGGCCGCGGGCTGCGCCGGGGTCAGTATCCAGGAGAGGGAGGTCCTCCGGCATCGGCGCGGTGAAGAGGTGATGGCTGGGGTCCCAGCGGCGTTCGTCCTCGTTCCACTCAAAGAGGGGGAAGTCTATCACCCAGCAGAAGGCCATCACCCGGGGGTCCCGGAGGCCCAGTCGCTCCCCCATCTCCAGCCGGAGCGCGGAGAGGGCCGCCGCCACGACAGATGGCTGCCGGTCGGCCACAACCAAAACCAGGTCGCCGGGTTGAGCCTCCATCCGGGCAAGGAGGGCCCGCACTTGCTCCTCCGTCAGGAAACGGGCGAAGGAGGAGCGGATTTCTCCGTCGGCGCCCACAGCGAGCCAGGAGAGCCCAGCCGCGCCCTCCTTCTGGGCCAGCGCGGTCAGTTCGTCTATCTGGCGGCGACTGTAGGTCGCGCAGCCGGGGGCCCGGATGCCCTTGACCTGCCCCCCCGCAGCGACGGCCTGGGCGAAGATGCCGTAACCGCTCTCCGCCACGAGGTCAGAAAGATCCACCAACTCCATTCCGAAGCGCAGGTCGGGCTTGTCGGTCCCGTAGCGGGCCATCGCCTCTGCGTAGGAAAGGCGCGGGAAGGGCTTGGTGAGCAACCGGCGGTCGGAGCAGTTCTCCACGATGCCGATCATCAGGTCCTCAATGACGCCCATCACGTCCTCGCGGGTGACGAAACTCATCTCCAGGTCCAGTTGGGTGAACTCCGGCTGCCGGTCGCCGCGGAGGTCCTCGTCCCGGAAGCAGCGGGCGATCTGGAAATAGCGCTCAAAGCCCGCCACCATCAGGAGTTGCTTCAGTTGCTGGGGGGATTGGGGGAGGGCGTAGAACTTGCCCGGATGCAGGCGACTGGGAACCAGGTAGTCGCGGGCCCCCTCCGGCGTGCTCTTGAAGAGGATAGGGGTTTCCACCTCTACGAAGCCCCGCGCATCCAGGAAGTCCCGGATGAACTTCACCACCCGGTGGCGCAGGAGGAGGTTCCGCTGCATCCGCTGGCGCCGCAGGTCCAGGTATCGGTATTTCAGCCGCAGCGCCTCGTCCACCGGTGTTTCCTCAAAGATGGGGAAGGGCGGGGTCTTTGCGGGGTTGAGGATGACCACTTCGTCGGCCAGCACCTCAATCTCGCCGGTCTCCATCCGGGGATTGACCAGCCCCGGTGGTCGGGCCCGGACCTTCCCCCGGACCTGGAGGACATACTCCTGACGGACCCGGTCGGCGATCTGGTGGGCTGCGGGGGAGTGGGCGGGGTCGGCAATGACCTGGACAATGCCCCAGCGGTCCCGCAGGTCTATGAAGATGAGCCCACCGTGGTCGCGCCGTCGGTGGACCCATCCGGCGAGGGTGACTTCCTGCCCGATGTGGTGGGCGCGCAGTTCGCCGCAGGTGTGGGTCTTGAGCATTCGCAGCCTCCTGGAGCGTGCGTCCGAAAACAACAGGCCGCCCGGGCTGGGGCGGCCTGCCGTAAGCGTGGGGTTCCACTAACCGCGCGGCAGAGACGGCTGCCGCCCCCGGGGCGGGCCGGGCCGGCGGTTATTATCGGCGCCGAAGAACGGAACCATCGGCATCCCTCCGGGAAAATTATAGCATAGGTGAGGGAAAAGGGCAAAATTTCGCCCTTTCACCGCTTCCCGAAGCAGGCCGACCTCCGGGCTTCCCGGAAACCGCTCACCCTGCCTCCAGGCGGGCCTGAAGCCCGCGCAGTTGCTCCCGCAGCCGCTGGGGGAACCGGTCGTTAAACTGGGCGAAGTGGCGCTCTATGTCGGAGACTTCGGCCCGCCAGGCGTCCACGTCCACCCGCAGCAGTTCCTGTAGGTCCTCCGGCGGGATGTCCAGCCCCCGCAGGTCCAGGTCCTCCGGGCGTGGCAGGAGCCCGATGGGCGTCTCTACCGCTCCGACCTTTCCGTCCACCCGCGCGCACATCCAGGCCAGCACCCGGCTGTTTTCGCCGTACCCGGGCCAGAGCCAGCGGCCATCCGGCTTCTTGCGGAACCAGTTGACGTAAAAAATGCGGGGCGCTTTGTCTCCGAGCCGGTCGCCCATCTGAAGCCAGTGAGTGAAGTAATCCCCCATATTGTACCCGCAGAAGGGGAGCATCGCGAAGGGGTCCCGGCGCACCCGGCCCACCTCACCGATAATCGCTGCGGTCGTCTCGGAGGACTGGGTCGCTCCCAGAAAGACGCCATGGTCCCAGTTGAAAGCCTCGTAGACCAAGGGGATCGTCGTTGCCCGACGGCCGCCGAAGATGAAGATGTCTATGGGCACTCCCTCCGGCTTCTCCCAGTCGGGGGAAATGACCGGACACTGCGCGGTGGGGGCGGTGAAGCGGGCATTGGGGTGAGCCGCCGGTTCGCCCCGGTCCGGCGTCCAATCTCGCCCCTGCCAGTCAATCAGGTGGGGCGGCGGCTCCGGCGTCATCCGGTCCCACCAGACGTCGCCGTCGTCGGTGAGCGCGCAGTTGGTGAAGATGACGTTGCCCCAGAGCATCTCCATCGCCGCGGGATTGGTCCGGTAGGAGGTACCCGGCGCGACGCCGAAGAAGCCGCTCTCGGGATTGATGGCCCAGAGGCGACCGTCGGGGCCGATCCTCATCCAGGCGATATCGTCCCCGATGCACTCCGCGCGCCAGCCGGGGAGGGTGGGCTGAATCATCGCCAGGTTGGTCTTGCCGCAGGCGGAAGGAAAGGCAGCGGCGATGTGGTACTGGCGGCCCTCCGGGCTCACCAGCCGCAGGATGAGCATGTGCTCCGCCATCCAGCCCTCCCGCCGGGCCATGGCCGAGGCGATGCGCAGGGCCAGGCACTTCTTGCCCAGCAGGGCGTTGCCGCCGTATCCGGAGCCGTAGGACCAGATGAGGTTCTCCTCCGGGAAATGGGCGATGTACTTCTGTTCTATCGCTGGCGCGCAGGGCCAGGGGACGTCGGGCTGGCCCGGTTCCAGCGGCGCGCCGACGGAGTGGAGGCAGGGGATGAAATCCGCGCCCTCGTCCAGAGCCCGCAAGACCTTCGTGCCCACACGGGTCATAATGTGCATATTGCAGACAACGTAGGGGCTGTCGGTAATCTGGACGCCGATTTTCGCCATCGGCGATTCCAGCGGGCCCATAGAGAAGGGGATGACGTACATCGTCCGGCCCCGCATGCACCCGCTGTAGAGGCAGAGCATCGTTGCTTTCAGTTCGTCGGGGGCGATCCAGTTGTTGGTGGGGCCCGCGTCGTCTTTGGACGAGGTGCTGATAAAGGTGCGGTCCTCCACTCGGGCGACATCGCTGGGATGGGAGCGGAAGAGGAAACTGTTGGGGCGCTTTTTGAGGGGGATGGCCCGGCCTTCGGCGACCATCTGGGCCATCAGACGGTTATATTCTTCCTTCGTGCCGTCGCACCAGTAAATGCGGTCCGGTTGACACAACAGGGCGATTTCCTGAACCCACGCTCGGAGCCGCGGATTTCGGGTCGGCATATCCATAGGTAATCCTCCGTTAGAGAACTCACTCCTGGACGCAGTGTCCAGCGGTAGAATCCCGAGTTCAGTCGCAAAACCCCATCGGGGGACTAAAAAACCGTCGCCTGGCAACGTGTCCTATCACTGTGGCGGCGAAGCCAATGCAGCGAAAAAATATTTTTGTGACCGCCGGAGGCGGTTTTCGGATATTTTCGGTTCCCTTCCCGAAAAAGGCCAAATTTCCGGGGCAAGGGGGAGGAGGAGGGGTAAACAGAGGCCCTTCCAAAAATGTTGCACATAGCGTTTTGGGCCATGAGCCCGGACATCACGGTTGGGCTCAAATTGACTCTGACACCTACGATGATAATCTCTTTCTCATAAAAAGCAAGAGACACCTATCACTGGAAGGGCCTCCTTTTGTCACAGAAGGTACAGCGTCGGGGAAACCAGGGGGAATGGGGAGCCGCACGTCGTACAGTCGCCATCGCCGGTGGGTATACCGAAGGCCGGGGAAAAATAGAGCCCGGTGGTATTGCGAC
>JANXAH010000050.1 GCA_025062415.1 Anaerolineae bacterium | reverse complement strand
TCGCTACGCCGTCTATCGTAACACGCTTGATCTGCCGAAGTTGGCCGTGGCTTTAAGCAGGCTCTCGGAACTGAATGGCAAGGAGAGGCAGTATGAATAGTCCCCTTCGACTTTTCTGCGTGATGCTGCTTTTGCTCCTTGCCCGCTTTTGGGCGAAGATCACGAATCGGCCGACGGTTGTTCATTCTACAGTCACAAAAGGACAAAAATAATCTTCTTTTGGGGCCGCGGAGATGGTCAAAGGCCTATGCAGAGAAGCCGTGGGCCAAAGGACCAAGTTGAGTAGAGAGGCTGCTTCTCTATGGCTCCAGAGTTCCAGGGGGAATGAGAAAAACTAAGGAGGCTCTATGCTCCGACCATCCCGCTCCACCCGTGAGCGCCAACAGCTGATCCTCGGCATCGCGTTGTGGCTGGCGATTTTCCTGACGGGTGTCGTCTGCCTCTGGTGGGGCTTCTTCGCCCCCATGCCAGAATCCTTCCAACTTGCGCCTACCTCTACTGTCGCTCCAGCCAGGACATCCACGCCGACCGGCGGACTGATTCCCTTAGCAACGGCGACGCCTGCCCCAGAGGGGGAATCCCGCCCCACTATTCCGCTAAGTCAGGAGACCTTCGGCTATGGCATTGCTGTTCACGGCGTGGTGGGCGACCCCAACTACACGATGGATGTGGTGAAATCGCTGGGCCTGGGATGGGTCAAACAGCAACTCCGTTGGGACCTGGTGGAGCCCAGCCCGGGCCAGTACAACTGGGGGATGTACGACGGCGTGGTGGACGCAGCCAACCAGCGGGGCCTCCGGGTTCTGCTCAGCGTTGTCCATGCCCCCGAGTGGAGCCACCCCAGTTATCGGGATAGTAACCCGGAGGGAGCGCCTCCGGACGACCTGGCTCTCTTCGCCGACTTCCTGGGCCGTCTGGTGGACCGCTACAGGGGTCGCATCCACGCTATAGAGGTCTGGAATGAGCAGAACCTGGACCGGGAGTGGGACACGGCGGAAGGGGTGAGTCCCGCCCGGTACGTGGAAATGCTCCGCCTGGCCTATCAGGCGATCAAAAGCCGCGACCCTAACATCCTTGTCGTCAGCGGAGCCCTCTCCCCGGTGGGCGCCACGGCTACGGACCCGGCCAATCCCAACCGTATCATCTATATGGACGACTACCAGTACTATCAGGAAATGATCGCGCGGGGATTCCTGAGTTACGCCGACTGCGTCGGTGCCCACCACAACGGCTACAACATCCCTCCAGACATCGCCTGGGACGACAAAACCTATCAGGATCCCACGGCGAAGTTTCGGGCCTTCTGGGACAACCCCCATCCTACCTGGTCCTTCCGCAGCACCCTCTGGCGGTATCGGGACGCCATCTCCGGGATGAAGCCTCTCTGCGTAACGGAGTTCGGCTGGGCCTCTTCGGAGGGGTTCGGACCCCCACCTCCCGGCTTTGAGTTCGCTCTGGATAATACCCTCCAGGAGCAGGCCCAGTACATCGTCCGTGCCTATCAGTTGATGCGGGAGTGGGGCTTTGTTCGCCTGGCGTTCCTTTGGAATTTGGATTACATCCAGAAGACGGGGTTACCACCCGAAAAGGACCCGTATGGCCCTTACAGCATCATAGACCCGAAGGGAGCTCCCCGCCCTGCCTTTGACGCCGTCCGGAATATGCCCAAGCCGTAGCGCCTCTTCCCCCAGTCACTCATCAGACTGATGGATACCGTTCTGGAGCCGAAATCTCGGATGCCTCCTGACCGACGGCCATTCTGGTTTATCGCCTACTTTCTCCTGGCTCTGGGCGTCGCTGGGCTTTTCCTCTGCTGGAAGCCTTTCTCCCCTTCGGCCTCCCCGACTCCGACTTTCTCTCCGTTCCCCACCCCCACCTCCTGGCCGCGGGCTCGGGTGGAGTCCCCAGGCTATGGGATGGTGGCCTTCCTGTGGTGGCGGGAGGAAGTCGCCGATCGGGACCTCAATCTCATCCGGGACGCGGGCTTCACCTGGGTCCGCCAGAACCTGCACTGGATAGATGTGGAACTCTACAAAGGGGGATTTGACTGGCGCTACAGCGACCGCATCGTCCGCCAGGTGCGGGAAAAGGGGCTTTCGCTGCTCTTTCGCCTCCACGGCCTCCCCCGACCCGGTTGGGTTCCTCTTCCCGATGACCCGACCGTGCCCGTCCCGGTGGAAGATTTCGCCGATTTTTGCAGGGCGGTCGCGGCCCGGTACCGGGGACAGGTGCGCGCCTATCAGGTCTGGAACGAGCCCAACCTGGCTCGGGAATGGGAGGGAAGGCCCCCGAACCCGGAGGGGTATGTTCGTCTCCTGCGGGCCTGCTACATCGCCATCAAGGAGGCCGACCCCGACGCGCTGGTCGTCTCCGCCGGGATGGCGCCAACGGGAACGGGACTGCCCATTGCGATGCCCGATACCGAGTACTTCATCCGGATGTACGAGGCGGGGGCGGCGCCGTATTTTGACCTTCTGGGCGTTCACGCCGCCGGATTCGCCGCTCCCCCGGAGGTCTCCCCCGAGGAGGCCGCTGCCAACCCTGCCTATGGAGGTCAGCGCTTCTTCTGCTTTCGGCACGTGGAGGACATCCGGGAAATTATGGTCCGCTACGGGGATGCCGATAAACAGGTCGCCCTGACCGAATTGGGTTGGACATCGGACCCTATCCACCCCGAATATTCCTGGTTCGCCGTCACCGAAGAGCAGAAGGCGGACTACCTGGTGCGGGCGTTCCGGTACGCGCGGGAACACTGGCGGCCCTGGATCGGCCCTATGTTTGTCCTGGCGATCGCCAACCACGACTGGACACCTGAGGACGAGCAGTACTGGTGGGCCATCACGGAGCCCAGTTGGCCGCTGACGGTGGTTCGCCCGGCCTACGAGGCCCTCCGGGATATGGAGAAGTGAGGGCCTATCTGAAAATCGGGGCCTTCGGGGACCTGCAGCGCTGTAGTGCAGCCATCAGGTCTGCAGAATACAGCCTAACAGCCTGCGCTACGATGAACTTTAAAAATTTAACCCGGACATAGGCCGATATGGCAACTTAAAAAATTGCCCAGCAATCCGCCGTTCTTCGCCCTCACCCCATCCCCTGCCCCGTATCCTGTTCCGCACGGGGGGGTGGGGTGGGGAAATCTGTCCCCCCCTACTCCCCCGATGGGGGGGTGACGGGGGGGGTAGGGGGATGAGGGGATTTCCCACCCACAAAAGGCTACTGTTGGAATTTGTTGAACCGCAATGTCACGTCCGGACGAATTTATATTAAAACTCATAAGCGCCTTGCTGGTGGGCGCTTCCAGCGCCCAGCCCATCGGCGAGCCCAGCCGGGCTTCTCTTTGACATCTGTCGGGGTTGTGGCATAATCTCCCCAGAGATGTTTCCTGTCTATGTTGCCCTGGACCT
>JANXAH010000045.1 GCA_025062415.1 Anaerolineae bacterium | reverse complement strand
ATTGGCCGCCGGCCGGGGATGGACCCATGCTGGCGGAGCCGCCCAGGCCCAGAGACGGTCCCACCCCTCCTGCAACAGCCGCACTACGGGCAGGAAAGGGGAAGGAAGGTCCGGAGAAGGGTTTCGGTTCAGTTGCGCCTGGATCGCCAGGTGGACGGGCCAGGCCCCCAGCGCCTGCAGCCGCACCACCCGTCCCGACGCTGTCCGATGCGGCATATTCTGATGGGCCGCGTCGTAGCCGTTCATCACGTATCCCGACTGGTCCGGGTCCAGCCGGGTGTTGCGGCCCGCGTTGTAGTAAAGGTAACACCGCTTCAGGGTCTCCGGGTCGGTGGTGCTGTAGCGGACCTCCGGACAGTGTTCTTTGAAGATGCGGGCGCCCAATCGGAGTTGCCGGGCGACCTCGGCGTCGTCAATCGGCCCCGGTGGGAAGCAGGGAAGCCGCCCGGAGCGGACCGCCGAGTAGAGCCCCATGATTCCTTCGCAGTTATCGGGGTTGACGGCCCGCAGCCCGTTCTCCTTGTACCACAGGACCAGCGGGGTGACGGACGGAACGTCCTCCAGCCGGGCGATCGCGTCGGCGATCTGGGCCCACCGGGCCACCGTCTCCTGCTGGGCCGGGGTGAGCCGATAACGGCCCTCCCAAACCTTCTGGCTTCCCACCACCGCCGCGGTCGGCAGGGCAAACAGCAGGAAGGTCTCCAGTACCCCCTGAAGGAAAACCCACAGCAGGTGACGAAGTTGGATTTGGAGAAAGGGGACGAGGTATTGTCGCGCCCACTCCTGCAGCCAGGGTGGAATCCAGGCCGCCCACGAGTTCATCGGTGTCCAAATTGTATCCGAAATTGGGAAAATTGCAACAGTTACCGCTCCAGGGCCGCCTCCAGCATCAACCGGCCCACCCGCCGGGCCGCCTCCGGGTCCGCCGCGCGCTCCAAAAGGACGGCGACTGCATACTGCGGCTTCCCCACCGGCGCAACGCCCAGAAACCACGCGTGGGATTCCCCCCTCTCTCCCGTCACGGCCGTCCCCAGATGCCCGGCCACTTTCGGCGTGAGGGGCTCCCAGGCCGAGAGCACCGTTCGGGCCAGGTCCGGAGAAAGGACCCGCCGAGGCGCTCGCAGGGGCTCCGCGGCGCGCCATTCGCCCGCCGGGCCCTCCACCTCCAGCACTCGGCGCGGGACGGGCCGCACCCCGTCGTTGGCCACGGTCGCTGCGACCAGCGCCATCTGCAGGGGAGAGACGGTCAATCCGCCCTGGCCGACGGCCTCCCGTGCCGCGTCCTCCCGAAGGGGAAGGCCGACGGACGGGGTCGGCGTCGGCCTGGCTCCGGGAGGAGGTGTAGGCTCCGGGGCTCTCGTCCCTGCGACGCTCTCCGGCACCAACCCCTCCGTCAGCCCCCAGCGGAGAAAGGCCTCCCGAAGCCCTTCCGTCCCCAATGCTTCTCCCAGCGCGGCGAAGGGGCCGGGACAGGCCAGCCGGAACGCGCCCACCATCAGTTCGCCCTCCAGCGGCTCCTCCCGGCAGCCCAACAGGACGCCGTTCACCTCTACAGTCCCGGTCAGGTTCGGCGCCGGAGTGTAGAGGGAGACAAGGCCCCGCTCCAGCGCGGCAGCCAGCACTACGGTTTCCAGCGAGGCTCCCGGCGGGTAGACCCCCTGGACGGCCCGATTCAGCAGCGGTGCTGCCGGGTCCTCCCGCAACCGGTCCCATTCCTCTTCCAGCCGGGCCGGGTCAAAGGTCGGCGAGGAGGCCATCGCCAGCACTTCTCCCGTCCGGACGTCCAGCAGGACCACGGCGCCGGCGCGGCTCTCCAGCAGCCGCTGGGCCAGTCGCTGGAGGTAGATGTCCAGGGTCAGGCGGACATCGCGCCCCTGCGGGGGACGGTGGAGGAAGTCGGCCCAGGCCGCTTCCCAGGGGGAACGGTCGGCCTCGCCGCGGAGGAATCGGTCAAACTCGGCCTCTATGCCCCCCGTCCCGTGGCGGAGGCTGGCATATCCCACCACCGGCGCGGCCGCAGGCTCCGGGTACGTCCGGGTCACGTACCCCGCCGCACTCACCTCCACCCCCGCCAGAACTACCCCGTTCCGGTCCAGAATCTCCCCCCGGAGGATGCGCCGTTCGTACTCCACCCGGCGGGGGTTATCGTCGCGTGCGATAAGCCACTCGGCGCGCGCCACCGACCAGTAGCCACAGGCCAGGGCCAGGACGATCAGCCCCAGGCCGAGGGCTGCCGTCAGAACCCGCAGGGAACCTGCGAAGTCGGCCCCGCGCCGACCGGGAGCCTCGTCCCCCGAAATCCGAATCAGTAGGCCGACGGCGATGAAGGAAGCCAGGAGGGAGGAGCCGCCGTAGGAGAGGAAGGGAAGGGTGACCCCGGCGATGGGGACCAGACGGGCGTTGGCGGCCATGATGATCCAGGCCTGAACCCCCAGCCCGGCGGCCAGGCCCGCGGCCAGGAATCCCTCAAAGGGACGGGAGGCCCGCAGGGCGGCCCGGAACCCCCGCGCCAGGAGCAGCCCGTAGAGGGCGATGAGGGCCATCGTCCCCAGAAGCCCGAATTCCTCGGCGACGGCGGCGAAGACGAAGTCGGTGTGGACGGCGGGGATGTAGGTGGGGCGGCCCAGCCCCAGGCCCTGCCCCAGGACGCCTCCCTCCCCGAAGGCGATGAGGCTCTGGACAATCTGGAAGGCCCGGCCCGCCGCGTCGGGCCAGGGGGAAAGCCAGATGGCAACGCGCGCCGCCACCCGGTCGGAGGCCAGGGCTCCGGCCGTGCCCGCCAGGCCGAAGAGCAGAAGCCCCGCAGCAACGTAGCCCCACTGCCCTGTCGCCAGGTAGAGCATCGCCAGGAAGGTGAAGAAGAGGAGCATCGCTGCGCCCATATCCTGCTGGGCCGCCAGGAGGAGGACCGCCAGCCCGAACATCACCACCAGCGGGCCCAGGTAGGCCAGGGAGGGAAGGCGGATTCGCCCCAGACGTCGCCCCGTCTCCAGAAGCAGTTCCCGCCGCTCCGCCAGGTAGGAGGCCAGGTAGACGACGAGGAGGAGTTTGAGGGGCTCCGAGGGTTGAAAGTACGCGCCGCCGATGCCCAACCAGAGGCGGGGGCCGACCCCGGCAGGGTTGACGCCCAGGACGAGGGTCGCCGCCAACAGGAGGAGCCCCGCCAGGAGCCAGGTGTAGCGGTAGCGGTAGAGCCAGCGCAGGTCCCGCCCGACCTGGGAGACCAGGAGCATCGCCAGGGTGGAGATCATCACCCAGGTGGCCTGGCGGGGAAGGAAGTTGGGCGCCAGGCGCGCGATCGTCAGCAGCCCCCAGCCCGTCAGCAGCGCGACAGTGGGGAGAAGGTAGGGGTCCCGGCGCGGGAGGCGGCGGGTGAGGGAGACGTGCGCCGCGGCGAAGGAGACGGCCCAGGAGAGGAAAAGGGAGACCAGGCCCCGCGCGCCCAGGGCGGGAATGGTCCAGGCCAGCATCGCCACCCCGGTCATGACAAAGAGCGCCGCCAGCAGAAGCAGCGCCCGTTCCCGCCGGACGACAAAGGGGGGATAGGGCTCCGTCGGGCCAGTGAGACTTACCATTGAATCTCCAGCGCGCGCGTCGGACATCGGGTCACGCAGAGGCCGCAGCCATAGCACTTTTCGGGGGAAAGAACCGCCTTTTTCTCCACCACGTGGATGGCATCGTAGACGCAACTGGCCTCGCAGAGGCCGCAGCCGGTGCAGGCATCCAAGTTCAGGAGGGGCGGGACGTGGGTCGTCCGGTACGTCCACTCCTCCCAGCGCCGGATGGCGAGGCCCCGGATCTCCTCCACTGACCGGTAGCCGTGGCCGTCCAGCCACTTCTCTATTTCGCGAGCCACTTTGCCGAAGATTTTCGGCCCTTTGAGGATGGCCGCGGTGCAGATGCCCACCGCGCTGGCGCCGACCATGAAGAACTCTATGGCGTCGGTCCCTTTGCTGATGCCACCAACGCCGATGATGGGGAGGTCCACGGCACGAGCGATGTCAAAGACGCAGCGGAGGGCCAGGGGCTTGAGGGCGGGGCCGGAGAGCCAGCCATAGCCTTCCCGGCTCCCCATCAGCAATCGCCCCGTCTCCACGTCCACTCCCAGGCAGGGGCCAAAGGAGTTGACGGCGACGATGCCGTCGGCGCCGGCTTCGGCAGCGGCGAGGGCCGCAGTCTTCATATCCCGGAAGGGGCTCAATTTGACAAAGACGGGGACGTCCACCGCCGCTTTGGCGGCCCGGATGGCCTCCATCATCGGTGTGGGGTCGTCGCCGATATAGTGGGTGGAGAGTTCCAGTGCGTCGGCGAAGGGGCGGACTCTGGGGGCCAGTTCGGCGATTTCCTCTGCAGTGTAGCCGATGCTGATGATGAGGGGGAGCCCCGTCTCCTTCGCCAGGGGGTACTCCCGCTCCAGGAACTGTTCCACGGGCAGTTCCGACCAAAGTTCGGTGTTGAGGAAGCCGCCGGGAATTTCGGCCATATTGGGGGTAGGGACGACGGCAGGGCGGGTGGAGATGGTTTTGGAGACGATGGCCCCAGCGCCGCCCTCGGCGCACTTTTTCATTGCCTCGCCGTTCCAGCCCGGCGGCCCGGCAGCGGGCATCACGGGATTTTTGAGCCGCAGGCCAGCGATTTCCACGGAGAGGTCGGCCATGAGCACCTCCTTGCGACGTGTGCGGTACAGTTTAGCCCAAAAGGGAACAGGACGCAAGTGGCAGGGTGCTTGATTCCGCCTATATCTCAAAGCAGGTCCGAAGATTCAGGAGATTGGTTGGAACCGCCCGAATTTGGAGGCCGTTTTGTCTCGCTTTTCCAGCCCCCTTCAAGCCCTTCTTAAATTGCCTCACCCCCCCCCCCCCCCCCGCCGGCCCCCCCCCCCCCCCCACCCGCCCCGTACAAACACCCACCCCCCCCCCCCCCGCCGCCCCCCCCCCCCCCCCCCGCCCCTTACCACCCCCCCCCCCCGCCGCCTCCGGCGCACCCCCCCCCCACTCCGGACCTTTCCTCACCCCACCCCTGCCGCCCCCGGCGGCACCCCCTCCCCTCTCCGGACCTTTCCTCACCCCACCCCTGCCGCCTTCGGCAGCACCCCCTCCCCTCTCCGGACCTTTCCTCACCCCACCC
>JANXAH010000039.1 GCA_025062415.1 Anaerolineae bacterium | reverse complement strand
CAACTGGCAGCCGGTCGGCTGGACACCCGGGTTCCGATAGAGCGGGCGGACGAGTTCGGTCGCCTGGCCCAGGCCTTCAACTATATGGCAGAGCAACTTCAGGGTTTATACAACGAATTGGAGGAGCGTGTGCGGGACCGGACCCGTGCTCTTCAGGAGGCGAACTACGCTCTTCAGCGGCGGGCCATTCAACTGGAGGCCAGCGCGGAGGTCAGCCGGGCCATTACGTCCATTTTCAATGTAGACGAACTCCTGCGGCGGGCGGTCAATCTGATCCGGGACCGCTTTGGCTTTTATCACGTCGGGATCTTTCTGATAGACGAAACGGGGGAATGGGCGGTGTTGAAAGAGGCCACGGGTGAAGCGGGTGCCCAGATGAAGGCCCAAGGCCATCGCCTTCGGGTCGCGGAGACCAGTATGGTGGGCTGGACTGCCTTGCACCGGAAACCCCGCATCGCGCTGGATGTGGGCAAGGACGCGGTTCGCTTTGCCAACCCCCTTCTCCCGTATACCCGCTCTGAGATGACCCTCCCGCTGATGGTGGGCGGACGGCTCTTGGGCGTGTTGAACGTCCAATCTACCGAAGAGGCAGCGTTTGACGAAGATGACATCCGTACCCTGCAGAGCATGGCCGACCAGCTGGCGGTTGCCATAGAGAACGCCCGGCGGCTTTCTGAGACGGCCGCTCTGCTGGAGGCGACCAGCCCCATCTATCGTTTCAGCCGCCGGCTGAGCGTAGCCATTACCGTTGAAGAGGTCGCGGAGACAATTATCCAAACGGTCTCGGAAACGGAAGCGGATGGATGCGCTGTTGTGGAACTGGAGACCTCCGATGGGACGCCAGAGGCCATTGTCTACCGGGGTATCTGGCGGCGAGACCGGGAGCCCTACCTGAGACCTGGTATGCGGATACCAATGTCGGAGGTTCCTTTGCCGCTTTCGGCGTTGAGCCAGATATGGATCAGCCAGGATATTCAGCGGGATCCCCAGATCCCGGAGAAAGCCCGAGACCATTTTCGTTCCATAGACGTGGGGGCACTGGTGAATATTCCTCTGAGGGTAGGAGGTCGGGTTATCGGCAGTGTCGTTATCTTGCGCTCTACTCCGGGCCCGTTCTCTCCGGCGTCTCTGCGGTTGTATGAGGTCATCGGCGACCAGGCCGCTGTTGCGCTGGAGCGGGCTCAGCTGCTGGAGAGCATGCGGCAGCGAGCGGAACAGGAGGAGACCTTGCGGGCGATCGCCGATCAGATCACGGCCACCTTTGACCTGCGGACGGCTCTGCAGACCGCTCTTCAGCAGCTGGGACAAGTCCTGGACGCCCGCGGCGGTTATGCGGAACTGGGAGGACGATAATGGCATCTTCCGGGGGCTTTCTGAGGTTGGATGCTGAAAGAGAAGCGCTGAGCGGGCTGGAGGCGCTCCAGGCCTGGCAAGCCCGCGCGTTGAACGTCCTGTTAGGTGTGCTGGCGCTGGTCGCAACTCCAGCGCTGATCGCCGCTGTGGCGGAAGCGTTCCGGTACCCGGAGCGGCGCGCTGCCCTTTCCGTCTTTGGAGCCCTGTATGTCTTTCTCCTTCTGTTGGCCCTTTTCCGCCGGATTCCCCACCGGATACGGCTCTATGGCCTGTTGATTCTGGGCTACGTATTGGCAATAACTGCCCTGCTGCGGGGTGGGTTAGTCGGAGATGGACGGCTTTATCTGGTGGTACTCCCTATTTTTGCCCTGATCTTCGCTGACCTGCGCCTGGGCCTGTGGGCGGGCGCGTTCAGTTTGTTGATTCACTTGGTATTTGCACTCTTTGCCGCTCTGGGATGGCTCTCCCAATGGGTGGTGGTGAAAGAGAACCCCACAGCCCCGACGGATTGGATTTATGCTACGGTCGTCTTTCTGATGATGCTGGCGGGCTTGCTGGTCCTGGTGGGTTTTTTCAACCGTGTGACCCTGCGAACACTCCGGAGCACGCAGCGTTCGGCCCAGGAATTGGCAAAGGCCTATAGCCTGCTGGAGGGCCAGGCGCGGGAACAGGAGCGGCGTGCCCGCTGGCTGGAGGTGGCGACACTGGTCATCCGTGAGGCCAGCCGATTCCTGGATCCCGACGCCTCACTCTCCCACTCGGCTGATGAAATGGTCCGGAGGCTGAATCTGGAGGGAGTGATTTTCTATCTGGCCACTCCACAGGGGGAGTTGGTGGCTCATGCGATAGCGGAAGGTCACCCGGAGCCTGGAGGAATCGCTCCACCAGGCCCTTCACCTATGGCTCGGGAAGCGTTTCGGAGTGGAACACTTCAGATGGGCTGGATCGGCAGTTTGTATGAGGTGTCCATCCCTCTGCGGGTTCAGGAGCGAACCCTGGGGGTGATGGCGGTCTGGTTTCCCACGGAGGTCCGTCAGGAAGGCCCTGAAGTGGTGGTCCTGGAGTTGGTTGCGGACCAGCTTTCCATCATTCTGGAGAATGCCCGTGTGTTCTCCGAGACGCAGGCCAGTCTACGAGAACTTCAGGATCTTTACCGCCGGTATACTGCAGAGGCGTGGGAACGGTTTGCCCGCATAGCGCCGGAGAGTGTCCGCCTGTGGACGGGGCCAGAGGAAGTACCAGAAGGAGTCTGGCAGGGCCTTTTTGAGCAGGCACGCGCGCTGGGTTCTGCGGTTACCGGGCAGGAGGATTCTCGGTATCTGTTGGCGGTGCCAGTGAAACTGCGCGGGGTAACGATAGGGGTTCTGGGATTCCATCGGGATCAGGAGGCTGGTCCCTGGCGGGCCGAGGAGATCGTGACGGCGCAGATGGTGGCAGAGCGATTGGCGCTCTCCATAGAGAACGCCCGCTTGCTGGAGGAGGCGCAGCGTAGAGCGGCGCGGGAGCGGTTGGCCGCAGAAATCATGTCTCGCATCCGGGCTTCCCTGGACCCGGATACTGTCCTTAAGACGACTGTTCGGGAACTGGGACGGGCTTTGCGGGCCCGTTGGGCGGCAGTGGAGGTGACTGAGCTACCAAAGGGAACATCGTCTTCGTAGAAGCAGCACGTTGGATTTCTCGGAGGTCACTATGGAGAACTACGATGTCATCATCATCGGTGCCGGTCCGGCTGGCATCTCTACTGCTCTGCATCTCCAACAGATTGCGCCAGAACTTGCTTCTCGTACCCTGATTTTGGAGAAGGCCCAGCACCCTCGCTTGAAGCCCTGTGCGGGGGGCATTCTCCCGGATGGTATCCATGTTCTGCGAGACCTCGGGCTGGATTGTAACGAGGTCCCGCATGTCAGAGCCGTCGTTGCGAATTTTCAGTTTGAGGGTCGTGGGGTCGCTGCAACAGCGAGAGATGAATCTATCGCTTTTATCGTTGTCTACCGACCGGAACTAGATGCCTGGCTGGTTCAAAAAGCCCGGGAACGCGGCTTGAACATTCGGGAAAAGGTTCCTGTTCAGCAGGTTTTACCGAGGGAGAGTGGAGTAGAAGTGGTTACTCCCGACCAGGTATTTCGGGCTCAGGTCGTGGTAGGTGCAGATGGAGCTCATAGCGTTGTGCGGCGTGCTGTGAGTAAAAGGCGCCCCCGTTTCGCTCGCACTATTCTGCTCTGGGTTCCGCCCTCTCCCTGCTCCTCTCACCAGCCAGACCAGGCTTACTTTGAATTCTCCTGTATCGCAAAGGGAATACCAGGGTATGTTTGGGATTTTCCCGTGGAACTTGAGGGACGTCCCATGCGATGCTGGGGCGTATATACCGTGAGCCAATCCGCTGATGGTATGCGGAATGTTCTTCAGGAGATAATGGCCGAGCATGGATATCGGCTGGAGGAGCATCGTTTGTACGGTGGAATCATTCCTCAGTTTGCTCCCGAGGGTCCTTTTGCTGCGCCCCGGGCGCTGCTTGTGGGTGATGCAGCGGGCGTAGACCCATTCTATGGTGAGGGGATTGCTCCAGCGCTGGGCTATGGCCGACTGGCTGCCCTTGCAATTGCGGACGCCTTTGCACGCGGCGATTTCTCGTTCCAGAATTACCGCTATGCTCTGCTCAGAAGTGAACTGGGAAAGACGCTGCGATGGCGGCTGTTCGCAACGCAAACAGTTTATCGGTTCTCCTCCCCGGCTGTGCAGCGCCTGATATGGCAGCGGTCGGGTGGGATCATCCACTGGACTATTGAGCATTTGTTCACTGGATGGGCCCGGCGTGGTAAAAGGCACAAATGAGAGTGTGTGTCGGGAGGAGATATGAATGACCGTTCCAAGCGTAGAGCAGGTGTGCTGAATCGGTGGAAACGCTGGTGGGAGTGGTGGACCCGGGTGGAAGCACCGGATGAAGAGACCGCCCGGGTGGGATGGGTCTTCAGTATCCTGATGCTGATCAGCATCGGGATCGTGAGCGCGATTGCCGGGGTTTTTATCTTGGAGTGGGTTCTGGGGATTATGCCCCTCCAGATTGCGGTAATCGCTATTGTATTCCCCGTGTTCTTTATCCCCTTCTCCGTTTTCTGCTGGTGGATCGCGCGGCGAGGGCGGATTCGGCAGGCGGTAACTCTGTATGTTTGGGCAAACTTTGTCGGGATTGCCTTAGCGATTTTCGTGTTTGATGGGTTGACTTCTTCGGCCTGGATCCTGTATATCTGGACGGTCACTATTGCAGGTACTTTGATCGCTCCGGGATACGCACTGGGCATGGTGGGGCTGGTGGTGGGATATTATTTGCTGCTGTCGGTATTGCAGGCAATTGGCTGGTATCAGCCGCCTTTGGGCTTGAGTATCTACGGAGGCCTTTTTTCCTACGTCGCTTTTACGTTAATTATCTTGGTTTCCACAGTGGGAGGGGGAACTTATCTGAACACGCGCAGCCTTCAGGAGGCCCTGGGACGCTTGCGGGCAGCGACCCGGGAGTTGGAGGAGCATCGCCGGACTCTGGAACAGCGGGTGGCCCAGCGGACCGCCGACCTGGCGCGTCGGACGGCCCAGCTGGAGGCCGCCTCCACCGTCGCCCGCCGTGCCGCCGAGATCCGCGACCTGAACATCCTCCTGGACGAAACAGTCCGGCTCATCTCGGAGCGGTTTGGTTTCTACCATGTTGGCATCTTTCTGCTGGATGAGGCCGGAGAGTACGCCGTTCTGCGGGCTGCCTCCTCGGAG
>JANXAH010000242.1 GCA_025062415.1 Anaerolineae bacterium | reverse complement strand
CCCCCCCCCCCCCCCCCCCCCCCCCCCCCCCCCCCCCCCCCCCCCCCCCCCCCCCCCCCCCCCCCCCCCCCCCCCCCCCCCCCCCCCGCCCCCCCCCCCCCCCCCCCCCCCCCCCGCCCCCCCCCCCCCCCCCCCCCCCCCCCCCCCCCGCAGCCTCCACCCCCACCATCATCCCCTACATTCGCTCCACCGCCACGCTCATCCCCAGACCACCGCTGACACAGAGCGTCGCCAGCCCGAGGCTTCGGCCGTGGACCCGCAGGGCGTTGAGGAGCGTCACCAGGATGCGCGCGCCGCTGCAGCCGGTGGGATGTCCCAAGGCGACCGCACCCCCATGGACGTTGCGCCGGGCTGGGTCCCACGGCAACTCCCGTTCCACAGCCAGCACCTGCGCAGCGAAGGCTTCGTTCAACTCTATCAGGTCAAAATCGCCCAGAGAAAGGCCCGTCCGCTCCAGCAGCCGGTGGGTGGCCGGAACCGGCCCCAGCCCCATCTCCCGAGGATGGACAGCTCCCGAAGCGAAACCCACAAAGCGCGCGATCGGTGTAACCCCGTGGGCCCGGGCCCACTCGGCGGAGGCGACGACCAGCGCGGCCGCGCCATCGGCGATGCCCGATGCGTTCCCGGCGGTGATGGTCCCTTCCTTCTTGAAGACCGGGGGGAGTTTTGCCAGTTTCTCCAGCGACGTGTCCGCGCGGGGCCGCTCGTCCCGCTCCACCCGAACGGTCTCCCCTTTGGGGCCTGGCACGTCCACCGGAACCACTTCCGCCGCAAAGGCGCCGCTCTCCCACGCCGCCACCGCCTTCCGGTGGCTCTCCAGCGCAAACCGGTCCTGCTCCTCGCGGGAAATGTCGTAGCGCTCCGCCAGCAGTTCCGCCGTCTCTCCCATCAGCATCTCCGCCAAGGGGCACATATAGCCATCCCGGTACATTGCGTCCACCACTGTATCTTCTCCCAGCCGATAGCCCCAACGGGCCTTCAGCAGGAGGTAGGGAATCTGGGACATCTGTTCCACGCCGCCGACGAGGACAACCCGGTTCTCGCCGGTCAGGATGGACTGGACCCCCAGGGTGACGGCCTTGAGGCCGCTGGCGCAGGCCTTGTTGACGGTGAAGGCGGGCCGGTCCACGGGGACGCCCGCGTGCCAGGCCACCTGCCGGGCGACGTTGGGGCCGTTGCCAGCCTGGCGGGCGCAGCCGAAGATGACCTCATCCACTGCGTCGGCGGGGACACCGGCCCGCTCCAGCGCGGCCCGCGCGGCGATCGCCCCCAACCGGGCCGCCGGGATGTCTTTCAGCACACCGCCGAACGCCCCGATAGGCGTCCGCACAGCGGAGAGAATGACTACGTCTTGGATGTCCATTCAACCCTCCGGAGTTTTACCGCCGAATGTCGGCGCAGATGACCTCTTTGATCTGAAAAGGCGGTAGATAAACGAGATGCTCATCGCCATTCTGGTCGGGAGATTGGGCGATGACGCCGCCAGTGGCAAGGAGGAACAGCGCAACCATTGCTCCGACGATACTGGCCGTAACCCACCACTGCCTTCTACTCATCGTAACCTCCCGAAGAGCGGAAAGGTGCCCTCGCTGATTCGCCGATCCTCGGATTACGACCGATAAACCCCCAGCGGGTCCAGTTCCTCCCGCAGGAGGCGCAGTTCCTCCGGAGTGGGGGGCTCCGTCTCCGTCAGGTCGGAGGAGACGCGGGGGTCCCAGCACATCTCGGCCCGGACGTCCTCCAGCCGAACTCCCGGATGGAGGCTCACCAGGACCATTTCCCCCGTTTCCGCGTCAAACCGGAAGATGCATTTGTCGGTGACGACCAGTTGTGGCCCCTGGCCAGGCATTCCCAACCGCTCCCGCTCTCCTCTGCCGCTCAGATGGCCCGGACTAGTCAGGAAATCCAGACGCTCCACGAAGGACCGGCGGCTCAGGCGCATAATAATGAAGACCTGCTTGGCGTGGATGGCGATCTCGCACGCGCCGCCAGAGCCAGGCAGACGGACCTTCGGGTGGGCGTAGTCGCCAATAACGGTCGTGTTCAGGTTCCCGAAGCGGTCAATCTGTGCGCCGCCCAGAAACGCCACCTCCAATCGGCCCCCCTGCAGGTAGAGGCCGAAAAGGTCGGCCATGGAACAGACGGAGAGTGCGCCAGTGATGAGGGCCGGGTCGCCGATGGAGAGCGGGAGCCGCCGGGGCCGGGCGCCGTAAACGCCGCTTTCATAGACCAGTTCCAGGTTCGGCGCCACGGTCCGCTGGGCCAGATTGCAGGCGATGTTGGGAAGCCCCACACCCACGAAGACCGTCCGGACCCCCGCCAGCGCCCGCGCAGCGGCGACGATCATCATCTCGGAAGGAGTGTAATCGCCCATGTTCACCTCTGCGGTCAGATAACTGCGAGCAGTTGTCTACAGTTATCCGTAGTTGACCGGTTTAGACCAGGCCTGGGTGGGCCGGAGGCGCTCCCACGTCTCCCGGCCCATCTTCTCCACGTACTCCGCCCGGTCCCGAACGCCGTAAACCCACTCCTCCAGCCAGGCGCGAGTGGCCGCCTCGTCCCGGCTGATCTCGTCCCAGCGCAGATAGAAGTCGTTATCCCGGTCGTAGTAGCCCTGGACGTAGGAGGGATGGGCGCCGTAGGGCTCGTGGACGACCGCGTCCACAATCAGGCCGGGAATGAGGGTCCGGTTCGGGTCGGACCGGATGACCTCCTCGTCCACAATCTCCTCCACCACAACGATGACGTGCCGGGCAGCGAAGGCAACTTCCTTCTGGGCGCCCAGCAGTCCCCAGAGTTGGGTGTTGCCGTGGACGTCGGCCCGCTGGGCGTGGATGATGGCGACATCGGGGTTCAGGGGCGGCACTACGGCGACGGGCCCGTCTCCGTAGGGGCTCTCCACGAACTGGATGCGGGGGTTGACCTTCGGGAGATCGCTCCCCACGTAGGACCGCAGGGGGAAGAAGGGAAGGCGGTAGGCTCCGGCGATATAGCGGGCGACCATTCCAAAGTGGGAGTACTCCTCCAGTTCCAGGGGGTTGGGGATACCCTTTTCCACCGCGCGCCGGATGGCGTGCAGGGGCCCCACTCCGGGGTTGCCCAGGTAGGAGAAGACCAGTTTCCGGGCACACCCGGCCGCGACCATCTGGTCGTAGACCAGGTCGGGGGTCATTCGGCAGAGGACCAGGTCGCGCCGGCCCTGGCGGATGATTTCGTGGGCCGCGGCGAAGCAGATGCAGGCGGTAAAGCCCTCTATAGCGACAGTGTCGCCGTCGTGGACATAGGCGGCGATGGCCTCGCGCATCGTGGTAAGTTTGCTCATAGCCGTTCCTTGCCTCCTGTGAGCAGACAGTTCGGTTCTCCGATCCCTGCCCCTCAACTTTAGCCGTATCTATTCGGCCTTCCTCATCCCACCCCCAGCAACTTCGCTGCTCCCCCCTTTCCTCCACTTGGCTGATCTGTAGACCTTCTACATGCGCTTTCGCGGCCCCAAAAAGGAGATAATTTTTCGCAGCGGCGCTTTGCCACTGTGAAAAATCTCTTTTTGTCCTTCTCAATCCGTGCGGGCAGTTTTCGGATATTTTCCAACCGTCTCCAGAAAGGGTCAAAATCCGGGGAGGGGGTCAGGGGCCAGGTTCTATTCCCGATTCAGGCTCCTCGGACGGCGCGGGCGACCAGCGGTAACTCAACTTGTAACTGCGGGCGATCATCAGCGTCTGAGTGGAGCGGACGCCGGGGATGAGTTGAATCTGGTTCAGGAGAAGGTGGGTCAGGTGAGAGAGATCGCGGCAGAAGACCTCCACGATCAGGTCAAAGGCGCCCACCGTGAGCACAAGATAACTCACCTCGGGGAGCGCAGCGATGGCCCGGGCCACGGCATCCGCCGTTCCTGGCTGGACGTTGATGCCGATAATGGCCGGGGCCTGAAATCCCAGGGCGTGAGGGTCCACGACCCCCACTGTCCGAACGACCCCCTCTTCCACCAGGGCCCGGTAGCGGTTCCGGACCGTCGTCTCGGAGACTCCGGCCAGTCGGGCGATGTGGGCGAAGGGAGTGCGCCCGTCCTCCTGAAGGGTCTGGAGGATCAGCCGGTCCAGGTCGTCCATCTCCATCCGCCATCTGTGCCTTTCAAGAGGTCACCCGTATTTTAGCACAAAAACCGTCCTTCAGCAACTGTTTTGCTTCGGTTTCCGGCGAAAAGATGCCAGTTTTCTGTGAAAAAGGAAACTCGTTTCGCGTCCGGGCAAAACGACCGAATTTCAGAACTGGACGAAGGGATGGTTTTTTGTGCTTGTAGAAATCCGCCAATCGTGGTAAAAGGAGAGGCGGCGCGGCCGCGCCGCCTTGCCCCTGCGAAAATCACCACGGGAGGTGAACAATGCGCATCGCCGTATTTGGAGCGGGCGCGGTAGGAGGGTACTTTGGTGCCCGCCTGGCCCGGGCTGGGGAGGACGTCGTCTTCATCGCCCGCGGGGCACACTTGGAGGCCATCCGCCAGCGCGGCCTTTCTGTAGAGAGCCCGCTGGGAGATTTCCACATCTACCCCGCCCAGGCCACCGACAGCCCCGAAGAAGTCGGACCGGTGGATGTGGTCCTGGTTGGAGTCAAGGCCTGGCAGGTGCCGGAGGTGGCACCCAAGATGGGGCCACTGCTGGGGCCGGAGACCTTTATCGTCCCGCTGGAAAACGGAGTGGAGGCCCCGGACCAACTGGCGGCTGTCTGGGGAAAGGAGCGCGTTCTGGGCGGCCTCTGCCGGATTATCAGCACGGTCCCGGAGCCGGGGCGCGTCCGCCACGGTGGGATGGAGCCCTACGTGGCCTTCGGGGAACTGGATAACCGCCCCAGTGAGCGCGCCCGGCAGTTGCAGGCCGCCTTTGAGCGGGCCGGTGTCCGAGCCGAAATCCCTGCCGATATCCACGTGGCCCTCTGGGAGAAGTTCCTGTTCATTACTCCCTTTGCTGGCATGGGCGCAGTGACCCGGGCCCCGGTGGGCATACTGCGGAGCGTCCCCCAACTCCGCCGGATGCTGGAAGAGGCCATCGCCGAAGCCTTCGCCGTCGGGCGCGCCCGGGGCGTTCGGCTGCCCGACGATGCCCCTGCGCGCACGATGGCCCTGATAGACGGGATGCCCCCCCAGGGGACAACTTCTATGCAGCGGGACATCATCGCCGGGAAGCCCTCCGAACTGGACTACCTGGTGGGCGCCGTCGTGCGGTTGGGGGAGGCCGCCGGATTGGAAACCCCGATCCACCGTTTTCTGTATTACGCGCTCTGGCCCCAGGAACGGCGGGCAAGGGGAGAACTGGCGTTCTGACGCGTCCGATTTATGTACATCCGCTCCCTCAGCCTGGAAAATTTTCGCAACTATGTCCGCCTGGAGATCTCCTGGCCCCAGGGGCCTATCCTCCTGGTCGGCGGCAACGCGCAAGGGAAGACCTCCCTTCTGGAGGCCCTCCACGTTCTGGCGACCGGGCGCTCCCCTCTGACGGCGGTGGACCGTCAGATGATCAACTGGGCGGCGGAGGGGCAGGGGCTGGCCTATGCTCACCTGCGCGCGGAGGTCGTCCGGCGCCGGGAGGTCCGGGAGATCGCCGTCACGATGGCCCTGACCCGAGCAGTGAACGGGACCCCGCGCTTCCAGAAAAGCGTGCGAATAGACCGGCAGCCTCGGCGGCTCCGGGACCTCGCCAACGGCCTGAACGTTGTCCTGTTTCTTCCGCAGGATGTGGACCTGGTGGGAGGGGACCCTGCGGGCCGTCGGGACTATCTGGACACGACCCTCTCCCAGGTAGACGGAGCCTACGCAGCGGCGCTGGAGACGTACACGGAGACCCTGCGTCAGCGCAACGCTCTTCTGCGACATCTGGCGGAAGAGGGCGGGGACCCGGCCCAACTGGACCCGCTGGACGAACGGCTGGCCCGCAGTGGGGTGGCCGTTGCGCAGGGGCGCAGGCGGCTGGTCGCGGCTCTCTCCCGGTACGTCGGGCCGCTCCACGCCCGCCTGACGGGGGAGCGAGAGTGGCTCCGACTGGAATACCGACCCAACTTTGACCCTGCCAGCCCCCCCGCCCTGGCCTATCAGATGAACCTGAGGCTGGAGGAGCCCGAGGGCCCTCCCCCTGGCATCTCCAATGAAGACCTGGTGCACGCGTTCCTTCAGCGGCTCCGCCAGCGGCGGCGGGAGGAGATAGAGCGGGGGATGACCCTGACAGGGCCCCACCGGGATGAATTGCGCTTCCTGGTGGGCAGCGTGGACCTGGGAGTTTTCGGCTCCCGCGGTCAGCAACGGACGGCGGTCCTGGCACTGAAACTGGCTCAACTGGCCTGGATGCGGGAAGTGACGGGAGAGTCCCCCGTCCTGCTTCTGGACGAGGTGCTGGCGGAACTGGATGAGGAACGGCGGGCCCTTCTCCTGGCCCGCGTGGAGGAGGTGGAGCAGGCCGTGCTGACCGCTACCGACCCGGAAATGTTTTCCCGACAGTTCCGGGAGCGTGCCGCTATTTTCCGGGTCTTTCACGGCATTCTTCAATCGGATGGATAGGATATCAGGCCCTCGGTCGGCGATGGCCCGCATCCTCTACCGGGTCCGTCAGTTCGTTCATGCGCTGACGGCGCCGCTGGCACTGGAGGAGCCCGAGGGAGTTGCCGAGGTGCTCACCCCGGCCCAGCGGGCGCTCTTTGACCGGATGCCCGCAGCAGACCGGCGGCATGCCCTCGGCGTCTACCGGTTCCTCCGGGAGCAGGGAGCCCATTCGCCGGATCTTCTCGCCGCGGCCCTGCTCCACGACGTGGGCAAAGCGGCCCTGGCGCCGCCCATCTGGGTTCGGGTCGCCGTTGTTCTGCTGGAGCGGTTCGCCCCGCGACTACTGGAGCGCCTGCCCCTGGTGCAGGTGGAACCGCAGGGCAACCTCTCCCCTGCGCGGGAAGAAAGAGGAAACGAACGACTCCTCTTACAGAGGCCGGTATGGCCGTGGGAATACCTGGCCCTCTATCGGGACCACGCCGAACTGGGGGCTCGCTGGGCCGAGGCCCTGGGGTGCTCCCCGCAGACGGTGGCTCTCATCCGCCGCCACCACGAACGGCTCACGTCCCCGCAGAGCGAAGAGGACCACCTGCTGATCCTGCTTCAGGCCGCGGATGAACAGGCATAGGCGAGAGCCCAGGGCACAGGGGGTCGCAAGGCGCAGAATCGCAAGGGCACAGAGCGCAAGGAGGTTACATGTCCCGTTCGGGTTGTTCCACTCTGATAAACATTCTTTTGCTTCTGTTGCTGATCGGCCTGATCATCTGGCTCTTTCCGGACATTCGGGCCCGCCTGAGCCCCACCGAAGCGGCCCGGAGGACGCTGGGTCAGGAGGTGGAAAGTCTGCTGCATCCCACCCCCACCATTCGCCCCAGCCCAGCGACCATCATCAAAGAGGTCCGGAGCCTGGCCCGGCTGGAGACTGTTGTCTACACCGTGGAGAAGGTCATCACAGCGGAGACTGGTCAGGGAGCCCTGGCTTTTCTCCTGGGCGACAAACTCCTCTTCGTCGCGCATGGGCGGGTCATCGCCGGAGTGGACCTGGAGAAAGTTCGGGAGACGGACGTCACCGTCACCGCGGACGATCGGGTCATCCTGGTGCTTCCGCCGCCGGAGATTTTTGAGACGGTGCTGGACAACGAGAAATCCTACGTCTACGACCGGCGGACGGGCCTGTTTGGGCTCAACCCGGACCTGGAGACCGCGGCGCGGCAGGCCGCGGAGCAGGAGATTCGCAACGCGGCCCTGGCCGATGGCATCTTAGAGACGGCCGAGCGAAACGCCCAGGCCTACTTGGACCGGCTGATTCGGGGGTTCGGCTTCCGGGAGGTCGTCTTCCTGCGGGCCACTCCGGTGGCGACGCCCGCCACTTCCGTCCAGCCCGTCACCGTTGTGCCCGCCGTTCCGACGCCTTAGGGAGGCAGGGGTTTTTTGGGGGGGGGGGGGGGGGGGGGGGGGGGGGGGGGGGGGGGGGGGGGGCGGGGGGCGCCGCCCCGCCCGCCGCCCGGGAGGAACTGCCCCCCAGGCCGCCCGAGCACGAAAAAAGCAAAACAACAAAGATAAAAGGATGAGTTAATAAAATAGGAA
>JANXAH010000231.1 GCA_025062415.1 Anaerolineae bacterium | reverse complement strand
CGACTCAAGTCGGCCTGTACCGACCGGAGTTGAGGCGTCGGCGGAGGCCGACGCTCATCGCGGAGCGCTCAGGAAGGCCGATTTCCAATCGGCGCCGGCCGAAATAGCCTCGCCGCCGCAACGCCGATAAAGCCTAAAAAGCAGGAGGTTCAATGACTCTGGGGGTCGTTATCCTGGCTGCAGGGCAGGGGACCCGGATGAAATCCGCCCTGCCGAAGGTTCTCCATCCCCTGGCAGGACGTCCGATGGTCCTGTATTCCATTGAGGCGGCCCGCCCCCTCACCTCGCTCCCACCCGTCCTGGTCGTTGGCTACGGAGCGGAGGAGGTCCGCCGGGCAGTGGGGGAGGAGGTCACCTACGTGGAGCAACGGGAGCAACTGGGTACGGGCCACGCGGTCCTTCAGGCCCGTCCGGCCCTGGAGGGGAAGGCCAGCGAGGTCCTCATCCTCTACGGCGATATGCCGCTCCTGACCACGGAGACATTGCGACAGGTCGTCCAGGCCCGGCGGGAGGCGGAAGCGGCGCTGGCGCTGCTCACCGTCGTGGCGGAGGACCCGCGTGGGTTTGGCCGCGTCGTCCGGGGGAGCGACGGGAACGTGCTCCGCATCGTGGAGGAGGCCGACGCGACGGAAGAGGAGCGGGCTATCCGGGAACTGAACGCAGGCGTCTACGCCTGCGATGCGGCCTGGCTCTGGGACCATCTTCCCCGACTCCCCCTGCGGCCCAAAGGGGAGTACTACCTGACGGACCTGGTGGAGATAGCCGTCCGGGAGGAGCGACGGGTGACGGCTGTCGCTACCTCTGACCCAACCGAGGTCCTCGGCATCAACACACGGGTCCATCTGGCCGAGGCGGAGGCCGCGATGCGCCGTCGCATCAACCGCCGCTGGATGGAATCCGGCGTCACGATGATAGACCCGGAGACCACGTACATAGAGGCCGACGTCGTCATCGGAACGGATACGGTTATCTGGCCCAATACGATTTTGCGGGGACGGACGCAGATCGGCGCCCGCTGTCGGATTGGCCCCAGCACAGTGATTGAGGATAGTGTGATCGGCAACGACTGTCGGGTCTTTGCGTCCGTCGTGGAGGGGGCTATAATGGAGGACGGGAGCGACGTGGGCCCCTTCAGCCACCTGCGCCCCGGTGCCCGTCTGGGGGCCGGCGCACACGTGGGGAACTTTGGCGAGGTCAAGAATGCCGTCCTGGGGCCGGGCGTGAAGATGGGCCATTTCAGTTATGTAGGCGATGCCGAAGTGGGGGCAGGCGCCAACATTGGCGCCGGAACGGTCACCTGCAACTTTGACGGCCGTCGGAAACACCGGACGATCATCGGTGAGGAGGCCTTCATCGGGTCCGGGACGATGCTGGTCGCTCCGGTTCGGGTAGGACGGCGGGCCGTCATCGGCGCGGGCTCCGTCGTCACCCGCGATATCCCCGATGAGACCCTGGCCTACGGGGTTCCGGCGCGGGAGCGGGGCCCGGTGAAGGAGGACGAAGGGGATGGACCGTAGCGCCTGGCTGGGCCTGGCGGGCGTGCTGGGCCTGGTCGTTCTGCACGGAGTGGCGGCTGCGGCGCGCGCCGCGTTCTCCAGCGTTCGGCGGGGACGGCTGCGGCAACTGGCGGAGGCCGGAAGCGCTCCGGCCTGCCGGGCGGCCCGTGTGGCGGAAGACGCCAGCCGGATGCTGGGGACGCTCTACCTGGCAAAGGCTCTTCTGGCGATCCTGGCTGCCGTCGTCGCTACCCTCACCCTCTCCGCTCCCCTGACCCGCGCGCTGAACCGCATCCTCATCCCTTCTCCCTGGGCCGATGTCTTTTCCCTTCTGGTCATTACGGGCGGGCTCGCCACAGTTATCCTCGTGGTGGGACGGCTGGTCCCGGAGGCCGTCGCCGCGGCCAATCCGGAGCGGTGGGCCCTTCGGCTGGTGGACCTGGTGGTTGTGCTGGAGATTCTCCTTCAGCCCCTCGTCCGTTTCGCGGTCTGGGTCAGCAACCGCCTGGCCCGGCTGATGGGCGGCGTCCCCTTCACCGGCATCTCCCTCATCACCGAGGAGGAAATTCGCACAATCGTGGACGCAGGGGAAGAGGAAGGAGTGATTGAAGAAGACGAGAAGGAGATGATTTACTCTATTTTTGAGTTGGGGGAGACGCTGGCCCGCGAGGTGATGGTCCCGCGCATAGACATCGTCGCTATAGATGTGAACACGCCGCTGGAGGAGGCTGTAGAGGTTGTCGTCCAGGCCGGTCATTCCCGGATTCCCGTTTATGAGCGGACGATTGACTCTATCGTCGGGGTGCTGTATGCCAAAGACCTGCTGATCCACCTGCGGGGGTGCGGAGCGCGGCCGTCGCTGCGGGAGATTCTCCGACCCGCCTACTTTGTTCCGGAGACCAAGAAGGTGGACGACCTGCTGCGGGAGATGCAGCGCAACCGAATCCATATAGCCATTGTCGTGGACGAGTACGGAGGGACGGCCGGATTGGTGACGGTGGAGGACATTCTGGAGGAAATCGTCGGCGAGATTCAGGACGAGTACGACCGGGAGGAGGCGACGCTGGAGGCCGTTGGGGAGGGAGAGTACCTGGTGGATGCCCGGATGAACCTCTACGACCTCAACGAACAACTGGGGGCGGACCTTCCCACCGAGCCAGCGGACACCCTGGGAGGGCTCATCTACGGTCTGCTGGGGCGGGTGCCTGTGCCGGGAGATGTGGTGGAGATCGGCGACTGGCGGGTGGAGGTGCTGACGGTGGTAGGGCGGCGTATCGGGAGGGTTCGGATGACGCGGACCGACGCAGGGGCCGGTCACGGGGGGAGTCGGACGCAAATGAACGCAGATTGAGCGCAGATTTGCTGTTTTGGATCAAGTGCCGGTGTCCCGGAGGACGGGCACATCCCTTTCAGGAGGCCAGTGGTGATGGAAATAGACGCCGAAGTCCTGATCGCGGAAGCCCGGAGGGCCCAGGAGCGGGCCTATGCGCCGTATTCCGGTTATCGGGTAGGGGCAGCCCTGCTGGGCCGGTCGGGCCGGATTTACACGGGCTGCAATGTGGAGAACGCTTCCTACCCCCTCAGCCTCTGCGCGGAGCGGGCGGCGGTGGCGAAGGCCATCTCGGAGGGGGAGCGGGAGTTTCTGGCCATCGCGGTGGTGACGGAGAACGGCGGGACGCCGTGTGGGGCATGTCGCCAGGTCCTGCGGGAGTTCGGGGAGGAGATGGTGGTTTTCATCGCCGATACACACGGGAACTCCCGCCGGTTCACGGTTCGGGAGTTGCTGCCGGAGAGTTTCGGACCAGAATTTCTGAGGTGAAAAACCTTTCCACCCTCTGCTGAAGGAGGCCTGGATGACTGCAATGGAGCATATCCGCTACCTGGTGGAGAAAATCGGCCCGCGGGGCTCTACCACTCCGCGGGAGGCGGAGGCGGCCCGCTACGCGGAGCGGGTCCTGAGAGAACTGGGCCTGGACCCCGTGACCGAGACGTTCACCAGCGCGCGCTCGGCCTGGTATCCCTACGTCCTGTTCACCGGCATCGTTCTTTTCAGCGAAGTCCTTTTCTGGGCTGCTGGACGGGCGGGCGCTATTGTCGCGGCCATCCTGACCGCGGTTGCGCTGGCCTCAGTCCTGCTGGAACTGGCCTTCCGGCCCAACCCCCTGCGCTGGATTCTCCCCAGGGGGCGCAGCCAGAACGTCTGGGCCCGCGTTTTGCCCGCAGGAGAGGTCTATCGGCAGGTGGTAGTGATGGGCCACCTGGACACCCACCGCACCCCTCTGGCCTTCTCCACAGACCGATGGGTGCGCATCTTCAGCCGCCTGGTCCCCATCGGTCTGACGTCTGCCGTTCTCCTGCTGGTTCTCTTTATCGGAGGGGCCATCTGGCCTGGGCTCGGCTGGCGGCTGGCCTCTTTGCCGCTGGCGCTGGTGATGCTGGGCCTTTTTCTCATCACGTTCCAGGCCGACTTCTCCCCCTACACACTGGGGGCCAACGATAATGCCACCGGCGCGGGAATCGTGCTCAGCCTGGCCCGACGGCTGAAGGAGAATCCCCTGTGCAATACACTGGTCTGGTTGGTCCTCTCCGGGTGCGAAGAGGTGGGGTGTTACGGTGCGGAGGACTTCGCGCGCCGCCATAAGGACGAACTGGGCCGCGCCATCTGGATTACCCTGGACAGCGTGGGTGGGGAGAAGTCCAGCCCGGCCTACCTGACGCACGAGACCTTCCTGCTCACTGTTCCCAGTGATCCGGAACTGCTCGTCCTGGCCGAGGAGATCGCGGCCCGTCATCCGGAGTGGGATGCGCATGCCCATCACTTCCGGGGCGCCTACACGGAAGGGTCCATCGCGGGCAAGTACGGCTTCCGGGTCCTCACCTTCACCAGCCACCGGCGGGACGGCATTCTCCCCCAGTGGCATCGTCCCACGGACGATCTGGAGCACGTGGATCCGAAGGTCGTGGAACACACAGAAGCGTTCGTATGGGAATTGCTGCAGGAGATAGACAGGGGGTAAGATGCGGAAAACAACGGAATTCTTTGCCGGCTGTGAGTGTCTCCGGCTGGAGACCAACGCGCTGACCCTCTGGGCCGCCCGGTCGGCTGGCCCGCGCATCGTTGGCCTGGCCCCTCAGGGCGGGGAGAACCTCTTCGCCGTCCTGCCGGGGGAGGGGATAGACTATCCCGGCGGAGGGCGCTTCGTCTTCTACGGGGGCCATCGGCTCTGGTATGCCCCTGAAGACCCCTGGCGGACCTACATTCCCGACAACGACCCGGTGGAGGTGGTGGAACTGGAGCGGGGGGTGCGCCTGGTCCAGCCGGTGGAAAAGCAGACCGGAATCCAGAAATCCATTACCGTTCGCCTGGGGGAATGGGACGCGCGGGTAGAGGTGGAACACGCGCTCACGAATCTGGGGACAGAGCCTGTGGAACTGGCGCCTTGGGCCATCACCCAGATGCGGCCCGGCGGCGTGGCAATTCTCCCCCAGCCCACCGACCCCGCCGACCCCTACGGCGTGCTTCCCAACCGTCAGATTGCCCTCTGGCCCTACACGCGCGTAAATTCTCCTCACATCCGGTGGGGCGACCGGTTCATCTTTGTTCAGGCGACGATGGCAGA
>JANXAH010000204.1 GCA_025062415.1 Anaerolineae bacterium | reverse complement strand
AATGACGTGATCACGCCCAATTGATACGCCAAGACTTGCGAGCGCACGAGCGCGGAGATGAGCCCGGGGGGGGCGGGGGGGGGGGGGGGGGGGGGGGCGGCGGGGGGGGGGGGGGGGGGGGGGGGGGGGGGCGGGGGGGGGGGGGGGGGGGGGGGCGGCGGGTTGGGGGGGGGGGGGGGGGGGGGGGGGGGGGGGGGGGGGGGGGGGGGCCCCCCCCCCGCCCCAGCCCTTTATCTCTGCTCTGCCAGGCCACAGCGGACCGCGTAGACCGCAGCCTGGACCCGGTTGCGAACCCCCAGTTTCTCAAGAATATTCCGGACGTGATTTCGGACCGTGTTGACGGCGATGTTCAGTTCCCCCGCAATCTCCTCGTTGGATAACCCCTCGGCCAAAAGGGCCAGAACCTCCCGCTCCCGTTCCGAGAGCGTCTCTATAAGGCCCACAGGAGGACAACTCCGCTCCTGGTAGGTCATCTGTCGGAGGAGCTTACTGACCATTTCACGGGAGATCGGGGCCTCGCCCTTCGCCAGCCCGCGCAGTTCCTGGAACAGAACTTCCGGCCGGATGTTTTTGACCAGGTAACCGTCCGCCCCGTGCCGGATCGCGGCCAGGAAGTCCTGGTCGTCCTCAGAGACCGTAAGGATGACCACGCGTGTACCGGGGAGTTCCCGCTTGATCTGCCGAGTCGCCTCCAGTCCGTCGCAGACGGGCATCCGCAGGTCCATCAGGACGACGTCGGGGCGGAGCGCCCGGGCCTTCTCCACCCCCTCCGCTCCGTCCGAGGCTTCCCCAACGACCTGAAAGTCGGGCTGGGCGTCCAGCAGCCGGGCCAGAGCTTTACGGAACAGAATATGGTCGTCTACTAAAAGCAGGCGCAACGGGTTCATCAGAGGAGAACGCAGATCACCGTAGATTTCCGCAGATTTTTGATTTTCCTCCGCTACGGCGTAGCAGCGGTCACCGGAACAGTGAAGCCCATCTGCTGGGCCGTCTGCTCCAGGATGGGGCGCTGATCCTGGGGAGCCATCTCCAGGGCCCTCAGAATCTCCTGCCGGGCCAGTTCGATCATCCCCATCTGGAAGTAGGCAATGGAAAGCAACCGGTGGGCATCCCAGGCCCAGGCACCCGTCGGCTCCAACTCCAGGGAACGGTGAAGGGCTTCCACCGCCTCTGCATTCTGTCCCTTCTGGATGTGGATACGGGCCACAGCGTTCCAGACCTGAGGCATCTTCGGCTGAATATCCAGGGCCCGCTGGTAGGCTTCCATCGCCCCATCCAGGTCGCCTTTCATCACTTTAACGTCCCCAATAATCAGCCAGGTCTGTTCAAACTCGTCGTCTATCGCCAGGGAGCGGTTGATGCGCTCCCAGAAGCCCGCCTCGTCCCCCATGCTGTAGTAGTGCAGGGTGGCCCACTGGTTCCAGAGAATGGCGTTGTTGGGGCTCAGGGAGGTCGCCATCTCGTAGTAGCGGGAGGCGAGTTTCAGAAGTGTCTCCCGCTGAGCCTGCCCGGCGGGGAGATCGGCCCAGCGCTGATACATCCGGGCCAGGTTGGCCGAGTGGTCCGTGTTCAGGGGGCTGATGGCCTGGGCCTGCAGGAGGACCCGCTCCGTCTCCCGCAGGATCGCCTCCTGCTGGGCCGTGTCTGTGGTGGCGGTGGCCGCCTCCAGAAGCGCGCGGCCCCAGTAGAGGTAGTAGAAATCCTCCTGCGGCGCCAGTTGGGCGGCCCGCTGGTAGTGGGGAACCGCGGCCCCCCACTGCCCGGCCCGGTCCCAGGGGTCGGCCTGCTTGTAGATGATGTCGGCCCGGATGGGACGGAGGTTGGTCTGCAAAGCGCTGAGGATGGCCAGGGGAACCAGGACGACAAGGGCCAGCGCTCCCCAGGAAGTCCCCCACCGGCGGGACATCAGCCGCTCCCCGGCCAGGGCCAGCCCGCCCAGCAGGATCACCACGCCCAGAAAACCGTAGTAGAGGCTAATCTGATGGGAGATGAACTCCGCCAGACGCAGCAGGTCCTGAACGCTCTGAACCGTCATCCGCTGGACAGCAGCGTGGCGCCCGGCCAGGACCAGTCCGAAAGTCAGCCCCACCAGCAGGGAAACCGTCAGGACGACGAGGGCGGCCAGCCACAGGTCGTCGGTCCGGTCTCCAAAGACCCGCCGGTGGTTCATCTGGGTCACCGTCAGCAGGGCCGTCATCGCCCAGGCCATGCCGAAGATGAGCAGGACGCCCAGGGACTGCCGGGGCGGCCCACTGATGGCCAGGACGGTCAGGGAGCGCCAGAAAATCTGCCAGGGGTCCCGCAATCGCTCCATGTTGTTGACGAAATCGTAGGCCAGCGTGCCCAGAATGAGGGAGCCGATAAGGGCAGACCCCAGCGCGGTCCAGAGCCAGGAGGGAATTCCACCGGAGCGGGCCTTCGGGGCTGGACGGGTCGGTAGAGGCTGGCGACGCCCTTTCTTCTTTCGGACGGGAGTCGGAACTGGCTGGGGAGGTGCGGGGCGCTCCTCCCGCTCCACAATCTGCCGGGTCCCCACCAGGACGAAGGCCGCCGCAAGAGCCCAGAAGGTCGTCCGTGTGGAGGCGATGGCGATGCCGAAGTTGATCTCAATCAGATGGGCAACGAAGGTCGCCAGAATCCCCATCAACAGAATCTGGTCGGGGTGAACGTTGCGGGCCAGCGCCGGGTCGCTCCCAGCCGTAAAGCCATAGAGAACCAAGTAGACCAGCAACCCTAAAATCATCCCGACGGGGATCGCCAGCCCAAAGAAGTGGGGCCCCACGGTAGGGATAACCACCGCTACCCCGACGAGAGCCCCCAGGGCCATCATCCCCAGGAGGAGGTTCCGCCAGCGAGGTCCTGGGACCAACCCCAACCAGGAGAGGCCGTAGTAGAACAGACTCCCAAAAATCCAGAGGTACGCGATAAATCCCAGAAGGCCAGTGATGACCAGAGCGTCCAGCGTCTCGTTGTGGGAGCGGTCGGGGGAGGCGGTACGGGATTCGTAGTGGCCCAGGAGCGGCGGGTAGAACCGGTTGTAGGCGACGTACATAGACTCCGGCCCGTAGCCAACGAGGGGCCGGATAGCGTTGAAGGGGTCAGGGTGGCCGGTGGGGTCAGTCGTCGTGGGAGGATACTGAATTGGCTCGTGGGGGAGAATCAGCTGCAGCGCGCCCTCCCAGATGAGGGATCGGACCTTGCCGGTGCCCGTCTCGGCCTGAAGGACCTCGTCCAGCCGGCCCAGCCAGGGTTGCTGCTGGGCCCAGGCGTGGAGGGGGTCCACCAGGTTAACGGCGAGGAATCCCGCCGCCAGGACGATCGTCGTCACCAGCGCGCTGACCCAGAGCCAGCGCCAGCCCCGACCGTTGACGATGGCGGTCATCCAGGCGCCTCCCAGGACGACCAGTGCAGCAACAGCGGGCAACCATCGGACAACGCCCCCGCCCGTGCCCTGCCAGGGGAGGTATAGAACCGCGCCCACAGCCCCTGCGGCCCCCAGCGTCCCCAGCCCGAAGGCAATCCCGGTGCCCAGGTCTCGGACCAGCGGGACACTTTCGGCCCCGGCGGGTTTTGCTGGGGCCAGCGCGGCGCGCCGCAGCGCCAGGAGCCCCAGGAACGCCCAGAACGCCAGTCCCATCACCAGCCCCATCAGCGGGCCCCGGCTATGGGTATACCAGATGCTGATGACCTGGACCAGGAAGATGAAAATGTAGGCCGCGGCCCGCAGGACCTCAGAAACTCCCGCCTTCTCGTCCGTCAGCAGGGAACGAAAGGCATCCACAGCGCGGGAGAGGGTGGGAAACGCAGCCATAATCATATACGCGGCGACGAAGATAGGGTTGCCCATATTGGAGGCCACCCGCTGGGTCACGTCGCCGCCCCAGGGGAGAGGGTCCCGCCGCGCGTGCTGAACGAAGCCGTAGAGGGCGATGGGCAGGCTGTTGAGGATCAGCGTCGTGATAAACCGGTCCAGTTGCGCACGAGTGCGCATCCGGTCCAGGATAATCAAGAAAATAACGATGTAAGAGAGGGTGGTGTACGTTCCCTGAAGCCGCTGGTAGGAGCCGAAGAAACTGGTGTAGGGAACGACAGAGAAGGCAGTACTAATGAGGTAGACCAGGACGGTGAAGAGAGTCGGGAGGACCAGGGGAGTGCGCCAGGAGAAGCGCAGTTGTCCCCCTCCAGTGGCCCGTTCCTCCACCCAGCGGACCAGCCAGACGGCGGCCATCACCAGGGCGATGGACCGCAGGGTGGTGAGTTTATCGGGCTCAAAGACCCGGCTGGAGTAGATATTGAAGAAGAGGGGGGTGACGATGATGGCCGAAAGCCAGCCAGCCTCCAGGATTCCGTCCAGGATTGCGCTGAGTCGGGTAGTGTTCATACTGGCTCTTCCTTGCGTTCCGGTTCCACCAGTTCACCGTAGGAAAACACAGTATAAAAGCCCAGTTCTCGGATTCGTTCCTGAACTTCCGGCCGGGCCCGATAGCAGAAGCAGACGGGGAAGATTTCCCCTTCCAGATTCTGACGGGCCAACTGAACGATGCGAGCGAATTTCTCCACCTCTCGCAGCGTCAGATTGTGCTTGGCCTCGCCGACAATCCAGATTCGCTGATCCGGTCGGGCCGGGTCTTTCGCCTCACCGAAGACATTGACTTCCACCCGCCGGCCGTTCCAGGTATGCCACGTGCGCTTCAGTTCTCCGACCTTCCAGCCCTTCTCCCGCCCAAGGACGCGGTGGATGACGATATAGGCGATATCCTCTATATCCCCGCCGACCGTCTCGCTGAGCCCCCCGACCTGTCTGGCCAGACGGTCCACCTTGCGATCCAGTCGAGCATAAGCAGCCTCCAAGCGGGCAAAGCGCTCCTCTACGGCAAGGCGAAAGGCCTGGAATTCCTGTTCCGTCCGGGCCTGGGCCTCGGCCAGCCGATCCAGAGCCGCCTCTATGCGCGCAAAGCGGGCATCAGAGGCCTCCCGATATTTCCGGAACTCCTCCTCCGTCCGGGCCTGAGCCTCGGCCAGTTCCCGGACCCTCGCCTCTGTCCGGGCCTGAGCCTCGGCCAGCCGATCCAGAGCCGCTTCTATGCGCGCAAAGCGGGCATCAGATGCCACCCGATATTTACGGAACACCGCCTCCGCCCGGGCCAGAGCCTCGGCCCATTCCAGGACCCGCGCCTCTGTCCGGGCCTGAGCCTCGGCCAGTTCCTGGACTCTGGCCTCCGTTCGGGCCTGGGCCTCGGCCAGTTCCTGGACTCTGGCCTCCGTTCGGGCCTGGGCCTCAGCCAGTTCCTGGACTCTGGCCTCCGTTCGGGCCTGGGCCTCGGTCAGCCGCTGGATGCTTTCCTTTAAATCCAGAATGTCCGCGTGGGTTGCGAATTCTCCCCGGATCTGCCCCGCGATCAGGCCGAGAGTATCCGCCAAG
>JANXAH010000161.1 GCA_025062415.1 Anaerolineae bacterium | reverse complement strand
CAGCCCTTGGAGCGTTTCCACATCCTGGTGGGCCCCAATGCCAGTGGGAAGACGACGTTTTTGGACGTGATTGCGTTTCTGGGAGATGTCCTGCGGGAAGGCCCTCAGAAGGCCGTGGAAAAGCGCTGCCGTTCTTTGAAGGAACTGGTCTGGATGGGTGAGGGAGATGCCTTTGAACTGGCCGTAGAGATGGTCCCTCCAGAGTCCGTCCTGAATGGGAAGCATCGGGAATATCGCCGATGCCGGTACGAAGTTTGCGTAGGGGTTTCCCACCATGGGGGCGGGGTCCGATTGCTGGGGGAAAATTTCTGGCTCTTAAAAGCGTCCTCCGAGGTTCAGAAACCTCAGCAGCGCTCTCTGTTTCCGATGGAGCATGAGCCAGCGGGGCCGGTTGTTCGTCCATCCCGCAAACAGACCCCGCCGGGCTGGCGCAAGGTTGTCTCTTTAAGGGAGGAGGGTCAGGCGTATTTTCGCTCGGAGACGACCGATTGGAACTTCCCACTCCGCCCAGGATGGGAGCGCGCTGCGCTCTCTATGGTCCCGGATGAGGCAGAGCGGTTCCCGATTTCCACGTGGGCCAGGGCTCTTTTGACTCGCGGCGTTCAGGTGTTAATTCTTATTAACAGTTTGCTGATGCGCTGGCCCTGTCGTCCCGATATGCCTGATACCTTCCAGCCCGACGGGTCCAACCTCCCGCTGGCAGTTCGGCGCCTCCGGGAGCATCAGCCAGACCGATTCCGGCGATGGCTCCGGCATATCCAGACCATCCTTCCCGACGTCCAAGACATTGAAGTAAAGGAGCGCGAGGAGGACCGCTATCTGTATCTGGTTGTCCGATCTGGCGAGGTGCGGATTCCTTCGTGGCTGCTCTCGGACGGAACCCTGCGGTTGCTGGCGCTCACGCTTTTGGCCTATCTTCCATCGGAGAACGCGATCTACCTGATTGAGGAGCCGGAGAATGGCATCCATCCCCGGGCGATAGAGGGCGTCTTTCAATCTCTTTCCTCTGTGTACGAAGGCCAGGTTTTGCTGGCGACCCATTCCGCCCTTTTGCTGGGCCTGGCGAAGCCGGAGCATATTTTGTGCTTCGCCCGAACAGAGCGACAGGCCACAGACATCGTGCGAGGGGATGAACATCCCGCATTGAGGGAATGGCGGGGGGAGGTCAACCTGAGCGAACTCTACGCAGCGGGGGTTCTGGGATGAAACACCTGGTCATTCTCGTTGCGGACCGCAATACAGAGCACACTCTCCGGGGGCTGCTGCAGCGGACTCAGGACCTGGGTATCTCTGAAATCCAGTTTGACATCCGGGTTCACCCCCAGCGCGATCCCGGTGTTTATCGGCGTGCTCACGATTTCCTGCGTTCGCATCTCCGGAACTACCAGTATGCTCTCGTATTGCTGGATAAAGAGGGATGTGGGGCCGGGGAGCGGGAGACCGAGCAAGTGCGTCTGAGAGTGCAGACCCTTCTGGAACGGAACGGGTGGAAGGGCCGCTGCCAGGTAGTTGTCATTGACCCGGAACTGGATGTATGGGTTTGGTCTAAAGACCAGGCCGTTGCGAGCGCCCTGGACCTCTCCTTGTCCGATCTGGAAGACTTGCTCAAGGATGGCAAGCCTTCCTCTCCCAAAAAGACCCTGGAGCGTGTTTTATGGGAGCGCAGAATTCCCCGCTCTTCCTCTCTGTACGAAGACATCGCCTCAAAAGTGGATTTCACCCGATGCACAGACCCGGCTTTTCGGCTGCTTTGGGAAACTCTGCGACGCTGGTTTGGCCCTAAAGACACTCAATTCCCACAGGAGGTACAATGCCCCGAGCCTTAATCACCGGCATCACCGGACAGGACGGTTCGTATCTGGCCGAATTTTTGCTGGAAAAGGGCTACGAAGTCATCGGCATGGTGCGCCGCACCAGCACGGTGAATTTCACCCGAATCCAGCACATCCAGGATAAAATCACCCTGGTCTCCGGCGACCTGCTGGACCAGGGGTCCCTCATCTCCATCCTGCGGGAATACGAGCCAGACGAGGTCTACAACCTGGCGGCCCAGTCCTTTGTCCCCACGTCCTGGGAGCAGCCCGTCTTCACCGGGGAGGTGACCGCGCTGGGCGTCACCCGGATGCTGGAGGCCATCCGGACCGTGAACCCCAGAATCCGCTTCTATCAGGCCTCCAGCAGCGAGATGTTCGGCAAGGTCCGGGAGGTCCCCCAGAACGAGAAGACCCCCTTCTACCCCCGCAGCCCCTACGGGGTGGCAAAGGTCTATGGGCACTGGATTACGGTGAACTACCGGGAGTCTTTTGGAATATACGCTGTATCCGGAATATTGTTTAACCACGAAAGTCCCCGTCGTGGCCTGGAGTTTGTCACCCGAAAGGTCTCCTACGGGGTGGCGAAAATCAAACTGGGGCTGGCGAAGGAACTCCGGCTGGGGAACCTGGAGGCCCGCCGGGATTGGGGCTTCGCAGGGGACTACGTCCGCGCGATGTGGCTGATGCTTCAGCAGCCGGAGCCCGATGACTACGTGGTTGGCACCGGGGAGACCCACTCCGTTCGGGAACTCTGCGAGATCGCCTTCTCCTACGTCGGCCTGGACTGGCGGGACTACGTGGTTCAGGACCCCCGCTACATGCGCCCGGCGGAGGTGGACCTCCTGGTTGCTGACCCCTCCAAAGCCCGGCGGGTCCTGGGATGGGAGCCCACCGTCACCTTTGAGGAATTGGTCAAAATGATGGTGGACGCCGACCTGAAGTTGCTTCAGGAGGAGATGGAGCGAGGAATAATTCGGCCCGACCCGGAGATGAGGCGCGGATGAGCGCAGAGAACGGGGATTTTCCCCAAACCGTTGTCCGAAAAGAACGGGCGGCTCCCGAAGGCTTGGATGTGGGACAACTGCTTGCAGTTGTCCCCCTGACCAGGAGGCAGCATGGACGCGCTCTTCGGCACCGACGGCATCCGCGGCACGACGGAATTCACCGACGAACATCGCTCCCGCAAACTGACGCCTGAACTGGCCCTCCGCATCGGGCAGGCGGTGGGGTGTGCCCTCACCCCCACCTCTGTACTCCCTCCCCCTCTCCCACAAGTGGGAGAGGAGGGGGGCAGGGGGAAGGGCGTGAGGGTCGCCCTCATTGGCCGCGACCCCCGTATCTCCGGGATGATGCTGGAAAGCGCCCTTACAGCGGGCCTGCTCTCTCAGGGGCTGGACGTCCTTCACGCAGGGGTGATCCCCACGCCCGCGGTGGCTTACCTTACCCGTCGCCTCCAGGCTGACCTCGGCGTCGTCATCTCTGCCTCCCACAATCCGGTGGAAGACAACGGGATCAAGTTCTTTGGACCCGACGGCTACAAACTGAGCGACGCGCTGGAGGACCGGATCCAATCGCTGGTCCTGGACCCTTCGTGCGTCTTTATCCCCAAAAACACCCGCGAACTGGGGCGGTCCCGCCCGGCCCCGGAACTGGCTGAGGCTTATGTGGACTACCTGGTCCGTTCCTGGCGGGGGAAGCAGGACCTCTCCGGGATGCGGGTGGTCCTGGAATGTGCCAACGGTGCGACGTCCTTTGTTGCGCCCGAGGTCTTTCGGCGGCTGGGCGCGCAGGTGGACGTTCTGAACGGCAACCCTGATGGCCTCAACATCAATGAGAGTTACGAATACATAGAGCCCCGGACTCTGGCGGCTCGCGTTGTGGCAACGGGCGCGCAGTTGGGCGTCGCTTTTGACGGCGACGGCGACCGGGTGATCCTGGTGGATGAGCATGGGGGCATCGTGGACGGTGACGGCATCCTCGCTGTCCTGGCCCGCCATTTCCACGCTCAGGGGCTTCTTCCCGTCCCGGCCATTGTGGCGACGCCGATGAGCAACTTCGGCCTCTATGAGTACCTGAAGCCCCTGGGAATTGAAGTGGTGGAGGCAAAAGTTGGGGATAAATTCGTCCTGGAGCGGATGCGGGAACTGGGGACGGTGCTGGGCGGAGAGCAGTCGGGCCACATCCTCATCCTGGACCGAGGCCAGACCACCGGCGACGGCATCTACACGGCGCTGGTCGTTGCCGCGCTGATGGTGGATGAGGCCGAGGGCTCCCTCTCCCGTCTGACCGCCGGAATCCCCCGTTACCCTCAGGCGATGGTCAGTATGGATGCGCCGCGCCTCTCCGTTCCGCTGACGGAAATTCCAGAAATCCGGACCCTTGTGGATGACCTTCGGGCTTGTGCAGGGGATGGCGCCGAGGTTCTTCTGCGCTACTCTGGCACGGAGGACAAACTGCGCCTCTCCGTTCGCACCCGTGCAGACGGGGACCCACGCAGGCTGACGGAGGCGACCTACCACACGCTGGAGCGGATTGTGGAAATCGTGCGGGCGGAGTGCGCAACGCACAACACCCAGCACGCAATCGGAGGCTCAACGTGAAATTCCCGCGGCATGCGCGCTGGCTTGGAGTCCCCCTGATCCTGCTGGTTGGCCTGGCAATGGCCTGGGTGTTTTTGCCTTCCCTGCGGGGGTGGGCTCTTTCCCGGATCGGGCGGCCTCCTGCGACCTCTGCAGAGATCACCGCCTCGGGCTTCATTGAGGCTGAGAAGGTGAGCCTGGCTCCGGAGGTGGGCGGGCGCATTGTGGAGATCGCTGTCGCCGAGGGGGACGAAGTCGCCGCGGGACAGGTTCTGGTTCGGCTGGACGACCGGCTGGCTCAGGCCCAGGTGGCTGTGGCGGAGGCGGGGCTGGAGGTCGCCCGGGCGCGGCTGGCCCTGGCCCGCGCTGGAGCCCGCCCCGAGGACATCCGACGGGCGGAGGCGCTCCTGGCTCAGGCCCAGGCCGCCCGCGATGGCGCCTACCAGGCCTGGCAGGATGCCCGTGCGCTTCTTGCCAATCCCCAGGACCTGGAGGCCCGCATCGCCCAACTGGAGGCCCAGGTCAACATCCAGCGGGCCCTGCTGGACCAGGCTGTTGCCCTGAAGAACCTGGCGGAGGGAGCCTACAATCAGTACCGGGCCGCGATGGACCAGTGGGAGAGCATTCCTGAACCCTTTCGTCCCGTCCTCTCCCCGGATGTCCACAGTGTCCTCTACGCCTACTGGGGGGCATGGACAGGAGTGAACGCCGCGGGCGCTGCATACGACGGCGCGCGGGAGGCGCTGGAACTTCTGTACCAGATGAAAAAGAACCCGCAGACGCTCAGAGCGCAGGTGGACGCGGCAGAGGCCCAGTACCGGGCAGCGGAGGCAGCGGTGGAATTGGCCCGAGCCCAACTGGATGGCCTCCGGGCCGGCGCGACCGCTGAAGAACTCGCCGCGCTGGAGGCTCAGGTCCAACAGGCCTGGGCTCAACTGGAGAGCGCGCGTGTGGCCTTGAGCAAACTGAGCCTCGTTGCGCCAACGGGGGGACAGGTCCTGGAGATCGCGGCCCATGAGGGGGAACTGGCTCTCCCCGGTGTCCCGGTCCTGACCATCGCAGACCTGGAGGAGGTTCGGCTGACGGTCTATGTTCCCCAGAATCGCCTGGGCCTGATTCGGGTCGGGCAGCCGGTGGAGGTCCGGGTGGACTCCTTCCCCGATCGGGTCTTTGAGGGGCACATCGCCTCCATCGCGACCCAGGCGGAGTTCACCCCTCGTAACATCCAGACGGCGGAAGAGCGGGTCAATATGGTCTTCGCCGTCAAGGTGATCATCCCCAACCCCGACCGGGCGCTGAAGCCCGGCATGCCTGCGGATGCGCGCATTCGGGTGGGGGAATAGGGATGCAGGCGTGAGGCGGTTGCGGCGAAAAGTGGCCGCAAGCCATGCCGAGACGCCACAGGCAAAAGGC
>JANXAH010000108.1 GCA_025062415.1 Anaerolineae bacterium | reverse complement strand
GGGGGGGGGGGGGGGGCGCCCCCCCCCCCCCCCCGCCCATCTCCTCCTATGCAGACCGAATACAGGTCCCCAGGGGCGTCTCGGGCTCAACCAGCATCCGGAAAAGTGCCCCTTCCTCCAGCCCGGAAAAGATGCGGACTTCCAGCCCCGGACGGGCCTCCACCAACCCCACCATTCGTTCCACTTTATCTGCCATTCCCCCGGTTACGTCTACTCCCTGGGCTCCTCGCAACAGGGGCCGGATGACCGGGAATGTCGCCGGGGTAATCGCTGGGATCACCCGCCCCCCCTCGTCCAAGACCCCCGGCACATCCGTCGCCAGCAGGATGCGCCGGGGAGAGAGCGCACGGGTCAGGTAGACGAAGAGGTCCTCCGTGGAGACGATCGTCCCACCCCGTACCTCGTCTATCGCCACGTCACCGTAGACGACAGGGACCAGCCCGTGATGCAACGCGCGGCGAATGGGCTCCACCTCCAGCCGGACCAGTTGCCCGTCCCGACAGCGGGCGGAGGCAGAGGGCTGAAAACTGATTGCTGGAACCCCCGCCTCCTCCAGGAGGCCCGTCAGCAGACGGTTCAGGAGCGCCGCCGCCCCGGCAACGCGGGCAAATCCCAGCCACTGCTCGGGAGTCCGCACGCCGTCCCGGGTCCCGTAGGGCCGGGCGGCGAAATGACCAAAGGAACCGGAGCCATGGCCGATGAGCAGGGAAAAGTCTTTTCCCCGAGCAGCCAGCGCAGTCCGAATCTCCTGCGCCAGCCGCCTGGCCACTCCCGACCGAAACGTATAGGGTTCCGATTTCTCGGTGATCAGAGAACCGCCCAGTTTCAGGAAGGTGAGTTCCATGTTCGTGTTGCGTGTTACGTGTTTTTTTCGTGTACGGTGCTCTGCCAGACCCGACGCGCTCCCGCCTCTTTCAGCCCTTTTGCCACGCAGCCTGCTGCATCTGCCTCCACCAGCGCCACCACGTTGCCCCCGCGCCCGGCGCCGGAGAGTTTGGCCCCCAGCGCACCGGCCCGCCGGGCCGCGTCCACCAGCCTATCCAGCACCGGTGCGGAGACCCCCATTTCCTGCAGCAGCCGGTGGTTTTCGTTCATCCGCGCGCCCAGTTCGGCCGCGTTCCCTTCCACGATGGCCCGGTGGGCCGCCTCCACCTGCTCCGCGATCCGGTCAAAGAGCCCCTCGTAGCGCTCCCGGTCCGCCTCCCACCGGCGTCGGACGTCCAGGACGACCTCGCGCGTGGGGCTGGGAATGCCACTGTCAGCAATCAGCAGAAAGAAAGTCCCTCCGACGGCCAGTGGACGGGGCGGTTGTCCCCGGACGAAGTAGATGGGCCGCCCGTAGGCGATGACCGTGTTGTCTATCCCGCTGGGCGTTCCGTGGTAGATGCGCTCCACTTCATAGACCAGCGCCGAGACCACCTCCGGGGGGGCCTCCACTCCGTACCAGGCCGCGAGCGCGCGGACAACAGCGGTGGAGACCGCGGCTCCGGACCCCAGCCCCGACGCGACTGGTATCTCCGAGTCTATTCGCAGCAGGGCCTGCGGTGGGGCGAAGCCGAAGTGCTCCGCCGTCAGATAGACGATGCGCGCGAGGGGATGCTCCATGGGAAGGTCGGAGAGGAGGGCGTCCACCCCCACCGCGGGAGCCTGAATCCGGAAGGGGCCCGCATGCGGGGTCAGCGTCGCCCAGGCGCGCAGACCCTGCAGGGGAATCGCCAGCGCAGGACGTCCGTAGACAACAGCGTGTTCCCCCAGCAGGATGACCTTCCCCGCTGCCGAGGCACATATCCTTCCCGTCATCTCAGGTACAGGATCAGAACCACTGCCAGCCCCCACAGCAGCACCCCCGCCTGAAGGGGACGGTCCCGCAGCACGATCTCCTCTGGCTCCCCGCCCATCCCCTTCACGTGGACCAGATAGAGGTACCGGAAGACGGAGAAGAGGACAAGGGGAATCGTGAGCATCATCAGGTGGTTGGGGGGAAGGTTGGGCGCGGAAAAGGTATAGAGCGAATAGGAAACCAGCGTTGCTGCAGTGACAATCGTAATCAACTGGTCCAGCAAGGGGAGATTGTATTCCGCCAGACTCTCCCGATGGGCATTAGCGTTTGCCCCCATCAGAGCCAGTTCGTGGCGGCGTTTGGCGAAGCCAATGAAAAGGGCCAGCAGTCCCATGCAAGTGTAGATCCAGGGGGAGAACCGTTCCGCGTCCACCAGTGGAATGCCCGCCGCGACCCGCAGGACAAAGCCCGCTGCCAGCGCCAGAACGTCTATGATGACCAGATTTTTCAGATAAAACGAGTAGGCGATCTGCAGGGCCAGGTAGACCAGGAGAATTCCCCCGAACGCGGGATGAAGAAGAAACCCTGCGGGAAGACCCAGCAGGATCAAAATGGCCGCCGCGGCAATCGCGAGGCGGGGCGAAAGCCGCCCGGAGGCCAGGGGACGGTTCCGCTTCCGGGGATGCTGTCGGTCCTTCTCTATATCCACCAGGTCGTTGATCAGGTAAACGGCGCCGGAGACCAGACAGAGCAGAAGGAAACCAGCAACCGTCCGGGTCAGATAGATAGGGTGGAAGAGTTTGACGTCAAAGACCAGCGGGGCAAAGACGAAGACGTTTTTCGCCCATTGCTTGGGCCGCATAGCCTCTATGAGGGCTTTAAGCGACGACACCGTTCCCCTCCGCGCGGGATGCTGTAGAGGCGTTGGGGGGGGGGGGCCCCGGCCCCCCCCCCCCAACCCCGAGAGAAAAATAAACACAAACACCCCCCCCCCCCCCAGGCGCAAAAAAAAAAAAAAACAACAACACCAAAACAAAACCCAAAAAAAAAACAAACCAAAAAAAAGAAAAAAAACAACAAACACACCCACAAAAAAAAA
>JANXAH010000059.1 GCA_025062415.1 Anaerolineae bacterium | reverse complement strand
CAAAGACACCCTGAGGCAGTTGCTGAAGAACCACGAACCCCGCCGGATCTGGCGGACGGTGGTCGCCTACGCGCTGTTTCGGGAAAAACTTCCCCCGGTGGAGGACTGGGAGGAACGGGTCGCCTGGGTGGAGGGCCATCCCCAGGAGATCGCCCACTGGCTGGACGAAAAAGACCGGGAACTCCAGGAGCGAAACACCTGGGCCATCGTCCTTTTTGACGCGCTGGACCGGGCCGCGGACCGCTGGGAGGATATGTATGCGCTGATCCGGGGAGTCCTGCAGGTAGCGCTGGAACTGGGCGCTACGCGCCGCATCCGCCTTAAGGCTTTCCTGCGCCCCGACCAGATGGACAAATCACGGGTAGCGACCTTCCCGGATGCCTCCAAAGTGCTCGCGGCGTCTCTCTCCCTGAACTGGCCCCGCCCCGACCTCTACGGCTTGCTCTGGCAGTATCTGGCGAACACCGAGGGCGCCGAAGGCCTCCGAGCCCTCGCCGAAATCGCGCTGGAGATCTGCTGGGAGCAGGTCTCCCTGAACGGGAGCACCATCTGGAGATGGCCGCGGAAGTTCCGGGACGACGAGGAAAGGCACCGTCGGCTCTTCCATATGCTCACAGGGAAGTGGATGGGCCGGGATCCCAAACGGGGATTCCCCTACTCCTGGCTGCCCGGCCACCTGGCTGATGCCCACGGTCGGGCCAGCCCCCGCTCCTTCCTGGCCGCCCTCCGGACAGCGGCGGAGGACACCCGGGATCGCTATCCAGAGCACGAATATACCCTGCACTACGAGAGCATCAAGCGGGGCGTCCAGCGGGCATCGGAACTTCGGGTCTGGGAAATGGGCGAGGACTATCCCTGGGTGAACGTGCTGATGCAACCGCTTCGGGGGATGCTCGTCCCCTGCGAATTTGAGGCCATCCGGGAGCGGTGGGAGCAGGAGAGAGTGCTGGAAAAACTCCAGGACCTCTCCGGAGAGGTGAAACTCCCGCCCGTCCATCTGAAAGAGGGCTATCCCGGGCTGCGCCAGGACCTGGAAGATCTGGGCGTCTTTCTGAGGATGCTGGACGGCCGGGTGAACGTCCCCGACGTCTTCCGGGTCGGCTATGGGTTGGGGCGAAAGGGCGGCGTGAAACCCCTTCAGACGCAGGAAAAATGAAGCGCCCGATAATCCACCCTATGGCGTTTGTCGCTCCCGGCGCCATCATCATCGGCGACGTGACGGTGGAGGAGGAGGCCAGCATCTGGTTCGGGTGTGTTCTGCGGGCCGAGGAGGCCCCCATCCACATCGGCCCCCGGTCCAACATCCAGGACCTGACGATCATCCACACCGACGCGGACCGGCCCTGCCGGGTTGGCGCCGGAGTCACGGTGGGCCATCGGGCTGTCCTGCACGGGGCCACTGTGGAGGACGGTGCGCTGATCGGCATCGGAGCGATCGTCCTCAACGGGGCTGTGATCGGCAAGGAGGCCCTTGTTGGGGCCGGCGCGGTGGTGCCGGAGGGCACTGTGATCCCACCCCGTACCCTGGCTCTGGGCATTCCGGCCAGAGTTGTACGGGAATTGCGGGAAGAGGAACTGGAACGCCTGCGCCACGACGCGGCCCATTACGTGGAAAAAGCCCGGGCCTATCGGGAGGGTAGATATGGAGGAATTGACTCAACTGCTAAAACGGAGCGACCTTTTCTGTGACCTGGCCGACGAAGACATCGGATGTCTGGTTGCGGTCGGCCACTGGGAGACCTATCGCGCGGGCGAGACCATCATCCGCGAAGGAGACCCCTCGGACGCCCTTTACATCATCCAGAAGGGGATGGTGGAAGTCACCGTGCCGCAGGGCACCGTCCCCGATATTCCAGGCCCGCCGGAGCCCCAACCTGTGGTCCGCCTGGGGGAGGGGCAAATGTTCGGCGAGATGGGGCTGGTGGACCAGGGTCGCCGCTCCGCGACTGTCCGGGCTCTCGTGGACGGGACGACGGTTTTCGTTCTTCCCCGTGATGCGTTTCTGAACCTCTGCGAATCCCGTCACTCCATCGGTTATATTATGATGCGAAATATCGCCCGCGACCTTTCCTTCAAACTGCGCCACCGGAACCTCCGGATGGCGGCTGGCTGGTAGGGGGCAGGATGATTTACAAGGTCAGTTACGTTGTTTTGGGCGGACAGCACCCAGGTGCTATCGTCAGCCAGGAGAAACCGCCGCAAGTCGGCGAGGTGATCTCGTTGGGAGAGGACCGTTTTGAGGTCATAGAGGTCGTGGACCTTATCCCACCACGGGGAGACTTTGCCCACCTGCACGTAACCCTAAGGCCCATTGCCCAGGAGATGCCCCGATGACCGTGTATCTTCTGGTTTTCGCTGCGGTTCTCGTTCTCAGCATGGCCCTGACTCCAGTGGCCCGTCTTCTGGCCCCCCACCTGGGCGTGATGGACATCCCCTCCGCCCGCAAGGTCCACCAGCGCCCGGTTCCACGGCTGGGCGGCCTCGCCATCTACCTGGCCGTTCTGGTCGCAGCGATCGTGCTGGGAGAGCGGTTCAACTTCGCCCAGTTCGGTTCCATTATCGTCGGAGCCACAGCGGTTTCGTTTATGGGACTGGTGGACGACCGATGGGGGCTCCGTCCGATGGTCAAACTGGTCGGGCAAATCCTGGCCGCGCTGCTCCTGTGGGCCACCGGGGTCCGGGTCGGGACGTTCGGCCAGCCGATACTGGACTTCTTTCTGACTATCTTCTGGGTCGTCTACATTACCAACGCCCTTAACCTGCTGGACAATATGGACGGGCTGGCGGGCGGGGTCGCTGCGATAGCGGCCGCGCATTTTGCCCTGATGTGCTCCTTCAGCGAGCAATATCTGGTGGGGGCCCTTTCTATGGCTGTTCTGGCGGCCTGCCTGGGCTTTCTGTTCTACAACCTCAACCCTGCCAGTATCTTTATGGGGGACTCGGGGGCCCTTTTCCTGGGGTTTATGCTGGCGGCCATCGGAATCAAGTTACGCTTCCCGGAAAACGTGACTTTTGTGACCTGGATGGTGCCGGTGCTGGTGATGGGACTTCCGATTTTTGACACTGCGCTGGTCACGTTCTCCCGACTGCGACGGGGGCTGAATCCGCTAACGACGCCGGGGAAAGACCATGTCTCCCACCGGCTGGTGGCTGCGGGGCTTACGCCGCGGGAGGCCGTCCTGACGCTATATGTGGTTTCCTTCCTGCTGGGGCTACTGGCGCTTTTTGTGACGCGCGCCTCGGTGGTGGAGGGGTACATCGTCGGGGGGGCTGTGGCGCTGGCGGGGCTCTTCGCCCTCTGGCGGCTGGAACGGCCTCCCTTCTGGAAGGGATAGCGGCGGGGGACAGGGGGGGGGGGGGGGGGGGGGGGGGGGGGGCGGGCCCCCCCCCCCCCCACGCCGGGGACCGCGCCCCCCCCCCCCCCCCCCCCGCCCCGGGCCCCCCCCCCGCCCACCCCCCCCCCCCCCGCAACGCAAAACGG
>JANXAH010000230.1 GCA_025062415.1 Anaerolineae bacterium | reverse complement strand
CGAGGGACGGAGGCTGATGGACCTGGCCCGTCGGTCGGAGAAACCCATCATCGTCCACAAGGCCAACCGGGGGAGCGCCAGCCAGAACATCGCCCGTTCCCACACGGCGGCGCTGGCCAACGACGACCGCATTGTGAGCGCGGCCTTCCACCAGGTCGGCATCCTGCGGGCCGACACCTTCGGCGACGCGGTCGCTATCGCCCAGGGGCTGACGCTTCCGCCCGTCCGGGGGAACGACATCGTTGTCATCTCCCGCTCCGGTGGGCACGCCGTCGTCGCCGCCGACTTTGTGGAGAAGTACGGGTTCCGCCTGGCCCCGCTGCCGGAGAGTTTCGTCGGCGCGGTGCGGTCCTTCTTCCGCGCCGACGTGATTGCGCCAACCAACCCTCTGGACCTGGGGGTTATTTTTGACTTTGGCCTCTACGCCCGCATTGTGGAACAGACGCTCCAGATGCTTCGGCCGGACGCAGTCCTGTTAGTCAACACCTACAGCCGGACCGAGGCGGAAGGAGCCCGCCATCTGGCCCAGCAGGTGGACCGCATCGTTCGGGAAACAGGGATGCCGGTGGCCCTGTGTATGTATGGCGAAGGGAGCATCTCGCGCGAACTGATCGGCCAGGTCTCCATCCCCGTTTTTCTGGATATAGAGCAGGCGATGGTCGCACTGGCGGCCTCGCGCGATTGGCATCGCCGCCGGGCCCGGTTGGCGGCGACTGAAAGTCGCCCTGACGGGGCCCCAGGCCGGTTGTCGGCCCTCGCCGACAGAAATGCCCCGGGCGGCGCGCTGGCCCTCTGCCAGGAGTACGGCATCCCGGTGGCCCCCTGGGCGGTGGCCGACGACCCCGACGGGGCGGCAGAGGCGGCGGACGCTCTGGGCTACCCTGTCGTCCTCAAGGCCCTCTCCGCGCGCGTGGTGCACAAATCGGATGTGGGCGGGGTAGTCCTGGGCCTGCGGGATCGGGAGACGGTCCGACAGGAGGCGGCAGCGATGCGGGCGCGAGTTCTGGAGCGCGTCCCAGAGGCCAGCGACCTGTGTTTCCTGGTCCAGCGGATGGTGGAGGGCGGTGTGGAGGTCATCCTGGGGGGCAAACAGGACCCCAGTTTCGGGCCCGTGGTGATGTTCGGGCTGGGCGGCGTCTTTGTGGAGGTCTTTGGGGATGTTTCCTTCCGGGTGGCGCCGCTGACCCGTGCCGATGCGGAGGAGATGCTGGAGGAAATCCGGGGGAAAGCGCTGCTGGCGGGCGCGCGGGGCCGTCCCCCGGCGGACCGGGAGGCGCTGGTGGAGGCTATCCTGGCTTTCTCCCGTCTGGTGGTGGAGAATCCGTCCCTGGCGGAAGTGGAGATCAACCCGCTGCTGGCCCTGCCGCAGGGCGTCGTCGCGGTGGATGCCCGATGGGTGAGGGGATAAACCTGCGGCGGGGGGGGGGGCCCCCCCCCCCCCCGGGGCCCCCGCCCACTCGCCCCCCCCCCCCCACACCCCCGGGTGGAGGCCACCTTGCGCCTCTACCGGGCCCTGCGGGAGGAGGGGTTTAGCGGGGTAGGGATTGTTCTGCAAAGCTACCTCTTCCGCACGGAGAAAGACCTTCTGGACCTCCTGCCCTACCGGCCCAACCTCCGCCTGGTGAA
>JANXAH010000040.1 GCA_025062415.1 Anaerolineae bacterium | reverse complement strand
GGCAAGTACTTCGTTTCGTCCGACACAGGCGACTGGAACACAGCGGGCCGCCCGCGCCTGGAGGTGGTGTGGGGGAATAGATGAGACCCATTCACTATCAGCGTCAGATTGAAGGGATTTCCGCTGTCCTGATGCCCTTCCGTCCGGACGGAAGGCCCGATTACGACGCCTTCCAGGCCCACCTGGAGCGGACGCTGGACGCGGGACTGATCCCGGCGGTCAACATGGATACCGGCTATGTCCATCTGCTCACCCCGCAGGAGCGTCGGGAGGTCCTCGCCCTGACCTCCCGCCTGGCACGAGGACGCCCCTTTGTGGCCGGCGCCTTCGTGGAAGGCGAGAGCGGCGACCTCGTCGCTCTCTACTGTCGGGAGACGGACCTCATCCAGGCGCACGGCGGAATGCCCATCCTTTTCCAATCCACGGCCCTGATCTCCCTGCCCGAGGCCGAATTGGTTGAGGTCTACCGGCAGGTGGCGGCCCGCTGCGAGCGGTTGCTGGCCTTTGAACTGGGGCCGATGTTCGCCCCCTTCGGCGCCATCTACAGCCTGGCGGTGATAGAGGAACTGATGCACATCCCGCAGGTGGTGGGAATCAAACACTCTTCGCTCCGGCGCGACCTGGAGTGGCAGCGCCTGGACCTGCGCGACCGGGTGCGACCGGATTTCAGAATCTACACGGGCAACGACCTGGCGATTGATATGGTGATATACGGCAGCGACTATCTCCTGGGCCTTTCCACCTTCGCCCCCTACGAATTCGCCCGGAGGGACGCGTACTGGGCCCAGGGCGACCCCCGCTTCTACGAACTCAACGACGTCCTGCAATTCCTGGGCCATTTCGCCTTCCGCCCGCCCGTACCGGCCTACCGCCACTCCGCCGCGCAGTTCCTCCAACTGCGCGGCTGGCTCGCCAGCGACGCTACGCCGCCAGGCGCTCCCCGCCGTCCCGATAGCGACCGGGAGGTCCTGGCCGTCATCCTGGAAAAACTGGAATCCCTGGTCTGAGGTCCCGATGCCCCGCCCCGCCTACCCGCCCATCGCCCGATTGCGTACTCCGGAACAGTTCGCCGAACGCCTTCGTGCGCTGAACCTTTCCCTGGACTTTGACCCTGGTCTTCAGGCGGCGCCCGATTCGCCCCTGGCCTGGCCCTATTCGCTGGTCACCGATGCCCTTTCGGTCACCCTTTCCAACCGCTGGTGCATCCTGCCGATGGAGGGGTGGGACGCCACGGCCGACGGCCGGCCAACGGACCTGACCTTCCGCCGCTGGGAGCGCTTCGGCGCCAGCGGGGCCAAATTGATCTGGGGCGGGGAGGCGGTGGCCGTCTCCTCGGAAGGGCGTGCCCATCCCCGCCAGTTGGTCATCTCCGAGGAGACCCTGGCCGACCTGGCGCGCCTGCGGGAACATCTGGTGGCGGCCCACGCCGCCCGCTGGCGCACCGACGACCTCTTCGTCGGCCTGCAGTTGACCCACTCCGGCCGCTACTCTTACCCCCGGCCCCTCATCCTCTACCACCATCCCATCCTGGACCGGCGCCTCAACCTGCCCGCCGACTATCCCCTGCTGAGCGACGGGGAGATTGAGCGCATCATAGAGGACTTCGTCCGGGCGGCCCGGCTGGCGCAGCGGGCGGGCTTTGCCTTCGTGGACATCAAGCACTGCCACGGCTACCTGGGCCATGAGTTTCTCAGCGCCGTGGACCGGCCGGGGAAGTTCGGCGGGAGTTTCCATAACCGTACCCGCTTCCTGCGCGAAATTGTGGCGGGCATTCGCGCCGAGGCGCCGGGCCTGGAGATCGGCGTGCGCCTCTCCGCGTTTGATTTCGTCCCCTTCCGGCCCGGACCGGACGGCGTCGGCGAGCCGGAGACTCTACCCGGCCTGCCCGGGGAGTCCCCGCGCTACCCCTACGCCTTCGGTGGCGACGGTTCAGGCCTGGGAATTGACCTGACGGAGCCGCACCAGTTCCTGGACCTCTGCGAAACGCTGGGAATCCGTCTGGTCAATATCACCGCCGGGAACCCCTACTCCGTCCCCCACATCCAGCGCCCGGCCCTCCGCCCGCCCGCGGGGGGCTACTGGCCGCCGGAGGACCCGCTGGTGGGCGTGGCGCGCCTGATCCGGGTAACGGCCGAACTCAGGGCCCGGCATCCAGGCCTCTGCTTCGTGGGATCAGGGTATTCGTACCTGCAGGAATGGCTCCCGCACGTGGCGCAGAACGCCATCCGCACGGGCAAAGTGGACTTCGTTGGCCTGGGCCGCATAGCGCTGGCCTATCCCGAATTGTGCGCCGACGTGCTGGAGGGAAGGCCGCTCCAGCGCCGGCGGCTCTGCCGCACGTGCAGCGATTGTACCACGTCGGCCCGCCGGGGGCTGCCGAGCGGCTGTTATCTGCTGGATCCGTTCTACCGCCATAGTGGGACAAAGGCTCGCAGTTGTCCCACGTAGGAGGTCAGCACATATGAACGTCCTGCTGGTCACCGACGGATTGATCCATCCGCCCCTGATCGGGCGGTTGGCCCTTCACCGCGCGCTGCGCCGGGTGCCCGGGCTCTCCTTCCGCCACATCCCCTCGCTGGAACATCTCCCCGCCGACCTGAGCGACTGCGCCGCGCTGGTGCTCTATTATCACCACAGGACGATTTCGGCCGGGGCCCTGGATCGGCTGGACGACTTCGTCCGCAGCGGCGGAGGCGTGCTCGCCCTTCACTCCGCCACCGCTTCTTTCAAGGACTGCCCGCGCTACGCGGAAATCCTCGGCGGGCGCTTCGTCGGCCACCCGCCGGTCCAGCGCCTGGAACTGCGCCGGGTCCGGGACGACATCTTCGGAGAAATTGAGCCCTTCGTTGTGGAGGACGAGTTGTACTTCCACGAACTGCGGCCACCCGTCACGATTCACTTCGTGGCCGACCATCAGGGAGAGGAGGTGCCGGTAGTCTGGACCCGGCATTATGGCCGGGGCCGGGTGTGCTACGCCGTGCCCGGCCACACCGCTTCCAGCATGTCCAACGAAACCTATCAGCGCCTGCTTCAGCGCGCGCTTCTTTGGGTGACGGAATGAGAAAGTTGCGTCTGGCTATCGTCGGCTGCGGAGAAAT
>JANXAH010000038.1 GCA_025062415.1 Anaerolineae bacterium | reverse complement strand
TACCGAGACCGCTTTGGCCGACTTGGAAGCACTGTTGGGGCATCCCATCGGTGAAAGCGACCTGTCTGGCACTTCCAAACGCGCCTGAGAAAAGTCCCATTACCCCGTCTGAAAACTGCTGAAGATTGTGTAACGCAGGCTGTCAGCCTGCCCGTAGCGCAGGCTGTCAGCCTGCCCGTAGCGTAGGCTATCAGCCTGCCCGTAGCGTAGGCTGTCAGCCTGCCGTAGCGTGGGCTATCAGCCTGCCCCGCAGGCCAGGTGGCCTGCGCTACAGCGTAGCACAGGCTATCAGCCTGTCCGTAGCGCAGGCTATCAGCCTGCCCTGCAGGCCAGGTAGCCCGCGCTACAGCGTAGCACAGGCTATCAGCCTGTCCGTAGCGCAGGCTATCAGCCTGTCCGTAGCGCAGGCTATCAGCCTGTCCGTAGCGTAGGCTATCAGCCTGCCCGTAGCGCAGGCTATCAGCCTGCCGGAGCGTAGGCTATCAGCCTGCCCGTAGCGCAGGCTATCAGCCTGCCCGTAGCGCAGGCTATCAGCCTGCCCGTAGCGTAGGCTATCAGCCTGCCCCGCAGGCCAGGTGGCCCGCGCTACAGCGTAGCACAGGCTATCAGCCTGCCCTGCCGCGGCGTAGGTTGTCAGCCTGCCCGCAGCGCAGGCTATCAGCCTGCCGTAGTGTAGGCTATCAGCCTGCCCCGCAGGCCAGGTGGCCCGCGCTACAGCGTAGCACAGGCTATCAGCCTGCCCGTAGCGCAGGCTATCAGCCTGTCGGAGCGTAGGCTATCAGCCTGCCCTGCAGGCCAGGTGGCCTGCGCTACAGCGTAGCACAGGCTATCAGCCTGCCCGTAGCGCAGGCTATCAGCCTGCCGTAGCGTATGCTATCAGCCTGCCGGAGCGTAGGCTATCAGCCTGCCCCACAGGCCAGGTGGCCCGCGCTACAGGACAAAACACAATACAGATTGCCTGGGTACATCCCCCGAAAAGAAGACGCCGTGCCCGAACTTCCCGAAGTAGAAACCCTCGCCCGAGAATTGCGCGAAACCCTGGTAGGACGGACCATCACCGGGGTAGATGTCCACTGGCCACGGACGGTGGAATCCCCGGATCCGGAGACCTTTGCCCAGAGGCTCCAGGACCGGCGGATTCGGGAGATCCGCCGCCGGGGGAAGTGGCTGTTGGTGGGTCTGGAAGGCGGCGACTGGCTGCTCCTCCACCTGCGGATGAGCGGAAGACTGACCCTGCGGGAGAGAGGTGCTCCAGAAGACCCCTACCTTCGCCTGACTCTCCACCTGGACGACGGACGGCGGCTGGACTTCTCCGACCCCCGGAAGTTCGGACGGGCCCTCCTGGCTGACTCTCCCGACAAAGCGTTGGGGAATCTGGGCCCTGACCCTCTGGACCCAGCCCTGACCTTCCAGCGTCTGGCGGCGATGCTGGCAGGCCGGCGCGCCCGGCTCAAGCCCCTGCTGATGGACCAGCGGTTTCTGGCCGGCCTGGGGAACATCTATGCCGACGAAGTCCTCTGGGAGGCCGGCCTTCACCCCCTCCGCCGGGCCGATACCCTGAGCCCGGAAGAAATAGAGCGCCTCTACCAGGCCCTGATCGCGGTGCTGGAAAGAGCCATCCGGGGTGGCGGAACCACCCTCAGCGACCGGCGCTATCTCCGCCTGGACGGGAACCCTGGGGACTTCGCTTCTCATCTGACCGTCTACGGGAGGGCAGGTCAGCCCTGCCTTCGTTGCGGCGGAGAGATCTTCCGGATATCCGTCAACGGACGGAGTGCCCATTTTTGTAACGGGTGTCAGAAATAATCGGCCAAAGCAGATAGCCATCACTTGCTCTTGCATAGTGGGTGTGGTAGAATAACAACGATAAGTCCATAAAAACATCCTGGAGCCGGGGGGGCAGGGGATGGAAAAGGGGGGATGCGCTGAACCGCCATCCGTAGAGCCCACCACCTTCTTTGACGAATTTGCCAACGGATACGACCAGATTCTGAGATTTCCCTGGTACGCCTGGCTGTTTGCCCGGCTGCACACCCTGATCGTTCACACTATCATTCGGCCCTACTCTCCGCAGACAGTCCTGGACGTAGGGTGCGGGACTGGATTTCAGTCGTTCCTGTACGCTGCCTTCGGAGCCCGGGTGGTGGGGATAGACGTATCTCCCCGGATGGTCCGGATCGCGCGGGAGAAAGCGGTGCGGTTTCCAGCGGAGCGGGTAGCTCTTCTGACCATCCCCGCCCTCTTCCCGTTTGTCCGTCCTTATAATCAGTGGATTCAGAAACACCTGGACGGCACAGGGCCAGAAGTGTGCGTCTGTCCCATATTTGAGATAGCCGACGCTCGGCGATTGCCCTTTCGGGATAGGACCTTTGAGCACGTGAACTGCTGTGGGAGCACCCTCAGCCTGGTCCCGGAATATCCGCAGGCCCTGGCAGAAATGGTCCGCGTCTTGAAGCCAGGAGGCACACTTTTCCTGGAGGCCGAGGGACGCTGGAACGGCGACCTCTTCTGGACCCTCGCCGATGCTCTGACGGGAGGACGTCGCTACGGGATGTCCTGGAAACAGGCTCGCGGAATGCTCTGTCGGCCCTTTTCAGCACCGGTGACCGTGGACTATCCCTTTGAACACACCTCGCTGAGGTTGACCCTCTTCACTCAGCGAGGTCTCCAGCAGGACCTTCAACGGTTTGGCCTGAAAATATTGAAAAACTGGACTATCCATTCGCTGACTAACCTCATTCCCAGCCCGTTGCTTCACCAGCAGGACACTCCTGCGGGAATCCGATGGCTATTTCGGATACTGGCCTGGGCCGAGAAAAATGTCCCTCTGGCCCTTCCTGGATGTAGTCTGGTCTTCGTTGCCCAGAAGGCGACCTGATTCTCAGTAAGGCGACTCGCCGTTTGTGAGTGAACGTTACTCTCATGCTCCATACCTTCAAGGAGGTCCCTGCATGCGTCTTCGTATTCTGCCCAAAGAACAGGTTCCCGGCATGGTCCGCGCGCTGATGGCGGATTACCGCGTCTGGGGGCCGAAGGCGAAGGGGCCGCAATTTGCCTTTGAGCCCCTCTACGACCCCGCCGAGATGCGCCTGGACTACAATATCTCCATCCTCTCCCCCAAGGTGGCCCTGCAGCCCCCCCAGGAACGGATCGCTGTCTTCCGCTTGGGCGATGGGTTCACCGTGGAGCCGGTCATAGAGGCGGAGCCAACGGTCATCTTCGGCATGCACACCTGCGACCTGCATGCCCTGGCCCTGCTGGATAAGGCCTTCTCCGCCGACTTCCCGGACGCCCACTACCTGGAGCGCCGCCAGAAGACGCTCATTGTCAGCATAGAGTGCCTCCAGCCCTGCGACGAGCACTCCTTCTGCAAGAGCATGGGCACGTGGACAGCGGACTCCGGGTATGACCTCCATCTGATTGACCTGGGGGAAACGTATGGTGTCTACGTGGGAACGGGTGCCGGAGAAGCGCTCCTGACGAAGTACGCTCAGGCCCGCCCCGCAACCGACGCCGACGTCCGGCGGCTCAACGAGGTCCTCAGCGCCAAGTGGCCCCGCTTCCAGCACCGGCTGAACTTTGACGCCGCCGAACTTCCCTCTCTGCTGGCGACGGCCTACGATCACCCCATCTGGGCGGAACTGGGAGAGCGCTGTCTCTCCTGTGGCTCCTGCACCAACGTCTGCCCCACCTGCTACTGCTTCAACGTCATTGACTCCCCCGACCTGAGCCTGAAGGAGGCGGTCCGCCTGCGCCGATGGGACTCCTGCCAGTTGGACGAGTTCGCCCGGGTCGCCAGCGGGGAGAACTTCCGGGAGGCACGCGCGGCCCGTCAGCGCCACCGCATGTTCCGCAAGGGGAAGTGGCTCTATGAGCGCTTCGGGGAACTGGGTTGCGTAGGCTGCGGGCGCTGCATCCGCGCCTGCTTGACCCACATCAACATCGTGGATACCTTCAACGCCATCCACGCCTCTCAGCACAGGAGGTAGTCCAATGACGGATTCCGTTTACGCTCCCAAACCAGCGCGCCTGGCCGAAATCCGCCCGATGACGGAGTTGGAGAAACTCTTCGTGATAGAATTCCCGGACGGGAGCAGCCTGGGCCATCAGCCGGGCCAGTTCGTGATGCTCTCCATCCCCGGTGTAGGGGAGGCCCCGATCTCGGTCTCTTCCTCTCCCAGCCGGTCCAATGGCCGCTTTGAACTCTGCGTCCGCCGGATCGGCGACGTGACCACCGCCCTGCATCGGATGAAACCGGGAGACTGGGTGGGCATCCGGGGACCCTTCGGCCACGGCTTCCCTATTGAACAGATGCGGGGCAAAGATATCCTCTTCGCCCCCGGTGGCCTGGGGCTGGCTCCTCTCCGCTCCCTGATCAACCAGGTTCTGGACGAGCGGGGCTCCTTCGGCCGCGTTATCATCCTCTACGGCGCCAAACGGCCGGCCGAACTCCTCTTCCGGGACGAACTGGAACAGTGGGCCGCCCGGGACGATGTGGAATTCCACGTCACGGTGGACCGGGGGGATGAGACCTGGACGGGGAACATCGGCGTTATCACCACTCTGTTCCCGAAGGTTACGGTGGACCCCCGCAACACGGTTGCGGTGACCTGTGGCCCGCCGATTATGTACCGCTTCGTCCTGATAGAACTGCTGGGCAAGGGGATTCCAGAGACCCAGATTTACCTCTCTCTGGAGCGGCGGATGAAGTGTGGTCTGGCCAAGTGTGGACACTGCCAGATCAACCATCTCTACGCCTGCAAAGAGGGCCCCGTCTTCACCTACGCGCAGATTAAGAACGTCCCGGAGGCACTGTGATGAGCCAGGAGCATGTTACCGGTCGCAAGTCGCAGAACGGAAAGCCCAAGGTGGCGTTTTTTGACTTCGCCAGTTGCGAGGGGTGCCAGTTGACAGTGGTGGACGCCCTGCAGACCCACCTGGACCTGCTGGATGCGATAGAGGTCGTCAACTGGCGTGAGGCAGCCACCCTGGACGGTTGGGATTTTGACATCGCCTTTGTGGAGGGCTCCATCACCCGCCCCCACGACGAGGAGCGGCTCCGGCGCATTCGGGAGCAGGCGAAGGTCCTGGTCGCGCTGGGCGCCTGCGCCGACACCGGCTGCGTCAACACGCTGAAGAATCTCCTGCCGCCGGAGGAGGTCCGCCGCTACGTCTACGGGGACCGCGCGGAGTGGTACGAGACCTACGCGGCCCGCCCCCTGAGCGCCGTCGTCAAGGTGGACGCCGTGGTTCCGGGCTGTCCGATTGATATTGAGGAGTTTGTGGAGGTGGTAAAGGCCCTGCTGGTGGGTAAGAGGCCGCCTATCCCCGACTACCCCGTCTGCGTGGAGTGCAAAATGAAGGGGAACGTCTGCATCTTCCACGTGGGCGGCATCTGCATGGGTCCGGTGACACGGGCCGGCTGCGGAGCCATCTGCCCCACCTACGGCGACGGCTGCGAAGGCTGCCGGGGCCTCATCCCCCACCCCAACGAGAACGCGATGAAGGACGTGCTGGACGAGGCTGGCCTGTCGGTGGACGATATCATGCACTACTTCACGATGTTCAACGCGTATCGGGAAGTGGGAACAGGCAAATGGGAATAAAATCGTTTTTGTTTGTAGCGGCCTCGCCGCTACAAACAAAATGACCTTTCTCGTGTGGAGAGAGAACTATGACGACTCTGAATGTCAACGTTCACTACGTCACTCGCGTGGAGGGCCACGGCAACATCGTCGTGGACGTCAAAAACGGCGAGGTGAAGGAGTGTCGGTTTGAGGTGGTGGAGGCGCCCCGCTTCTTTGAGGCCTTCGTCCGCGGCCGTCCCTACCACGACATCAACCACATCGTCTCCCGCATCTGCGGCATCTGCTCCGTGGGCCACTCCACCGCCAGCGTCCGGGCCACGGAGAAGGCCATGGGCGTGGAACTTTCCGAGCAGGCCTGGCTCCTGCGCAAACTGAACTTCCATGGGGAAATCCTGGATAGCCACGTCCTGCATACCTACTACCTGGTGGCGCCGGATTTCTTCGGCGTTCATAGCGTCATCCCCCTGGTGGAGACCCACCGGGAAGTGGTGGAGCGGGCTCTGCGGATAAAGAAACTGGCCCGGGACCTCTGTGCAATGATCAGCGGGCGTCACACTCATCCCTGCGCGCTCGTCGTCGGCGGCTTCACCCACACCCCCACCGAACGGGAACTCCGCCAGATGCGGGAGCGGCTGGTCGCCGCCCGCGCCGATATGGACGCAACGGTGGACCTTTTCGCCTCTCTCCCCTGGCCCCAGTTTGAGCGGGAGACGGAGTACGTCAGCCTGCGTAAAGAGGACGAGTACGCCTTCATAGACGGTGTCATCGTCACTTCCGATGGTTTCACGTACTCCGTGGAAGACTACAAGAAGGTCACCAACGAGTACCTGGTCCCCTTCTCCACGGCCAAGTGGACCCGGCACAACCGGGAGTCCTATATGGTGGGCGCGCTGGCCCGGTTCAACAACAACTATGAGCAACTGCACCCACGGGCCAAGGAGGCCGCAGCCAAGTTCGGGATGAAGCCCATCGTCAAGAACCCCTTCCTGAACACCGCTGCGCAAGTGGTGGAGATGGTCCACTGCCTGGAGGACTCCATCCGCATCATAGATGAGTTGCTGGTCCGGGGGGTGCGGGAGGAGAAACCGGCGCCAGTGACCGTGCGGGCTGGGGAGGGCGTGGGCGCGTGCGAGGTCCCGCGCGGCGTCCTCTTCCATCACTACGTCTACGATGAGCGGGGCCTCTGCGTAGAGGCCAACTGCATCATCCCCACCAACCAGAACCTGGCCAACCTCAATGCCGACATCCGCGCGCTGGTCCCCCAGATTCTGGATCGGCCTCAGGAGGAGGTGCGGCTCCTGCTGGAGATGCTGGTGCGGGCCTACGACCCCTGCATCTCCTGCGCGACCCATTTCCTGAGGGTGGAGTTTGTGTAGGGTCCGGACGTTTTTGTGTCGGCGGCGAAGCCGCCGACACAAAACGTCCCCAAAACCTGCGTTTTATCTGCGTTCCTCTGCGTTCCGTTCAGGTGAGCAGAATGGCTTTTGCAGAACCCGAAGGGGAGGCCCGGACGAAGTTCGCGCAGGAAGTCGCTGAACTCTTCCCGCCCCAGGGTCAGTGGCCGGAGGAGGCCTGTTTCTCCCTGCCCGAAACCAACCGCTACATAGAACTCTCGGAGGGAGAACTCATCATCCTCCCGTATCCGGCGCGAAGCCATCAGCGAGTCGTAGAGGATGTCGTTGGCTAACTCTCAGATTCGGACTTCGGACTCCGGACGCCGCGTTCTTATCCTCGGCCTGGGCAATCCCCTGCGAGGGGACGACGGAGTCGGCCCCCGGGTGGTGGCGGAACTCCGCCGCCGGGGTTTGCCCGAGGGGGTGGAGGCCGTGGACGGAGGGACGCTGGGACTGGACCTGCTCTATCTGCTGGAGGGATGGGACCAGGTCATCATTGTGGATGCAGCTATCCTCGGGCGAAACCCTGGCGAGTTTCTCCGCTTCACCCCGGAAGATGCCCATCTGGTCGGAAGTCTGGCATCCCTCTCCAGCCACAGCGCCGGATTGGCCGAAACGCTGGCCCTGGCCCGCGCGCTGGGCCGGGCCCTTCCCGAGATCATCATCTACGGCATTCAGCCGGAGCGAATGGATTGGGAGGAAGGGCTCAGCCCCGCGGTGGAAGCAGCGCTGCCGAGGCTGGTGAAGGAAATACGGAAACACGTGATGGCCTGTTCTGAGGAGGGAGGAAAACCTGAGAGACCTCTATAGAGAACTGACCGGTGGCCTTATCCCCGCTGTCCGCAGAGTTGCTGAAAATGACCTTCTCCAAAGGAGTCTGCTATGGCCGACAAAATTCTAATTATTGAAGACGACCCCGATATGGTCACTGCGCTGCGGATGCCCCTGGAGGCCAACGGCTATGAGGTTCACGTTGCCTCTTCGGGGCAGGAGGGGTTACAGAAAGTCAAAGAAATCAACCCCGACCTGATCATCCTGGATGTGATGATGGAGACCACGACGGCTGGCTTCCAGGTCTCGTTGCAACTGCGAAGCCCCGACCCGCGGTCGGAGTACGCCCCGTACCGCCATATCCCCATCCTCATCCTGACCGCCATCCACACGACCACTTCCCTGCGCTTTGGGCCGGACGAGGCCTACTTGCCCGTGGATGATTTCGTGGATAAGCCTATTGACCCCGACGTTCTTCTGCGCAAGGTCCGCACGCTGATTGAGAGGTCGCGAGGAAAATAGGTTTTCGTTGCGGCAGCCGCCGTAACGAAAACCCATCGTTTCGTCTTTTTGGGGGGCGCCGATGGCTCGCCTGGCCATCGGCGGAGTATCTCTTCTTCTATCATCCTCGCCACGCCCCGCACCCCGCCGGAGGCCAGAGCATTCTTTTCGTGGCGAAGGCAGGACTTTCGCCACGAAAATCCTGTTTTTGGGAGGCACAGGGTGTCCGTTCGCCGCGCGATCATCCACCAACTGCGGGAGGAAGCCCGCCGTCTGCTATCCGAAAGGCGGGTGGATTGCATCATCGGCTACGAGACCGGCCCCCGAGGCCGAGTCCGCCCCGCCTTCCTCTATGAACCAGCCGAGGCCGACCGCCTGGTCTGGGGACCGGAGTGCGTCCACAACCTGACCACTTATCTTCACAACAAAAAGAAGCCCCGCAAGCGAGGAGAAGAACCGCCCCGGATCGGGATCGTCGTCAAACCCTGCGACAGCCGAACCCTCAACGTCCTTTTCGCCGAACGGCAAATAGAACGAGGCCGGGTCTACGTCATCGGCATCGCCTGCGAGGGCGTGATGGGCCGAGATGGCCAGCCCGCCGCCAAATGTCGCCGCTGCACCGACCGGGTGCCCCTGGTCTACGACCTCCTGCTGGGGGAGCCTCCGGCGGTAGAGCCCGCGCCCGACGACTGGTCCGACCTGGAGCGCGTTGCCGCGATGGCGCCCGCGGAGCGGCTCACGTTCTGGCTGCGGGAGTTTGACCGCTGCATCCGCTGCTACGCCTGCCGCCAGGTTTGTCCCGGCTGTTACTGCCCCACCTGCGCTTTTGAGCGGGACGACGGCCTCTGGGTGGATATGGGCATTGAAATCCCCCAGAAGTTCGTCTTTCACCTGGGACGGGCCTTCCATCTGGCAGGGCGCTGCGTGGAATGCGACGAGTGCGAGCGAGTCTGCCCGATGGGGCTCCCCCTGAGCCTTCTGAACCGATGCCTGGTTCGGGAGATAGAGGCCCTCTACGGCCATCGGGCCGGACGCGCAGAGGCCTTGACCCCCCTGCTCTTTGAATTGGGGCCGGAGGGCTCGCCCATTTAGGGCCGCACGGCCCAGGGCGCAGAAACCTCCGCCGGTAACGGAGAGCCCGTCGCAGGTCAAGGAGGTGCGATGCGATTCACCACCCTGGACCGACTGAAAGCCTGGCTGGACCGCCTGGCCCAGGAAGTTGACCTCGTCGCTCCATGCGATGTGGACGGCCACGTCCTGTACCGTCCGGTATCTTCCAGCGAGGAGGTCCTTCTGGACTACGAACGGCCGGAACTCCCGGCGAAGGACTACCTTTTCCCGGCCACGGAAGTCCTTCTCCGTATTGAGCAGAGGGGAAAAGACGTCGCGCTGGAGGAAGTCTTGCCCGACCGGCGACAGGTCCTTTTCGGCATTCGCCCCTGCGATGCCCACGGCCTGGCGGCCATAGATGCCCTCTTCCTGCACCAGGCTCCGCCGGACCGCTATTATCAGCATCACCGGGAACGGACCACCCTGGTGGGAATGGCCTGCATCCGGATGTGGGAGGGATGCTTCTGCACCTCCATGGGCGGCGGTCCAACGGATGCCACCTATCTGGACGTGCTGATCCGCCCTGGCCCGGAGGGGTTCTTCCTGCAGCCGGTCACTCCGAGGGGGGTGGCGGTTCTGGAAGGGCTGGAGGTGACGGAGCCGAAGGGAGAGCCACTGCCCGTGGAGGAGTACAACCCTCCTGTCCCGGTGACCCCCACGGCGAAGTGGCGGGCGATGTTTGAGGGAAACATCTGGATGCGGCACGGGGAACGGTGTCTGAGTTGCCGCATCTGTACCTACGTCTGCCCCACCTGCCGTTGTTTTGACGTGGCCGACCGGGTGGTGGACATCCGGTCCGGCGTCACCCGCATAGAGCGTATCCGGGCCTGGGACGCCTGTACCAGCCCCAATTACCGACGGGTGGCCGGAGGCCACAACCCCCGCCCCACCAACTGGGAGCGACTGCGCAACCGCTTCCTGTGCAAGTTCTGCTACTACCCAGAGGACTTCGGCCCGTTGGGATGTGTGGGGTGTGGACGATGTATCGTCTCCTGTCCAGTGGACATTGACATCACCGAGGTAATGCGAGACGTCGCTCAGAAGTAGGAGAAGATGAATCAGGAGGCCGAGCATGGCCCTCGCTAACCCGATGCGTCCGTACCTGGGGCGCCTGGTGGGCGTCCGGAATCTGGCGACCGGGATCAAACTCTTCCAGGTAGAACTTCTGGAGCCGGAGGGAAAAGCGGCCTTCGCCGATTATCAGCCCGGTCAGTTTGCTTTTCTCTCCGCCTTCGGCGCGGGGGAGGCCCCCTTCGGCCTGGCCTCTACCCCCGCGCGAGGGCCCTATCTGGAGTTCGCCGTCAACGCCATCGGCCACGTCACGAACACCCTTCACACCCTGGACGTGGGCGACCCAGTGGGAGTACGGGGACCCCTGGGCCGTGGGTTCCCTATGGAGCAACTCCGGGGCCGCAATATCGTCATCATCGGCGGTGGTATCGGCGGCGCGCCCCTGCGGCCCGTCATCCAGACCATCCTGGACCGCCGGGAGGACTACGGCCACCTGACCATCCTCTGGGCCGCCCGGAGTCCGGATCTGCTCATCTTCACCGAGGAGTTTGACGAATGGCGCTCCGCCTGGGCCACCGAGTTCCACGTCACTGTGGACCGGGGGGATGAGAGGTGGAGGGACAACGTCGGTCTCATCACCCAGTTGCTGGAGAAAGTGGCTCCGTCGCCCCAGAACGCGGTCGCCATCACCTGCGGCCCGCCCATTATGATCCACTTCGTCTTCCTGACCCTGAAGAAACTGGGCTTCTCCCCGGACCAGATGCTCACGACTCTGGAGGCCCGGATGCACTGCGGCATCGGCAAGTGTGGCCGTTGCAACCTGGGGGAGAAGTTCATCTGCACCGACGGGCCAGTGTTCTGGCAGTACGAGATCGCCGGATTCCTGGAGGGCTTCCTGTGAGGCGCGTCGCTCCGTCCCTATTCCCGGAGCGCGAGAATCAGATGAGCCAATCACCGACCAGCCTGGGAGAAAGATGACCGATTTACCCTCTCTGAAGGAAAACCAGATTCGCCAGCGCGCCACTCCCCAATCTTGGGAGCGGGGGCTGGAGTACTTCCACAGCGGCGCCGTGAGCCACGTCGTCTGGCGGGACGGCGCCCTCACCCCTCACCGCTGAGGTGGAAGGAAGCCAGTACGAGCCATACCGAGTGACGGTGGAGTTCGGCCCGGGTGGCGACATCGTGGCCGCGGAATGCACCTGCCCCTACGACTGGGGCGGCGACTGCAAGCACATCATCGCCACCCTCCTCTGCCTGGTCCACCGGTCCCAGGAAGAGGAGATTGTGGATGCGGGGAAGGCCGGGGAGTACGATGTGGCTATCCGATGGCTTCGGTGCAGGCGCGATATCCTCCTGGCCGCTGGCCGGAAAGCCCAATGGACGCCTATCTCCAGTCTCTCCTGGAGAAACATCAGCGGAAGCACAAACTGGTGCCAATGCTGAAAACTCTTGGCCAGTGAGGTCGTGAAACGTCAACTTGAACGGAATACGCAATACGTAACACACCTCACTTTTCACGCGTCACGCAACCGAAAAACCCGCATTCATCTGCTGCGCCCACCTCATATCCGGAGGTGCTCATGAGAATCGGCGTCTACATCTGCCACTGTGGGGCCAACATTGCCGGGGTGGTGGACGTGGCGGAGGTGGCCCGCTGGGCCGCCTCCCTGCCTGGCGTCGCCGTCGCCCGGGACTACCGCTTTATGTGCTCCAGCCTGGGCCAGGAACTGATCCAGAAGGACATCCGGGAACTGGGCCTGGACCGGGTGGTGGTGGCGGCCTGCACTCCCCGGATGCACGAGCCCACCTTCCAGCGGGCCGTCGCCGGGGCCGGGCTGAACCCCTACTACTTTGAGATGGCCAACATCCGGGAGCAGTGCTCCTGGGTCACCGAAGACCCCGCCGTCGCCACCGAAAAGGCCAAAGCCCTGGTGGAGGCCGCCGTCCTGCGGGTGCGCCACCATCAGCCCCTCTTCACCTCCCGGGTCCGCATCCACCCCGCCACCCTCGTCGTCGGCGGAGGGATCGCTGGTATCCAGGCCGCTCTGGACCTGGCCAACGCCGGATACCCCGTCTATCTGGTGGAGCGGGAGCCCTCCATCGGCGGGCGGATGGCCCAACTGGACGAGACCTTCCCAACCCTGGACTGTAGTGCCTGAATCCTCGGCCCCAAGATGATGGATGCCGGTCGGCATCCCCATATCACCCTCCTGACCTACAGCGAAGTGGAGTCGGTCTCCGGCTATGTGGGCAACTTCACCATCCGCATCCGCAAGCGGGCCCGGTCGGTGGACGAGGCCAAGTGCACTGGCTGCGGCGCCTGCCAGGAGAAGTGCCCGACGAAAGTGCTGGATACCGTCTTTGAGGCCGGACTGGGCTACCGCAAGGCCATCTACAGGCCCTTTGCCCAGGCCGTCCCGCCTGTCCCCGTTATTGACCGGGAAAACTGTCTCTGGTTCACCAAAGGGCGCTGCCGCCTCTGCGAGAAAGTCTGCCCCACCGGCGCGATTGACTACAACCAGCAGGACACCATCCTGGAAGTCCAGGTGGGCAACATTATTTTAGCGACGGGCTATGACCCCTTTGACCCCCGGCGCATCTCCCGCTTCGGCTACGGGCGCTATCCCAACGTCTTCACCGCGATGGAAGTGGAGCGGATGCTCAGCGGGGGCGGCCCGACGGGTGGGCGCGTCGTCCTGCGGGATGGGAAAACGGTCCCCCAGAGTGTCGCCATCATCCACTGCGTGGGGAGCCGGGACGAGAACACCCACCCCTACTGCTCCCGGGTGTGCTGTATGTACTCTCTGAAACTGGCCCACCTGGTCCGCCACCGAACCGGCGCCCGGGTCTACCAGTGTTACATTGATATGCGCGCCGGGGGAAAGGCGTACGAGGAATTCTACAAGCGGCTGCAGAGCGAGGGGGTCGTCTTCATCAACGGACAACCGGCGGACATCCTGCTGGAGGAGGGCAAACTGGCTGTCTACGTGGAGGATCGGATTCTGGGCCAGTTGATGCGCATCCCGGTGGATATGGTCATCCTCAGCGTCGGCCTGGAGCCCCGGCGGGATAGCCGCGAAGTGGCCCGCCTCTTCGGTATCAGCACCGACGCCGACGGCTGGTTCCGGGAGAAGCACCCCAAACTGGACCCGGTGGCGACGATGACCGACGGCGTCTTCATCGCCGGGTGCTGCCAGGGCCCCAAGGACATTCCCGATTCCGTCGCCCAGGCTTCTGCGGCAGCGGCGAAAGTCCTCTCCCTTATCGGACAGGGGGAGGTGGAAATCCAGCCCGCGATCGCCGTCGTGGACGAATGGATGTGCACCGGATGCGGCCAGTGCATCCCGACCTGTCCGTACGCAGCGATAGAGTACCTGTCCGACAAGGGAGTGGCACACGTCATTGAGGCCCTCTGCAAGGGGTGCGGCACCTGCACCGGGACCTGCCCCTCCAAAGCCGTCACCCTCCGCCACTTCACCGACCGGCAACTGATCTCGGAGATGATGGGGGCGATTTTCGCAATGCGAGCGGAAGAGGTGACGGAAGAGATGAGCGTAACGTAACGCAGGCCGCCGGGCCTGTAACGCAGGCCGCCGGGCCTGTACCGCAGGCCACCAGGCCTGCAAAATACAGGCTAACAGCCTGTGCTACTGTAACGCAGGCCACCGGGCCTGCAGATACAGGCTAACAGCCCGGGTTACTGTAACGCAGGCCGTCGGGCCTGCAGATACAGGCTAACAGCCTGGGCTACGCGGCGCAGGCCGCCGGGCCTGTAACGCAGGCCACCAGGCCTGTACCGCAGGCCGCCAGGCCTGCAAAATACAGGCTAATAGCCTGGGCTACGCGGCGCAGGCCGCCGGGCCTGTACCGCAGGCCACCAGGCCTACAAAACACAGGCTAACAGCCTGTGCTACCTGTAACGCAGGCCGCCGGGCCTGTACCGCAGGCCACCAGGCCTGCAAAACACAGGCTAACAGCCTGTGCTACCTGTAACGCAGGCCGCCGGGCCTGTACCGCAGGCCGCCAGGCCTGCAAAACACAGGCTAACAGCCTGCGCTACCTGTACCGCAGGCCGCCAGGCCTGTACCGCAGGCCACCAGGCCTGCAAAATACAGGCTAACAGCCTGCGCTACCTGTACGCAGGCCACCAGGCCTGCAAAACACAGGCTAACAGCCTGTGCTACCTGTAACGCAGGCCGCCAGGCCTGCAAAACACAGGCTAACAGCCTGCGCTACCTGTAACGCAGGCCGCCAGGCCTGTAACGCAGGCCACCAGGCCTGCAAAATACAGGCTAACAGCCTGTGCTACCTGTAACGCAGGCCGCCAGGCCTGTACCGCAGGCCACCAGGCCTGCAAAAACACGCTAACAGCCTGCGCTACCTGTAACGCAGGCCGCCAGGCCTGCAAAACACAGGCTAACAGCCTGCGCTACACGTAACGCAGGCCGCCGGGCCTGTAACGCAGGCCGCCAGGCTTGCAAAAGGCTAACAGCCTGTGCTACACGTAACGCAGGCCGCCAGGCCTGTAACGCAGGCCACCAGGCCTGCAAAAATACAGGCTAACAGCCTGCGCTACCTGTACCGCAGGCCGCCAGGCCTGCAAAATACAGGCTAACAGCCTGGGCTACGCGGCGCAGGCCGCCAGGCCTGCTACGAGCCATCGCAGTTTCGGAGATAGAGAGATGCGCAGAATTTTGGACCTGCCAACCGCTCAACCGGACTGGATCCACAAAGTGGTTCCCGAATGGTGGGAGAAACTCAGTTCCTGCATGCAGTGCGGCACCTGTTCTGCCTCCTGCCCCACCGCTTACGCGATGGACTACACCCCCCGGCAACTGTGGCAGATGATCCGTCTGGGTCTGGTGGAGAAGGTCCTGACCAGCCGGACCTTCTGGCTCTGTACCGTCTGCAAATCCTGCCAGGTGCGCTGCCCGCGGGGCATCCCGCTCACCGACACTATGGTCGCCCTCAAGGAGTACGCCTTCCGCTCTGGAGCCGACGTGCCGTCCCTGCTGGTCCAGTTGGGAGAAACGGTCACCCATCGCTACAACATCTCCGGGGACGACAACGCCAGCCGCCTGATCTGGAGCCAGAACCTGCCCCGACCGCTGGAGGGGGTGAATCCGCCCCGGCGAACGGCGGAGGTGGTCTATTTCGTGGGCTGCGTGAGTTCGTTCTACCCCCGCGCCTACGCGATCCCCCAGGCGCTGGTGGAAGTGCTGGCGGAGGCGGAGATAGCGTTCACCACCCTGGGAGGCGACGAGTGGTGCTGCGGTTATCCCCTCTATGTGGTGGGGCTACGGGAGCGGATGGAGACGATAGCCCGACACAACGTGGAACGGGTCCGGGAAGTGGGCGCAAAGCGCGTCGTCTTCACCTGTCCCTCGTGCTACTACGCCTGGACCCATCTCTACCCGGAGATGGCCGATGTCCGCGGGCTTCGGCTACAACACGCCACAGAATTGCTGGCGGAGGTCTTGGAGGAAGGACGGCTGAACCTGGGAACGGTGGAAAATGTGGTGACCTACCACGACCCGTGCGACCTGGGGCGCAAAGGCGGGGTGTACGACGCTCCGCGGGAGGTGTTGGCCCGCATTCCGGGGCTCCAGGTGCGGGAGATGGAGGCAACGCGGGAAAACTCCCTCTGTTGCGGTGGTGGAGGCGACGTGGAGATCGCCGACGCGTCGGTGACGATGGGAGTGGCGACCCGACGGCTGAATCAGGCCCTCGCTACCGGCGCCCAGACCATTGTCTCCGCCTGTCAGCAGTGCCGGCGCACCTTCCAGGAGGCGGCCCGCCAGAACCGGCTCCGCGTGCGGGCAGTGGACGTGGTGGAACTGGTATGGCTCTCCGTACAGACCTGGAAGCAGGTGACGGAGGACACACGGGCTGCCCAAGAGCGCGAACGCCGATGACCCAATCCCTTGCACCCCTGCAAGTTTTTATAAAAACCTGCGTGCCCTTCGTGTCCTTTGTGTCCTTCGTGGTTTCAAATAAAAACAGGAGCGGGCGATGAGCCAGCAGGGATACGAACCCAAAATCATCGGTTTTCTCTGCAACTGGTGCAGTTACGCCGGAGCGGACCTGGCTGGATCGGCCCGGCTGAAGTATCCCCCTAACCTCAAGATTATCCGGGTCCCCTGTTCGGGCCGGGTTTCGCCGGAACTGGTCATCCGGGCTTTCAAGGAAGGGGCCGATGGAGTGATGGTCCTGGGCTGTCACATCGGCGACTGCCACTACGCCACCGGCAATCACCGGACGGCCCGCCGGATGCCCGTCCTGCGGGCACTTCTGGAGTTCGTCGGCATTGAGCCGGAGCGTTTTCTGGTCAAGTGGGTCTCCTCTTCCGAGGGGGAACTCTTCGCTCAGACGGTGCGGGAATTCACGGAGCGGCTGCGCGGCCTCCCCCCGCTGGAGAAATCCCTGGCGTGGAACCGGCGCGGATGAACCTGAAGGACGTGGTGGAACATCTGGCGTCGGCAGCGAAGGAGATCCTCGCTGCCGACGCCGCCGCGGTTTTTCTGGAGGCGGAGGGAAAGGCCCTGGCCTTCGCCGGAGGCGTCGGCTTTCCCGATGTCCCCTTACCGGCACAGGGGTTGCCCCAGGAGGCTGCGCAGCGACAAGAGCCCCTTCAGGCCGAGGAGGTTGGGGAGAAAGCAGGCCTTCCGGAGGGGATGCGCGCCGCGCTCTGTGTTCCCCTCGTCGTGCCGGGAGAGCCTCTGGGAGCCCTTTGCGTCTACCGCCGGGAGCCCTGCGCCTTTTCCGAACGGGATGTCGCCTGTCTGCGCGCGCTGGCCAAACTGGGGGGAATGGCCATCGGCGCTGTCCAGGACCTGGCGGAGCAGGAGCGGATAGAGGCGGCCAAGGCCCGCTTCATCCACGTCGCCACCCACGAACTTCGCTCCCCCATAACGGTAGCCCAGTCGCTGGTCCGCAACGTCCTGAAAGGCTACGCGGGCCCCCTCACTGACCAGCAGCGGGATGTGTTCTCCCGCATTTCCGGGCGGCTGGACTTTCTGGAGACTCTGGTCAACGACCTTCTGGACCTGGCCGCCAGCCGGGCCCCTGAACTGGCGGAGAAAGAGGGGCCAGTAGCCATCAACGCCTCGGTGGGGCGAGCCGTGCTTCTCCTGGACCCGCGCGCGGAAGAAAAGGGGCTCTCCCTCACCGTTCAGCGCTGCAAAGAGGAATTGGCCGTCTGGGCGACGGAAGAGGGGATGGACCGTATTTTCGTCAATCTCATCGGCAACGCTATCAAGTACACCCCGCCGGGGGGACAGGTCACCGTTGTGGTCCGGAAAGTCGGAGACGAGGCCCAAGTGGAGGTCTCCGACACGGGCATCGGGATTCCAGAGGAAGCCATCCCCCACCTCTTTGAGGAGTTCTATCGCGCCCCCAATGCCCGCGCCTTCAACGCAGTGGGAACGGGGCTCGGTCTGGCAATTGTCAAGGAACTGGTGGACCGATACCGGGGCCGGATTGAGGTAAAAAGCCGCGTCGGGGAGGGAACGACCTTCACTATCTCCTTCCCCCTGTGGCGGAAAAGCGCATAGTGAGTTAGAATACTATGGCTTATGCACGACATCGCTGAAACTCTGGATCAGCCTGATGGCATGCATAGCAGGGGAATGCGCAAATCTCGTGAATGAAGGGAAAACAACCGATGGACCTCAACCGGATTCAACAGACTGCCATCGCCATCGCCCACGAAGCAGGGAAACTGATTCGGGAGAACTTTCCACGGGCTGTGCGTCCCTTTGACCTGAAGGGGGACGTCAACCCGGTCACGGAAGTGGATTGGGCCGCGGAGCGGCTCATCCTGGATCGGCTGCGTGCCGCCTTTCCCGACCACCGGATTCTGGCGGAAGAGGGCGGCGGGGATTCCTGGGCCGACCCCGGCCCTCCCATCTGGCTGGTGGACCCACTGGATGGGACCAACAACTTCGCCCACGGCTTCCCCCACGTCGCCGTCTCCCTGGGCCTCGTCGCCGACGGGGAGCCCCTCGTCGGCGTCATCTACGATCCCCTGCGGGACGAGACCTTCACGGCTATCGCAGGGGGTGGCGCAACCCTGAACGGGGAACCCATCCACGTCTCCTCGGTACCCGACCTGGCCGATGCGTTCCTGGCCACCGGCTTCCCCTACGACCGACGAACCGCGGTGGATAACAACGTGGAACGGATGGGGCACTTCATCCGGCGGGCGCTGGGGGTCCGGCGGGCTGGTGCAGCCACCCTGGACCTGGCCTACGTCGCCTGCGGACGACTGGACGGCTTCTGGGAGATCGGGCTGGCCCCGTGGGATGTGGCTGCAGGGATTCTGCTGGTCCGGGAGGCTGGAGGCCGCGTCACCGACTTTGATGGCACCCCGAACTGTCTTTCCGGAAAAACCATCGTCGCCTCTAACGGCCTTATCCACGACCAGATGCTGGAGGTCGTCCGGATCCCTATCCGCGGACTGATATAAAGGACACACGCCCATATGAAACCCGCATTTTTCACAGTCCCGGCCCTGATCGTCACCGTCTCCTGGCTCATCTGGGCGCGACTGCGGGATCGGTGGGGGCACGTCTACATCGCCAAACCCCTTTCCACCCTCCTGGTCATCGCCGCGGCGCTGCTGTCGCTGACAGTGCCCACCTGGAGCCCCATCTACACGACCGGAGTGACGGTAGGGTTGGTTCTTTCCCTGGGGGGCGACGTCGCGCTGATGTTTCCCCAGCGGCCCCGCGCCTTCCTGACGGGACTCTTCCTGTTCCTGCTGGCCCATGTCGCCTATACAGCGGTCTTCCTCTTCCTGGGCCGTTTCTCCCCCTGGGACGTCCTGACCGCCGCGCTGCTGATCCTGGCCGCGGCGGGGTTCTACCGGCTGATTGAGCCAGGGCTGGGGCGAATGAAGGGCCCCGTCGTCCTGTATATGGGGGTCATCTCGGTGATGGTCCACCGGGCCCTTTCGGCCTTTGTCAGCCCCGCCTTTACCCCTGTGCAGGCGTGGATGGTGGCCGGAGGTGCCCTACTGTTTTACCTCTCCGACGTGGTTCTGGCAGCCGACCGGTTCTGGCGGCCCCTGAAATATCATCCTTTCAGCCTGGCGCTCTACTATGGCGGGCAAATGCTCCTGGCCCTGGCGGCCAGTTTCTTCTGAAGATGAGGGCTTTGCGGCGACCGAGGGCTGTCGCCAGGCCCCACACCTTTGGGAAAGGAGGCCCAGATGAAACTGCGCGACGTGCTGGAAATTATTGAGGGCAAAGTCATCACGAAGAATACCGACCTGGATCTGGAAGTCTCTATGGGCTGTGGCGCCGACCTGATGAGCGACGTCCTGGCCTTCACCCACGAAGGGACCCTGCTGATGACCGGCCTGACCAACCCCCAAGTGGTCCGGACGGCGGAGATGGCGGGGATCCACGCCATCGTCTTTGTCCGGGGGAAAGTTCCGCCGCCGGAGACCATCGCGCTGGCAGAGGAGAAAGGCATCGCGCTGCTGGCATCCAAGTACACGATGTTTGAGACCTGCGGCCGGCTCTATAAGGCCGGATTGCCCAGTTGCGGCCTTTTTGAGGCCAGCCTGAAGTCCTGGCGCGAGTTCTTTGGTGAAGTATGACGGTATCCTCGCGGGCCCCGGCGCAGAAAAGGGAAATCACCCGGCTCCAAGAACTGGTCTACGAACTGCGGGTGCAGGACGCGATGACCACGAAAGTCATCACTGTCACCCCGCAGATGACCATGGCCGAGTTCCGGGAGGTCCTGCGCGCCAACCGGATTTCGGGAACCCCCGTGGTGGAGGGCGGGCGGATGGTGGGGATCATCAGCATAGAGGACCTCATCAAAGCCCTGGCCGCGGGGGAACTGGGCGCCACCGTCGGCGAGAAGATGACCCCCAATCCGGTCACGCTCTATGAGGACGAGCCGCTGGTGCACGCGGTGGGGAAATTCTCCAAACTGGGTTACGGGCGCTTCCCGGTCATCAACCGCCAGGGCGACCTGGTGGGCATCATCGTTCAGGGGGACATCGTCCGGGCCCTGCTGCGCCGCCTGGAGATAGAGTATCACGAGGAGGAAGTCCGGCGCTACCGTGCCAGCCACATCTTTGAGGACATCCTGGCGGACCAGGTGACCCTTCGCTTCCGGTACAACGTGGTGGCGCGGGACTTTGTCCGGGCCGGCGATGCGTCCAGTCGGCTGAAGACGACCCTTTCCCGGCTGGGGATTGACCCCAGAACAGTCCGGCGGGTTGCCATTGCGGCCTACGAGGCGGAGATGAACATCGTCATCTATGCCGACAGCGGGGAACTCATTGTGGAGGTAGATCCCACTCGCGTCCACCTGCTGGCCATAGACCGGGGTCCCGGCATTCCGGACATAGAGAAGGCGATGGAGCCGGGCTTTTCTACCGCGCCGGACTGGGTGCGGGAGATGGGGTTCGGCGCCGGAATGGGACTTCCGAACATTAAAAATTGCGCAGACGAAATGCGCCTGGAATCCACCGTGGGGGTCGGGACACGGCTGGAGGTCGTGATTTACCTTTGATGTTTGCCAAAATAAACAATCCGTGTTATCATTGAGCCCGTTTGAAGTCCCCAACTTTCCGCTCCTGGCAGAAGACCGGGGGCAATCCCGTGGAAAGGAGGTTGAGAACCGTCTATGCGCCGATACGAACTGACGTACATTGTGCACCCTCAGGTGGACCAGGCCGGCTTGGAGGCCGTCATCGCCGATGTGAGGAACCTCGTAGAGTCCAATGGAGGGGTTGTCCACAAGGTAGAGCCCTGGGGGCTCCGGCGGCTGGCCTACCCCATCCGCAAAGTGCGGGAGGGCTACTACGTCCTGATGGACATCGGCCTGAACGCGCCCAAAGTGGCCGAACTGGAACGAGCGTTGAAACTCCGGGAGCCCATCCTGCGTTATCTCTTCGTCCGCACCGACGAAGGGGAAGAGGAATAGAAAAGGATAAACGAATCTGCGTTTGTCTGCGTTCTATTCTCAAAGAGGGTGAGGAAAGATGAGAGGGTTGAACAAGGTGATGATTATCGGGTACCTGGGCCGCGATCCGGAGATGCGGTACACCCCGTCCGGGCGGCCAGTGACGACGTTCAGCGTGGCGACCGTCCGTGGCTGGACCAACTCCAACGGCGAGCGGCGGGAGGAGACAGAGTGGTTCAACGTGGTTGCCTGGGGCAACCTGGCGGAAATCTGCAAGCAGCGGCTCCACAAGGGGCAGCAGGTTTACATTGAGGGCCGTCTCCAGACCCGGGGCTGGGAGGACGCCGACGGCCGCAAGCATTTCCGTACGGAACTGGTGGCCCAGGAAATGATCATCCTGGGCGGTCGTGTGCAGGTCCCCGAACAGGAAGAGGGGCAGCCCCTGATCGGGGAGGAACCCGAGCCCGGAGAAAACGAGACTCTAAATCAGGAATTTCCCTTTTAAACGGTAGCCTTCAGGAGGTGAGAGTTGGCTGAGGAGCAAAAGACAACGGCCCGAGTGTCTCGCCAGTGGCGGCCGGTGGTTCGCCGCTGTGTTTTCTGCGCCGAGAAAGTGGACCAGATTGACTACAAGGATGCGGAGACGCTGAGCCGCTTTCTGACCGAGCGGGCCAAAATCCGGCCCCGCCGGCAGACGGGCCTCTGCGCGTACCACCAGCGCCAACTGGCGCGCGCCATCAAGCGGGCCCGCCACCTGGCTCTGCTTCCCTTCACGGTGGAATATCGCTTTGGGTAGTCCATAATCCGGCCAGGTATGGGGTTCGGGGTGGGCAGCAAAGTCGCCCACTCCGAACCCCAGTGCTTTATGGGAGCAGGAGAAATGTCCAAGAAGCGTCGGGAAGTCGCCCCACGTCCTCTGACCAAGAAACAGCAGTCCCGGGCTGAGCGAGAGGCCCGGATGAACCGCTGGTTAATTATTGGCACCGTTGCGGTCTGCATCCTGGTCCTCGCCGTCGTGGGCTATGGCCTTCTGGACCACTTCGTTCTGAAAGCCCGCGAGCCCGTTGCGATCGTCAACGGCATTCCCATCAGCGCGGCCGACTTTGAGGCCCGGGTCCGCTACCATCGCAGTATCCTTAAAGAAGAACAGGCATACCTGACGGCTCAGCGGATGGCGATTGACCCTACCGATCCGGACTCCTCCTCTATTCTGGAATACCTAAACACGCAGATTCGGCAACTGGACACCCAACTCTCTCCCGCCTACGCTACCTTCCTGGGCAAAGAGATTCTGGACCAGATGATTCGGGAGGAACTGATCCGTCAGGAGGCTGCGAGGAGGGGAATCACGGTTTCCCAGGAAGAGATAGATCGGGCCATAGAGGAACAGTTCGGCTACGACCGGGATGCAGCGGCGCTCTCGCTGACCCCGACTGCTGCCCCGTCGGTCTCCCCGACGGTAGAAGTGACCGCAACGGCCACTCCCGCCCCGACACCAATGCCCAGGGAGGAATTTGAGCGCCTCTATCGGGAATTCGTGAACAACCGTCTGAAGCCCGCAGGGCTCAGCGAGAAGAAGTTCCGCGCTATGGTGGAGGCAAGCCTTCTCTACGACAAACTTCAGGAAGCCTTTGCAGCGGAACTTCCTCCGAAGATGGAGCAGGTCCAGTTCCGCCATATGTCCTTCTCCAGCGAAGAGGCAGCGAAAAAAGCATTGGAGCGGCTGGAGAAGGGGGAAAAGTGGGAGGACATTGCGGCGGAGATTCAGGAGAACACGGAAGACGGAGCCTATGCCGTGGATGCCCAGTGGGGAACGCAGGGTTACCTGGAGGACCTATTCGGAGAGACGGCTGCAGCGACTGTCTGGAGCACTCAGAACGGGCAATACACCCAGCCCATCGCCGCCGAAGACGGTCGCTGGTACATCGTTCAGGTGCTGGGGCGGGAAGAGCGGGAACTGGACTTCTGGCTCAAGTTGACCGAACAGCAGCGGCGGTTCCAGGCCTGGCTGGATGCTCAGATGGCCCAGGTTCAGTACAGCGACAACTGGCAGGAGAAGGTGCCCACGCAGCCGTAGTGACGGCGCTGATGGGGAATCCGCCTTGGTTGGCGCTGATTAGAAATCAACCTCGCTCTGACGCTTTCGCGCCGGGCGTCAGCCTCCGCTGACGCGGGTCTTCCGGTCGGCGCAGGCCGACCACTGGCCGAAGGCCAAAGCAGGCCGACTTGCGTCGGCGCTGATTAGAAATCAACCTCGCTCTGGCGCTTTTGCGCCGGGCGTCAGCCTCCGCTGACGTAGGTTTTCCGGTCGGCGCAGGCCGACCATCGGCCGAAGGCCAAAGCAGGCCGACTTGCGTCGGCGCTGATTAGAAATCAACCTTGTTTTGGCGCCTTCGCGCCGGGCGTCAGCCTCCGCTGACGTAGGTTTTCCGGTCGGCGCAGGCCGACCATCGGCCGAAGGCCAAAGCAGGCCGACTTCCAGTCGGCGCTGATTAGAAATCAGCCTTGCTCTGACGCTTTCGCGCCGGGCGTCAGCCTCCGCTGACGTAGGTTTTCCGGTCGGCGCAGGCCGACCACCGGCCGAAGGCCAAAGCAGGCCGACTTCCAGTCGGCGCTGATTAGAAATCAACCTCGCTCTGACGCTTTCGCGCCGGGCGTCAGCCTCCGCTGACGTAGGTTTTCCGGTCGGCGCAGGCCGACCATCGGCCGAAGGCCAAAGCAGGCCGACTTGAGTCGGCGCTGATTAGAAATCAGCCTTGTTTTGGCGCTTTCGCACCGGGCGTCAGCCTCCGCTGACGTAGGTTTTCCGGTCGGCGCAGGCCGACCATCGGCCGAAGGCCAAAGCAGGCCGACTTCCAGTCGGCGCTGATTAGAAATCAACCTCGCTCTGGCGCTTTCGCGCCGGGCGTCAGCCTCCGCTGACGTAGGTTTCCCGGTCGGCGCAGGCCGACCGCTGGCCGAAGGCCAAAGCAGGCCGACTTGAGTCGGCGCCCGTTGGCGACTGACCAACGCCCGATAATGGGGATTTTGCGGCGGCCCAAGGTCGCCGCAAAATCCCCCATTGCCCCTATGGCCTATCCCTACATTCTCATCACAGGAACCCTCACCGGTATCCTGTTTTCCCTTCTGCTGGGCCACAGGAAGGGCCTGCCCGCGTGGACTGTACTGGATGGAGCCCTGGCGGCGGGCATAGGCGGGTTGCTGGTTGGGCGTATCCTCTACGTCCTGGCCCACCTGGCCTACTTCCAGGAACATCCAGCAGAAGCGCTGGCCCTCTGGCGCGGCGGCCTCTCTGGCTTCGGGAGTGTCGTTGGAGGATCTCTGGGCCCCCTGGCTCTGATCGCCTGGCGACGAGAGAACCCCCGACTGCTGCTGAACGTCCTGGCTCCGGGAGCATCGCTGGTCGTCCTCGCCGCGTGGGCGGGCTGCCTGCAGGCAGGATGCGCCTGGGGGCGGGAGACCGGGCCCAGCCAGGGGCTCCTCTGGCACCTCAGCCTGGACTTGCCTGACCTCTACGGCCTGCGGGCACCGCGGGTGGCCGTGCAGGGGATGGGGATCCTCTTGGGAATCGTCCTGCTGTTCGCCTCCTGTCTCGCTCTTCGCTTCCGCTGGCGCAACATCGGCCCCCTCTGGCTTCTCCTCTACAGCCTGGGCGACTTTGCCCTCTCGTCCCTTCGCGGGGACCTCTCGCCGGGCCCAGGCGGGCTTTCCCTGCTCCAGTGGGCCGACCTGGGCCTGTTTGTGGGCACATTGTTGGTCTTTGCAGCAGCGAAGCCGCTGAAACGAAAAACAACCTTTTAAACACCTATCCCAACCAATGCCCGACTTCAGGTGCTTTTGTTGCCGGATGCCCTTTTCTGTGGTATAATATCTACGACAATTGAATCCTTCCCGGGGGAGTCCGGGTGAGCCGGGCTGAGAGGGCGTCCACGGGCGCAGAGCCCCCGACGCCGACCCTTTGAACCTGATCTGGGTCATGCCAGCGGAGGGAGGGGATGGATGCCTATCGGAAGATCCCCTCAGGGGGCGTCTTCCGATGTAGTCTGCCGAACCTGGGCCGTCCTGCGCTGGCAGGGCGGCTTTTCTGTTCCCCTGCGGGCCGCCCTCGGACGGGCCGGCTCATCGCCCCCGGGCCTGAATCATCCCAATTGAGGAGGGCACAATGAAGATTCAAGCACCCCCCGAATGGGGCATAGAGCCGGTCCCCAAGAGCCATCGCATTCTCCGATTCCCCGACTACCTGGCCCTCTGGTCCAGCCTGGGCGTAGGACTGCTGGTCCTTCTGGCTGGAACCCTGCTGGTTCCGGGCCTGGGGTTAGGGCAGGCCCTTCTGGCGATCCTTATCGGAAGTATCCTTGGCAGCCTTCTGCTGGCGATCGCCGGAGTGGTCGGCAGCGACTATGCGATCCCCACGATGGTGATGCTCCGCCCTGTGCTTGGTATCCGCGGCTCCTACATTCCCACCGTCTTCAACATCATCCAACTGATCGGCTGGGGAGCCTTTGAAATCATCATAATGGCCCGCGCCGCCAGCGGGATTACCCAGACCCTCTTCGGCGTCTCCGCGTACCTGCCCTGGGCCCTGTTCTTCGCCCTCTGGTGCACACTCCTGGCCCTGGGCGGGCCGCTGGCTGTTGTCCGCCAGTGGATAGAGAAGTTTGCCATCTGGCTCGTCTACGGTATCACGATTTACCTCACTATCTACCTGTTCACCCACTACGACGTCGGCGCGCTCCTGCGGGCCCCCGGCACAGGGGAAATGCCTTTCTGGCTGGCGGTGGACCTGGTGGTGGCGATGCCCATCTCGTGGATGCCCCTGGTTGCAGACTACAGTCGCTTCGCTCGCCGCAGCGGCCCCGCCTTCTGGGGCACGCTCCTGGGCTACACCATCGCCAACACCTGGTTCTACGCCCTGGGTGCCCTCTTCGTCCTGGCCCTTCAGACCGCCGACCTGATCCCTGCCATCCTCACCGTTGCTGGAGGCTGGCTGGCCCTCCTGCTTATCCTGGTGGACGAGACCGATAACTGCTTCGCCGACATCTACTCCGCTGCTGTCTCCGGGCAGAACCTGGTCCCCCGCGCCCGCCAGTGGTGGCTAATCGTCGGGATCGGTCTGATTTGCTTTCTCCTCGCCGTGACGGTGGACATCGCACAGTATGAGCACTTCCTACTCCTCATTGGCTCCATTTTCGTCCCCCTCTTCGGCATCCTGGCCGCCGACTACTTCCTGCTGCGCCGTCGGCAGTACGATGTGCCGGAACTCTACCGTCCGGCGGGCCGGTACTGGTACCAGGGGGGTATCAACCTCTGGGCCGTCTTGGCCTGGGCTGTGGGCATCGTGGCCTACCATCTCGTCGCCAGTCGTCTCCCCTGGCTGGGCGCTTCAGTGCCCTCTTTCCTGCTCGCATTAGTGGTCTATTGGATTTTCGGCTCCCTGCTGGTGAAGAAGTAAGCCGCAGAGAGCACAGAGGACACAGAGAAATTCTCTCCGCGCCCTCGGCATCTCTGCGGCGAAAAGACTCGCGGGGGTAGACTATGCTTAACGAGCAGATCGCCGAACTGCGGGAGCGAGTGCGCCAGCAGCGCCCTCTGCTCCACCACATCACCAATTTTGTCGTGATGAACGATACTGCTAATGTGACGCTCCACATCGGTGGCCTCCCGGTGATGGCCCATGCGCGGGAGGAGGTGGCAGAAATGGTCGCCGCCGCCAGTGCGCTGGTCCTGAACCCCGGCACGCTGACCCCCGACTGGGTAGAGTCTATGCTGATCGCCGGGAGACGGGCCAATGAACTGGGCATCCCGGTTGTCCTGGACCCCGTCGGAGCAGGGGCAACGACACTGCGGACGGAGAGCAACCGTCGCCTGCTGGAAGAACTGAAGGTCGCCGTGGTTCGGGGCAACTCCGGGGAAATCGGCGCGCTGACCGGCATGGGCGGGGTCGTCAAGGGTGTGGAAACGGTGGTGGAGGTGGACAATCCGGTGGAAGTGGCAAAGGCGCTGGCCCGCCGCTACGGGACGACGGTCGCCATCACCGGCTCGCGCGATATCGTCACCGACGGGACGCGCGTCTTCGGGGTGGATAACGGCCATCCGATGCTGAAGACCATCACCGGCACCGGATGCTCGGCGACGACGATGATCGCCGCCTTCGTCGCAGTGGAGCGGGATTACACGCTGGCCGCCGTAGCCGCACTGGCCTGCTTCGGGCTGGCGGCGGAACTGGCGGCAGCGGTCGCTCACGGCCCCGGCAGTTTCAAGGTGGCCCTCTACGACGCTATCTACAACCTCTCCCCCGAACAAATCCGAGCCGGAGCGAGGGTGGTGGAGTTGTAGAAGGTGGGACCAGGCGATAGTAGAGCCACTCTCCACTTTGGTTTCAGGAGGAGACGATGATCAACTGGAGCCTGTATGTCATCACCGACTCAAAACTCTCCCGCGGGCGCTCCCATCTGGAGGTTATCCGCGCTGCGATCGCTGGCGGCGCCACCGTCGTCCAGTACCGAGAGAAGGAGGGGACGACCCGCCGAATGATAGAGGAGGCCCGCGCGCTCCGGGAACTGACCCGTCAGGCCGGGGTCCTCTTCATCGTCAACGACCGGGTGGACATCGCGCTGGCCGTGGATGCCGACGGGGTCCACGTGGGCCAGGACGATATGCCCGCTTCGCTGGCCCGGAAACTGATGGGGCCAGGAAAAATTGTTGGCGTCTCGGTGGACAACCTGGAGCAGGCGCTCCAGGCGGAGCGGGATGGCGCCGATTACGTGGGCGCAGGGCCCATTTTCGCCACTCCCACCAAACCGGACGCTGCGCCCCCTATCGGCCTGGAGGGCCTGGCCGAAATCTGCCGGGGGGTCTCCATCCCCGTTATCGCTATTGGTGGAATAAACGCCGAGAACGCTGGGACGGTGATAGCAGCAGGAGCCGCAGGTATCGCCGTCGTCTCCGCTGTCGTCGCCGCGCCGGACGTGGAGGCCGCCGCCCGCCGATTGAGGGAGATTGTAGAAAGGACGCGGGTAAACGCGGAGAGACGTTGATTTTGAAGCAACGTGCCGGGCATTTTAGAATGTTTCTGAAACGCGAAGGTTATGTAGCGCAAGCCATTAGCCTGCATCTGTAGGCCTGATGAGTTTTAACAAATTCATCCGGGCGTGATATTGCGGTTTAACAAATTCCAACAGTAGCCTTTTGTGGGTGGGAAATCCCCTCATCCTCCCTACCCCCCTTCTCCCCCGAAGCGGGGGAGAAGGGGGGAACAGATTTCCCCTCCCCTCGCCCGCTTGCGGGAGAGGGGAGGGGTCGGGGGAGGGGTGAGGTTTCCGCCCGCCGCCGCAGGCGAGCGGGAGAGGGGAGGGGGCAGGGGATGGGGTGAGGGCGAAGAACGGCGGATTGTCGGGCAATTTTTTAAGTCGCAATATCGGCCTATGTCCGGGTTAAATTTTTAAAGTTCATTAGCCTGTACAGGTGCAGGCCTGGCGGCCTGTGCTATTTGCGGGCCTGATGGCCTGCGCTACTTGCAGGCCTGGCGGCCTGCGCTACCGCGGGTTGTTAGCCTGTAGCGCAGGCTCTTAGCCTGTAGCGCAGGCTCTTAGCCTGTACGGGTGCAGGCCCGGCGGTCTGCGCTACTATAGCCTGTA
>JANXAH010000252.1 GCA_025062415.1 Anaerolineae bacterium | reverse complement strand
GTGACCGTCTGGGGGACCACCGATAAAGGACGGGTGCGGGAAGGAAACGAGGATACCGTCTACCCTCACTCCGACGCGGGCACCTACCCCTATCAGCCCCGGCCCGACCTCCTGAACCAGAAGGGGTACCTCCTGCTGGTGGCCGACGGCGTGGGCGGCGCGCAGGCTGGCTCCGAGGCCAGCCGCTGGGTCCGCCGGGTCGTCGTGGAGCGGTACTACGATTCCCCCGACCCCAATCCGGCCACGGCTCTCCCCGCCGTCATCGCCCAGGCCAACGCTGCCCTCCACCAGTACCTCCAGTCCACCGGCATCCGGGAGGCCGGCTCCACCATCGTCGCCGCCGTCATCCATCAGAATCACCTCTATGTGGCCCACGTGGGGGATAGCCGAGCCTACCTCCTGCGGAACGGTCAGGTCTACCGCCTGACCCAGGACCACACCCTCACCCAGTTGAAACTGCTGCGGGGGCTCATCTCCCCCGAACAGGCCGCAACCGACCCCGACCAGGGAGTGCTGGTCCGCTCCCTGGGCGCCGCGCCGACCGTGCAGGTGGACGTGGCTCAGCCGGTCCCCCTGGCCCCAGGCGACGTGGTCCTCCTCTGTTCTGACGGCCTCACCGATGTGGTTTCCGACGCAGAACTTGCCGACATCGTCCGCCGGCACCCCAACCCCAAAAGCGCGGCCCGGGAACTGGTCAAACTGGCCAACCGCCGGGGCGGGCCCGATAATATCACGGTGGCCATCGCCCGGCTGGAGGGAAGGGCGGCCGTCCCGAAACCAGTGCCGGCGAAGGTCCCCCGCGCAGCGAGCCCCGCCCGAACTCCGGGCGCCGGGAAGGGCTTCCTCTCCCTCCGCCCCTACCAGCGGTGGATTCTTGGCATCCTGGCCGCGCTGGTGGTCCTGGTCTTTGGCCTCCTGGGGGCCGCAATATGGCTGACCCGCGGCGGCCTTCCGGGAGGCGGCGGAAACGCCTCGCCCACGCCGACCGTCTCTTCCCCGGTGGCCCCGGCGCCGGGATATTCGGAACCGACGGCGACCGCGACCATCGGTGGCACTCCCCGCCCCACCGCCACCCCTGCACCCACTTTCATCCCCACCCCCACCCGCCGTCCGCCCACCTTGACGCCCACCCCGACCCCCACGCCCACGCCGACAGCAACGCCCACGGGCGAAGTGCCTCCGTCGCCGGTTGAATCACCAACACCACCGGAATCGCGGCCCTGAGCCGGGAACGCAACAGAAACCCGACATCCGCTGTCCGTATTCGGAACGATGGCTCGCGCTGGTCAGGTCCTGCAACACCGATACCGGGTCCTCTCCCTCCTGGGCCCGGGTGGGATGGGGGCGGTCTGGCGCGCCTGGGACGACCGCCTGAACGTCCCCGTGGCCCTCAAGGAGATGACCCCCCAGCCGGGGATAGACCCGGTCCTTCTGGCCGGGCTCCGGGCCCAGTTTCGCCAGGAGGCCCAGGTCCTGGCCCGCCTCAACCATCCCAACCTGGTCCGGGTTCTGGACTTTTTTGAAGAGGGGGGCAACGCCTACCTGGTGATGGAGTTCGTGGAAGGGGAGAGCCTGGCCGACCTGATCGCCCGCCGCAGCCCCCTTCCCGAGAAGCAGGTTCTGGCCTGGGCCGACGAACTCCTGGACGCGCTGGCCTACTGCCACGCCTGGGGAGTCCTCCACCGGGACATCAAGCCCCAGAACATCATCATCGCCCCCTCCCCCGTTGCGGGGAAGGGCCGGGGCGGCCCGCCCTCCTCCCCGGCGGGAAGAGAGGGGTCGGGACGGCCCGTCCTGATGGAACTTCCGCAGGACCGCCGCTGGCCCTCGGCGGCGGCGATGCGGCAGGCGCTGAGGCCAGCGGGGGGCTTTTCCCCCCGCGCGCTCCTGGCCCGGCGGTGGCTCCCCCTGGCAGCGGGCACCATCGGCCTGGTCCTCTACGCTCTGGCCGCGCTGAGCGGCTGGGCCCTCTACCGGGAGGGTCGGGGTCGGGAGACCGCCACCCCGCCTGCCGTCGCCCTCTCCCCCTCCCCTCCTGCGGGGGAGGGACAGGGTGGGGGCCTATCCCCCGTCCCCCCTGCTGAAGAGGGCCGGAGAGGGAGTCCGCCCTCCACTCTTGTGCCCACCTCCACCCTCGTTCCCACTCTCACTCCCATCCCCACGCCCACCCTGGTCCCGCTGACCCTGACCGCCCCGAAGGACGGTGCCCGGTTCGTCTTCGGTGATCCCATCGCCCTGGCCTGGGCCGGCCCCGCTCTCACAGACCGGCAGCGGTTCGTGGTGGAAATTGCGGGCCGGGAACTGCAAATGCGGGGACCCCAGCCGGGGCCGGAGTTTCGCTACGATCTTCGCTTCCCATTGGCGCCAGGGGAGTGCACCTGGGCCGTGCGGCTGGAGGAGGAGCGGGAGGGGAAATGGGAGGTAATAACCCGCTCGGAAACGCGGCGTTTCGCTATCATCCCGCCTACCCCAATACCTACCATAACACCGTCTATCCCTCCGACAACACCATTACCAGGATCAGGACCAACGGGGCCAGATCTGTCACCGACGCCGCCGAAAGAGAAGTAACCCGGTCGTAGGGACAACACGCCGATGCTTTTTGCTTGGGGCTGGGGTGTGTCTGAGCATTCGTCCATAGGGGGACAAAGCGAGGAGAATATGGGATGATGGAGATACAAATCAGCAAAGGTATCCGGGCCATTCCGCTGATTACGCTGGCTTTCCTGATCAGTGGGGTGATGGCCTGTACGGCGGCACTCACCCCGTTATCCGTTCCCGGGAAACAGGAAACAGAGACTCCGGCGCTGGCTCCGACGAGGGTCCAGGCCGCATCTACAAACACGCCGACACGAAGGCCCTCACCCATTCCTACCCCAACGCTGAGGTTGACTTTGCCGGAGGACGGCGCGGCGATCTGGAGCGACTGGCCAATCATCCTTACTTGGAGCGGGCCCGCGATCACCGAACGGCAGCGATTTGTGGTAGAGGTCGCTGGTCGGGAATTGCAAATCCAGGGGCCTCAGCCGGGGCCGGAGTTTCGCTACGATCTTCGCTTCCCATTGGCGCCAGGGGAGTGCACCTGGGCCGTGCGGCTGGAGGAGATACGAGAGGGGAGATGGGAGGTAATAGCCCGCTCCGAAAAGCGGCATTTCCAGGTGCGCCTGTCGCCCACGCCCTCGCCCACGCCCACCTGCGAATGGGAATGCGGATGCGAATCCTGGTGCTGCCCCTTGCCGTGCCCACCACCCACCGAACCCTGGCCAATGCCAACAGTGACATGCTGCCCGGAGCCGAGCCCGGGGCCATAGTGCAGAAGGCAATGGTCACTGCAGGACATCTGCTCCAGAACCGCTACCGCATAGAATTCCTCCTGGGCCCGGGTGGGATGGGGGCCGTCTACCGGGCGTGGGACACCTGGCTGGATATCCCCGTCGCCGTCAAAGAGATGGTCCCGCACAGGTTTCTATCCCACTGAATGTGCTCTGCGCGCGGGTAGTTGCTGATGTTTTCTCAAGAGGAGGTTACAATGAGAAAAACGCTGATCATCGCCATCCCCCTGGCAGCAGCCATCTGCCTGCTTCTGGCAGTATCCTTGCTGCTGAACAGCGGGGGAGCGGCCCGCGCCGCGCCCTCCCGCCAGAACCCCAACGAAGAAGCCCCCGCCTTCCGGGCCCTCACCGTCACCGCCAGCATCCCCATCTCCGACACCCGCCCCGGCGAAGGGGTGACGAAGACTGTCTACTTCAACAACTCCACGGACGGAGCCATCACCCTGACGGTGGATCTGACCGGCACGCCCCCTCTTACCCTCGCGGCGGGCCCCGCCTTCGACCAGACGGAAGAGAGCGTCTACATCTCCCAAAACTCCCCGGCAACCTTTGTCGTCGCCTACAAGGTGAGCACCCACGGCGACCAGACTGCCATCTTCACCGCCACCAACAGGGACGGCCTGGAGGCGACCGTCGCCCTGACCTTTGTCCAGGACATCGCTGCCCCCACCGCTGCCATCGTCACCCCTACCGCCGATCTCTGGATCAGCACCACGCTCCCGATTGCCGGCACGGCGGCGGATAACGAGGGCGGCTCCGGCCTGGCGGAGGTGAAGGTGACCACCGGCACGGCCTGGGTCGCGCCGGAGGGCCTCGCCAACTGGAACTACGCGTGGACTCCGCCCTCTGGACAGAACGGCGTCGCCTACACCTTCATCGTTTCGGCGGTGGACTTCGTGAGGAACGCGGCGACCGCCACCCGCCGCATCACTGTGGACAACTGGATGACTGGCACCGTCTCCCATCTCACCAGCACCACCCACCTCACCGGCGTCTGGTCCAACCAGAA
>JANXAH010000223.1 GCA_025062415.1 Anaerolineae bacterium | reverse complement strand
TTAAAACTCATAAGCGCCTTGCTGGTGGGCGCTTCCAGCGCCCAGCCCATCGGCGAGCCCAGCCGGGCTTCTCTTTGACATCTGTCGGGGTTGTGGCATAATCTCCCCAGAGATGTTTCCTGTCTATGTTGCCCTGGACCTGGAGACGACGGGTACTGATCCGGCGCGGGATACCGTCATAGAAATCGGCGCCGTGAAGTTCCGAGGGGACGAGGTGCTGGACGAGTTTCACACCTTTGTCCACCCCGGCCGCCCGATTCCCCACGAGGTCACGGCTCTCACCGGCATCCGGAACGAGGACGTGGCCGATGCGCCGCGCCTGGCCTCCGTTCTTCCCCGGTTGGCGGGCTTTATCGGCGATCGGGTCGTCGTCGGTCACAGTGTGGACCAGGACTTGGCCTTTCTCCGACGCTTCGGGATTCTCCAGCAGAACCGATACCTGGACACCTTTAAACTGGCCTCGGTCCTGGCCCCCGACGCTCGCCGCTATAGCCTGGAGGCGCTGGCCTCTATGCTGGGCTTTCCGCCCCCGGTCTCCCATCGCGCCCTGGATGATGCGAAGACCGTCCATCGCCTCTTCCTGGCCCTTCTGGACCGAGCGACGGCGCTTCCGCCATCCCTGCTGGAGGAACTGATCCGCCTGGGGGAACGGGCCGGTTGGCCCCTGGTGGAGTTCTTTCGTCTGGCGTTGCGGCGGGTGGCGCGCGGTGTCCCGAATACGACGATCGGGGCTCATCTGGCCGCGAAACGAGGCCAGCCGGAAGGGACCTTCCTTTTCGCCGTCCCACCCGACGCGCGACCGCTCCAGCCGGCCCGCCAGCGCAGGCCCATAGACCCCGACGGGTTGGCCGCGCTGCTGGAGGAGGGCGGAGCGTTCGCCCGCCGGTTCCCCAACTACGAGTACCGACCCCAGCAGGTGGAGATGCTTCGGGCCGTGGCCCGCGCGTTCAACGAGGGCCGCCACCTGATGGTGGAGGCGCCCACCGGCGTCGGGAAATCCCTGGCGTACCTCATCCCTGCTGTCCACTGGGCTGTCCAGAACTCCGAACGGGTCGTCGTCTCCACCAACACGATCAATCTCCAGGAGCAACTCTACCGCAAGGACCTCCCCGACCTGGAGCGAGTGCTCTCCCTGGACTTCCGCGCTGCCGTCCTGAAGGGCCGGTCCCACTACCTCTGTCCGGCCCGGCTGGCAGCCTTCCGGCAGGTCGGCCCTTCCTCTCCAGAGGAGATGGACGTCCTGGCCCGCATTCTGGTCTGGCTGCCCAACACGATAGACGGCGACGGTGATAGCCTCTTCCTTCCCACTCCTGCGGACCGGGCGGTCTGGGAGAACGTTTCGGCGGAGTTTGACGGTTGTGAGCCGGAGCGGTGTCGCTTCTTCCATCGGCGGGAGTGCTTCTTCTATCGCGCACGGGACGCTGCAGAGGCGGCCCACCTGGTCATCGTCAACCACGCGCTGCTGCTGGCGGACGTGGCCGTCGGGAACCGGGCGCTTCCCGACTACCAGTACCTGATTGTGGACGAGGCCCATCACCTGGAGGCCGCCACGACCAGCGGCCTCTCTTTTGAGACCGACCGTCGGGCCATCCGCCGTCTGCTGGAGGAGATCGGTCATCCCCGCGGGGCCGGTGCGATCTCCGGCCTGCTGGGGGAAGTCCTGACCCGCTGTCGCGCGGCGCGGCTGGAGCGGGAAGTCGTTCTGAAATTGGAGGAGTTCGTCCGCAGCATCGCCCAGGCGACCCAGCGGGCCCTTCTGGCGGTGGACGAGTTCTTTGAACACTTGGAGGCCTTCGTGGAGGAGGCACGGGAGGAAAACGCCGAAAGCAGCTACTCCCAGGCCGTCCGCATCACCCCCGCCCAGCGGGCCCAGCCGGGCTGGAGCCAGGTGGAGATCGCGTGGGACCACGCTCGGATTCCCCTGAGAGCCGTCGCCGATGGCTTAACCCGACTGGCCGGCTCGTTGGACGACCTCTCTGCGCTGGGGCTCCGGAACACCGACGACCTGTACGCGTCGCTAATGGGTCTGGCCCGGTCGCTGGAGGAAATCCACGATCAGGTGCACCGATTCGTCGGCCATCCCGATCCGAAAACCATCTACTGGGCGGAGGTCGGGCCGGGGCAGACTCCCCTCTCCATCCACGCTGCGCCGCTCCACGTAGGGCCACTCCTCCAGGAATATCTTTTCAACAAAAAGGAGACGGTTATCCTCACTTCCGCAACGCTGCGGGCGGGCGGAAGTTTTGACTTCCTGCGGGAACGGCTCCATGCCTGGGACGCGGAGGAACTGGCGGTGGATTCCCCCTTTGACTACGCCTCCTCCACCCTGGTCTACCTGGTGGAAGACATCCCGGAGCCGGGGCAGCCAGGGTATCAGCGGGCGGTGGAGGAGGGGATGATCGCGCTCTTTCGGGCGACGCGCGGGCGCGCACTGGCCCTCTTTACCTCCCACAGCCAGTTGCGGGCCACCGCGCGGGCCATCACGGCGCCGCTGGCACGGGAGAACATCGTCGTCTTTGCCCAGGGACAGGGGCTCTCCCGCACCCAGTTGCTGGAGAATTTCCGCACCACTGAGCGGGCCGTCCTCCTGGGAACCCGCAGTTTCTGGGAAGGGGTGGACGTGCCCGGAGAGGCCCTCAGTTGTCTGGCGATTGCCAAACTCCCCTTCAATGTTCCTTCCGACCCTATCTTCGCCGCCCGGTCGGAGACCTTTGACGACCCCTTCCTGGAGTACGCAGTGCCGGAAGCCATTCTGAGTTTCCTGCAGGGCTTTGGACGGCTCATCCGGACCCGTACGGACCGAGGGGTGGTCGCCGTCTTTGACCGGCGGCTGCTCACCCGCGCGTACGGTCGGCTCTTTCTGGACTCCCTGCCCGGCCCCACCATCCGCCGCGGCCCGCTGACGATGCTCCCGAAGGCCGCGGCGGAGTGGCTGGACCGGTGAGAGGGGGTTCATCTTGTTCTTTGTGAGCCCCCAGAAGCAGTTTCTGGATATTTTCTCGCCACCTTCCCGAAAAAGGCCAGACTTCAGGGGAAGGGGGTGAGGTTAAAAATTCCTCAGCACCAGCGGCAGGTAGACCCGCGCGTGGATGATGCGCAGGCTGGCACCCAGGGTGGAGTCGGGCCGGTACATGCGGCCATGCTCGTCCGCCAGCCAGACGTCAGAGAGGTCCAGCGCCGTGCTGGTGACCGAGACCAGCGGGGTGAAGGTGATGCGCGCCAGGCGGCCTTCGGCCAGGCCCGCTGGCGCGCCCAATCGCACCACAGCGGTATCCGTCAGGCGGCCGCTGGCGTTGATGACGGAGAGCGTCGGCGTGAGCATCACCCAGGTGCCAAAGGGCCCCCGGAAATCCGGCGCGCCCTCCACCTTCTGTACCCGCAGGTGGGCCGGATTGAAGCGCAGGTCAAACTCCACCCCGTACACCGGCTTGGCCGTTGCCCCGGAGACGCTCAGGTCCACCGCGAAGGGCGTGCCCACATATGCTGGCGGCGCCACCGGGAAGGTCAGGCTGACGATCACGCTGGCCTGGGGCGCGACGCTGGCCGCCGTCTCCGCTACCGGCTCCTCCGGCACGCTTAACCCGCCGACGCTCACCGCAGTGGCGTAGTAGGGCGCGGACTTGACCACCTCCACCGTGTTGGAACTCAGCCGCCACAGGATGCACTGATAGTCCGCCCCTGCCGCCGAACCGGAACCGTTCAGCGAGGCGACTCCTACCGGCGGCATCCAGGGCGCCCAGTACGAGGTCTCCGGGCGGGATGGGTCGTACTTGCCCACGCGCAGGAAGATGCGGATGGCGGCGTTGCTCCAGTTCGCCGGCGTCGCGCTGAAGGTGTACGCGCGGGTCGTCGCGCTGCCGTCGGGCTGGTTGGCGTACCAGGTCGTGCCGCTCGCCCAGTACGGCCCGCCGATCACGTTGCTCCCGCTATCCACCTCCACCAGGTCCACCCGGTCCACCCGCAGGTTGGT
>JANXAH010000184.1 GCA_025062415.1 Anaerolineae bacterium | reverse complement strand
CTGGTTGCTCCCCTCCAGAATCTCCCCTTTCCGCTCCCGCCAGGCTTCGGCGACGGCCCGCAGGACGTCCCGGAAAGCGGGCATACCGTAGCGGGGGACGGGAGGGAAGTAGGTGCCGCCGAAAAAGGGGCGCCCATCGGGGGTCAGGAAAACGGAGAGGGGCCAGCCGGCGCTGCCGGTGAGCATCTGGACAGCGTGGATGTAGATGGTATCCAGGTCAGGGCGCTCCTCCCGGTCCACCTTGACGGGGACAAAATAGGCGTTGAGGATGGCGGCGGTCTCTGGGTCTTCAAAGGATTCGTGGGCCATCACATGGCACCAGTGGCAGGCGGCATAGCCAATGCTGAGGAAGATGGGCTTGTCCTCCCGCCGGGCCTTCTCCAGGGCCTCCTCCCCCCAGGGATACCAGTCTACGGGGTTCTCGGCGTGCTGGCGCAGATAAGGGCTGGTTTCATAGATCAGGCGGTTCGGCATAATACACTCCTTGAGATGTATCATATCATGCTTCCCAGAAGGAGACAACCCTTCTGCGGAAAAGGTGTATCAATTTTGCCGGGTGCCGTCAGCCGTCGCCGAACACTGAAGATTCCTCCCCTCTCTGGTCCTTTCCCTGAAGTTTGGCTTTTTATAAAGACTGCGCCCGATGGCTACAAAAGAATAAAAAGATGAAGGATTTGGAAGCGGCCCCAGAGGCCGAAATTCAGACGGTCCCAGGTACCCCTCAGACGCCCTCTGATATGGGTAAAGTCAAGGAACATGACCAGTTGCCTCCCCCACCGGGATGTGTTATAATGCGCCACCGCATCATATTCGTTGGAGGAGGTCTGTGAGCACCTACCTGTACATTGCCCAGATTATTTTGGGGATTGCGCTGACGGTCGTTATCCTGCTGGAGGTTCGTACCAGCGGCATGGGGGCCGTCTTCGGCGGCGAGACATCTATCTACCGCACGCGACGGGGGATAGAGAAGACCTTGCTGATCGTGACCATCATCCTCTCTGTCCTCTTCTTCATAGTCGCAATTGTGAACGCTGTAGTAGTTGGACCCGCGTAGGTTTGCCGAGGGAAATGCCCACTCTTCATCGGCAGGCGCTGGTCATCGCCGCAGGTCTTGCCCTGGCGGGCATCTTTCTGGTCTATCTGGCCTTTACGTATACGACAGTCACCGTGCCAGCCCAGGGCGGAGCCTACGTAGAGGGGATCGCAGGATTCCCTTATGCCATCAACCCCCTGCTGGTGGCCTACAGCGAGGCCGACCGGGACGTCGCGTCTCTGGTATTCAGCGGCCTGACCCGTCTGAATTCGCAGGGAGAGGTGGAGCCGGACCTGGCTCTCCGGTGGGAAATCTCCCTGGACGGGCTTACGTATGTCTTCCATCTTCGCCCCGGTGTGCGCTGGCACGACGGAGCCCCTCTGACAGCGGATGACGTCCTCTTCACAGTTCGCATGCTCCAGGACCCGGACTCCCCTGTTCCTCCCGACCTGCGCAATCTATGGAGCACGGTCCAGGTGGTCAAGGAGGATGATCTGACGGTTCGGTTTGTCCTTTCCGAGCCCTTTGCTCCCTTCCTGGATTACACGACGATAGGCCTTCTGCCTGCCCACGTTCTGGAAAATGTACCAGCCGCCGAGTTGTCCGTTCACAACTTTAATTTGCATCCCGTCGGCACAGGGCCTTTCCAGGTAGAGGCGGTGGAACAGGAAGGGGAAATTCAGTCCATTCTTCTTCGGGCCGCCCCTTCATACTACGGCCCTCGGCCATACCTGGACCGGGTCCGCTTTCGCTTCTATCCCTCGGACCAGAGTGCCTTCCGGGCCTATCGGGCGGGAGAGGTGGAAGGGGTCGCTCAAATCCCGTTGGAGATTCTTCCCCAGGCCCGGCAGGAGAGGGGCCTGAACCTTTATTCTGCCCCCATCGCTCGGCAGGTGCTGATCTTCCTGAACCTGGGCAAGAAGGAGGAACTTCCTTTTTTCCAACAGAAAGAGGTTCGGCAGGCTCTGATGTACGGCCTGGACCGGCAGGCGCTGGTGGATAACCTTCTCCAGGGACAGGCGCTGGTTGCCCATAGCCCTGTCCTTGCTGGGACGTGGGCCTATTATGAGGGAATCCACCGCTATGAGTATGCCCCCGCTCTTGCAGGTGCTCTGCTGGAAGGCGCTGGATGGATTCTGACCCCCGGCAGTCCGGTGCGGATGAAGGGGGAACAGCGGCTCGCTTTCACGCTGCTTGTTTCTACGGACCCGCTTCAGATCGCTGTGGCCCAGGAGGTCGCCCGGCAATGGGCGACAATGGGGATAGCAGTTTCAATAGAGACAGCCGCCCCACTGGAGGTCCAGCAGGCCCTGGAGCGCCGGGAGTACCAGGCTGCCCTGGTGGAACTCACCCTTCCTGGTCACCCCGACCCGTACCCCTTCTGGCATCAAACGCAAATTACAGGTGGGCAAAACTACGCGGGCCTGGACCATCGGCGCATCAGTGAGGTCCTGGAGACAGCGCGCATCACGGTGGACCCGAACCGGCAGAAAGAATTCTACCGGGAGTTTCAGGAACTCTTCGCCGACGAGGTTCCTGCTATCCTGCTTTACCAGCCCGTTTACACATACGGTGTGGGTCAGAAAGTGCAGGGTGTTCAGATAGGGCCGTTGATGTACCCCTCAGATCGCTTGCGCACTATTTCTTCCTGGTACATCGCAACCCGCCGGACTATCGTCAGCCAGGCCGAGCGGGGCAAATAGTTCACCAAGTAGTTCACCAGAGCATATGTCCAGCACTCCCTCTCCGACTCCTTCCTTCTGGCGCCGAAACCTCTGGATTATCTGGTTTGCCGAGTTCACCGCAGTGCTCGGCTTTTCGTCCGTGCTTCCCATCCTGCCCTTTTACGTTCAAAGACTGGGTGTTGCGGAACCCAGTGCGGTAAAACTCTGGTCGGGGGCGATCTTTTCCGCCCATGCGGTCACGATGGCGGTGATGGCTCCCCTCTGGGGGTCACTGGCAGACCGGTACGGGCGCAAGCCGATGGTGGAGCGCGCGATGTTCGGGGGTGCACTGGCCATCGGGCTAATGGCCCTGGCACGGACTCCCTTCCAGGTGGTCGTACTGCGTGCTTTCCAGGGCGCGCTCAGTGGGACAGTCGCCGCAGCGACGACGCTGGTCGCCAGTATGGCCCCGCGCGACCAGTTGGGACGTTCCCTGGGATTTCTGCAGATGGCGGTCTATATGGGGAGTTCCTTCGGCCCGATGCTGGGGGGAGCCGTTGCCGACACGCTGGGATTTCAGGCCACGTTCTGGACCACCAGCCTGCTCCTTCTCCTGGGCGGTCTCGCGGTTTTTCTTTGGGTCCGGGAGGACTTCTCACCTCCTCCCACCTCCCGAACCCGGCGAATGAGCCTGCTGGAAAATTTTCGGGCCGTTCTCTCCTCCGCGGCCCTCGCCAGCGTCTTCGGCGTTCGGTTTCTGGCACGGATGGCGGGGCGGTTGCTGGCCCCCGTCCTGCCCCTGGTCGTTCAATCCCTGGCTCCTGCGGGAACCGCTGCGACGCTCTCCGGGGTCGTCCAGGGGCTTAACTCCGCGGCGGGCGCAGTCGGATCTGTCGTCCTGGGCCGCCTCAGCGATCGGCTGGGTGAGCGACGGGTGATGCTCTTCTGCCTTCTGGCGTCGGCGACCCTGTACGTTCCCCAGTACTTCGTCGGAAGCATCGTTCCCTTGACGCTCTTGCACACGCTTTCTGGATTCGCGATGGGCGGGACCATCACCGCGCTCAGCGCAACGCTGGCCTCACTGGCTCCTCCAGGGCGGCAGGGAACCGTCTACGGCCTGGAGTCCACCGTCACCTCGCTGGCGAACGCGGTCGGGCCGATGCTGGGGACGACGCTGGCTGTGGTGGGCGGACTGCGGATGCCCTTTATGGGAACGGCGGCCTGCTTTTCCCTCGCAGGTCTGGCAACGGCGTTCCTGGTCCGGCGGACGCCGGAGAAAGGGGACGCGGATGGACGCTGAGGGACGCGGAAAAACGAGAAACGCGACTGAACGCAGATTCGCTGGAGTGGGAGAGCGCCAGGTGTTTCCGAAGTACCTGGCTCTTTACCAATGAACCCAGGATGAAAGTCCAATGAACCCAACGGAGCGGACACTTCCCTTCGCTGTGCCGGACTTTGAGCGGGCCCGTCGCAAAGGGGTCCCGGAAATCATTCTGGCAGAGCGCAAATCGGTAGATGAGGCCCTGGCCATCGCCCGCGCCTTTCTGGAGCGGACGGGGCGGGCTATCTTAAGCCGGGTTGGTCCGGAACTGGAGGCTCGGCTGCGCGTGGAGTTTGCCGGCGAGGCGGAACTGGAGTGGATCGCCCCGGCCCGCGCCGCCGTCCTGCGCCGCCCCGGCGTCTCCCGGCCCCGGACTGGCGGGCGCGTCGGCATCCTTACTGCCGGGACCTCGGACATTCCTGTCGCCGAGGAGGCCGCGCTGGTCTGCCGGGAGATGGGGTGTGAGGTCTACACGGCCTACGATGTGGGTGTGGCAGGCATCCACCGGTTAGTGGAACCCCTCCGCTACCTGCTGGACGAAGTGCGGGTGGACGTCCTCATCGTCGCGGCGGGGATGGACGGGGCGCTGCCGTCGGTCGTCGCCGGGCTGGCGGATGTGCCCGTGATCGGGCTGCCCACCTCGGTGGGGTATGGTCTCGGCGGGGGTGGAATTGCGGCCCTTTATTCTATGCTCCAGACCTGTGCGCCGGGGCTGGTGGTGGTCAACATAGACAACGGCGTCGGCGCGGGGGCGGTCGCCGGGCTCATCGCCAACCGAGCCGCTGCGGCGAGGAGGAGCCACGCCGACTGATGAGTTTTAACAAATTCATCCGGACGTGATATTGCGGTTTAACAAATTCCAGCAGTAGCCTTTTGTGGGTGGGACACCCCCTCATCCCCCTACCCCCCTTCTCCCCCGAAGCGGGGGGAACCCCCTCCGGCTCCCCCGAAACGGGGGAGAGGGGTAGGAGGGGTTTGCGGCGGGCGGAAATTCTCACCCCTTCCCCGACCCCTCCCCTCTCCCGCAAGCGGGCGAGGGGAAGGGAAATGGGTGGGGGTTTTGGGGGGGGGGGGGGGAGCCCCCCCCCCAACACCCCCAGACCCCACCCCCCCCAAGGGGGGGGGCGGGGGGGGGGGGCCCCCCCCGGGGGGGGGCGGGGGGGGGGGGGGGGGGG
>JANXAH010000168.1 GCA_025062415.1 Anaerolineae bacterium | reverse complement strand
GGGGGGGGGGGGGGGGCCCCGGGCCGCCCACCCCAGCCCCTGTTGTCTCCCAGAGAGGGCCACTGGCCTACCCGCTGATGGTTGACTGGGTGGATACCAATTCGTACACAGCGACAATGATCCCGCAAGTGGCGGGATAGGAAGCAGGATAAAAAAAGCGGCATGCAATTGCTCATCGCTGTTTTCTCCGGATTTCTGCTGGCCCTTCTGGCACCGATGGTTGTCCGGCTAACGCGTGGGAAGGCGGGCTGGGTGCTCGCCCTTCTGCCTGCCGGGTTAACCGTCTACTTTGCGCGCTATCTGGAACTGGTCGCTGCGGGCGAGACGGTCGCTGTCTCCTACCCCTGGGTGCCCAGCCTGCGAGTTTCTCTATCCTTCTACTTGGATGGGCTGAGCCTGTTGATGGCGCTGCTCATCTGCGGCATCGGCACCCTGGTGGTCATCTATGCCGGGTCGTACCTGAAAGGGCATTCCCACCTGGGCCGGTTCTATCTGTACCTGCTGATGTTTATGGCCTCTATGCTGGGGCTGGTCCTGGCCGACAACGGGCTAACGATGTTTATCTTCTGGGAACTGACCAGCCTGACTTCGTTCCTGCTCATCGGCTTTGAGCACGAGCGGGAGGCAGCCCGCGCGGCGGCGCTCCAGGCGCTCCTGGTGACCGGTGCAGGGGGGCTGGCCCTGCTGGCGGGGCTGGTCCTGCTGGGACAGGTGGGAGGAAGTCCGGAGTTCTCCACGCTCCTGAAGGGAGGTCGGGCGATCCAGAGCCATCCGCTCTATCTCCCGATTCTCCTGCTCGTTCTGGCCGGAGCTTTCACCAAGTCGGCCCAGTTTCCCTTCCACTTCTGGTTGCCCGGTGCGATGGAGGCGCCCACACCGGTCAGCGCGTATCTCCATTCGGCGACGATGGTCAAGGCCGGTGTGTACCTGTTGGCCCGACTGAGCCCGGTCCTGGGCGGAAGTGAGGCCTGGCACTATCTGGTCACCGGCGCGGGGACGACCACGATGCTCTTGGGCGCGCTGGTGGCCCTCTGGCAGCGGGACCTCAAACGGCTCCTGGCCTACTCCACCGTCAGTGCGCTGGGCGCGCTGATTCTGCTCCTGGGACTGGATACGGTTCTCTCCGTGAAGGCGGCAACGCTCTTCCTGCTGGCCCATGCGCTCTACAAGGGCGCGCTCTTCCTGGTCGCCGGAGCGGTGGACCACGAGACGGGCACGCGGGACGTGACGCGGCTGGGGGGATTGGCGCAGGCGATGCCCATCACCGCCGTCGCCGCCGGGCTGGCCGCGTTCTCTATGGCCGGGCTTCCACCGATGCTGGGCTTCATTAATAAAGAGTTGCTCTACGAGGCCAACATTCAGGCACCGCGCGCGGCGCCTTTGGTGACGGTTGCGGGTATCCTGGCGAACGTCTTTCTGGTCGTGGTGGCGGGAACGGTGGGGCTGGCTCCCTTCTTTCGCCGCTATGCTGACTTGCCTAAAAAGCCCCACGAGGCGCCACCTGCAATGCTGCTGGGCCCGGTCGTGCTGGCGGGAATCAGCCTCTTCTGCGGCCTGTATCCGGACCTGGTCGTCAACTCTCTGCTCCTGGCCGCGGTGCGCGCCGTCCGACCGGAGGTGATTCTGCTGCGGCTGAAACTCTGGCATGGGCTCAATCCTGTCTTCGCTTTGAGTGTTGCCACTCTGGTCGCTGGGGCCGGCCTCTACGCAGTGCGGGACACCCTGCGCTACGCCGGGGCCCTTGGGGACGCCGTGGGCCGATACGGGCCGCAGCAGTGGTATAATTGGCTTATAGCGGGACTGAACGGCCTGGCTCGTGCCCAGACGCGCCTCCTCCAGCACGGCTACCTGCGGCTGTATCTGATGACGATTGTGCTGGTCACCGTCGGATCGGTCGGATCAGCGCTGGTTCTTGGAGGCGGCGAGGTCGTTCTGATACGGTTTGTAGATGTCCGATTCTATGAATGGGCGATCGCGGCGTTGATTCTGCTGGGGGCGCTGGCGGCGGTGACAACTTCCTCGCGGCTGGCGGCGGCGGCCGCGCTGAGTGTGGTTGGCTATGGGGTGGCGCTCATCTATATGCTCTTTGGCGCGCCAGACCTGGCGATGACACAATTTGCCGTGGAGACCCTGACCGTTATCCTTTTCGTCCTGGTCGTCTACCGACTGCCGCGCTTTGCGGCGCTCTCCAGCCGGAGGACGCGCCTTCGGGATGCCCTCCTTGCGCTTCTGGCGGGCGGGCTGATGACCGTACTGGTGCTGATGGTGACGGCCCTGTCCCGTGAGCCGCACCTGGCCAGATTCTTCGCTCAGAACAGTTGGCTTCTGGCGAAGGGCCGCAACGTGGTCAACGTCATCCTGGTGGACTTCCGCGGACTGGATACGCTGGGAGAGATCACTGTGTTGGGAGTGGCTGCCATCGGCGTCTACGCACTGCTGCGGCTGATCCTCACCCCAACTCCTGGCCCGAAGAGGGATGAGGATTAGGGAGGCCCGATGTTCTCGCTGATTCTGTCCACCGCCGTCCGATACCTCTTTGCGCTGATGTTGCTCTTTTCGGTCTTCCTGCTCCTGCGGGGGCACAACGAGCCAGGGGGTGGATTCGTGGGGGGCCTGGTCGTGGCGGCGGCCTTCTCGTTCTATGCCATCGCCTACGGGGTCCCGGCGGCCCGCCGGACGCTGGGGATTGATCCGCGTACCCTCATCGGCATCGGGCTGCTGGTTGCCCTCGTCAGCGGGTTGCTCCCGGTTTTCGCGGGCCTGCCCTTTATGACCGGCCTCTGGGTAGAATCCGAACTGCCCATCCTGGGAAAAGTGGGAACGCCGATGCTGTTTGACGTGGGGGTCTACCTGGTGGTTATCGGGGTGATGCTGACCATCATCTTCACTCTGGCGGAGGAATAGAAACCGCAGAGAACGCAGAGAGCGCAAGGGGTTTTGTGGGTTTCTTTACATCCTTCGCACCCTTTGCGGTTTGAATTTGTCCTTTGTAGTCTGGAAAGGAGCGGATGTGGAGACAGTTCTGGCCTTTGTCATCGGAGGGCTCTACGCCGCCGGGCTTTATATGCTGATGCGGCGGAGTCTGGTGAAACTGGTCATCGGCCTGGCGCTTCTGGGCCAGGCGACCAACCTGCTCATCTTCACCCTGGGCCGCTTGACAAGGGGGCGCCCGCCCCTCATCTCGCCCGACGCGGCCACACTGGTGGGCCCTTACGCTGACCCTGTCCCTCAGGCCCTGATCCTGACGGCCATCGTCATCGGTTTTGGCGTCCACGCTTTCACCATCATCCTGGTCAAACGGGCCTACCAGATGGTGGGCTCCGACGACCTGGACGATTTCAGGACGACAGACGGATGAGCGTTATTCTTCCCATCCTGATCTCGTTTCTGACGGGGATTGCCACGCTCCTGTTCCGGGACCGGCGGCCCATTCAGCGCGCGCTGAGCGTCCTGGGTGCGGCGGCGTTGCTGGCTGCAGGGCTGACCCTTCTGGCTGTCGTCTGGCGGGAGGGGGTTCAGAGGTTGGAGGTGGGGAACTGGCCTGCGCCCTTTGGCATCGTCCTTTCGGCCGACCTCTTCAGCGCCATCATGGTCGTGCTGACGGGGCTGGTGGGGCTGACCGTCGCCATCTACTCCCTGGGAAGCATAGACCCGGACCGGGAGCGATTCGGGTTCCATCCACTCCTGCACATCCTGCTGATGGGGGTCTGCGGGGCCTTCCTGACCGCCGATCTTTTCAACCTCTACGTCTGGTTTGAGGTGATGCTGATCGCCTCGTTTGTGCTGATGACGCTGGGCGGTGAACGGGCCCAACTGGAGGGAGGGATCAAGTACGTGACCCTCAACCTGATGGCATCGGCCCTCTTTCTGGTCGGAGTAGGCATTCTCTATGGAATAACTGGCGCGCTGAATATGGCCGACATCGCCCAGCGGCTGGCGGAGGTCAAACAGCCAGGTCTGGTGCTGGCTGTCGCTTTTCTTTTCCTGGTGGCCTTTGGCATCAAGGCGGCGGTCTTCCCGCTGTTCTTCTGGCTGCCGGCGTCTTACCACACGCCGCCGGTGCCCGTCACGGCCCTCTTTTCAGGGTTACTCACCAAGGTAGGCGTCTACGCGCTGGTGCGTGTTTTCACCTTGCTGTTTGCCCAGGAGGGAGAATTTATCCCCCCTGTGCTCCTGACCATCGCCGGATTGACGATGGTCACGGGCGTACTGGGCGCGGTCGCGCAGACCGAGATGCGCCGCCTCCTCTCCTTTCACATTATCAGCCAGATCGGATACCTGCTGATGGGGCTGGGACTGCGGACTCCGCTGGCGCTGGCCGGGACCATCTTCTTTATGGCCCACGTGATTCTGGCAAAGACGGCCCTCTTTTTGGTCAGCGGCATTGTCCATCGCCTGCGGGGGACATATGACCTGAAGAAACTGGGCGGGCTCTATCGCACGCAGCCGGTCCTGACTGTACTCTTTCTGCTGCCGGCCCTCTCCCTGGCGGGGCTCCCGCCCCTTTCTGGGTTCTTTGCCAAACTGGCGCTGGTTCAAGCGGGGCTGGAGGCCGGACAGTTCGCCATCGTCGCCGTCGCCCTGGGAGTAAGTATGTTGACTCTCTTCTCTATGATGAAAATCTGGAACGAGGCATTTTGGAAGCCGTCGGGGGAGAGTATGACAACTGTAAGCAGTTGTCCCACCACTCTCTGGCTGCCGCTGGGGCTGTTGGCCGCGCTGACGGTTGCCCTGGGCCTGGCTGCCGGGCCGCTGTTTGCCCTGAGCCTGCAAGCGGCGGAGCAACTCAAGTGAGGGGTCAAGATGAGCGCGTTTCTCCTTAACCTTCTGCTGGCCCTGGCGTGGATGGCACTGACAGGGCGGTTCACTCTGGTCAACTTTGCCTTTGGCTTCGCGATCGGTTATGGTGCCCTCTGGCTGGCACAGCGGGTGCTGGGGCCTTCGTCCTACTTTGGAAAGGCTCGCCGGTTTCTGGGATTTGTTCTCTTCTTCCTCTGGGAGGTCCTCAAAGCGAACCTCCAGGTCGCATACATTGTCCTGCACCCTCGCTCCCGGCTGCGGCCTGGTGTGATCGCTGTGCCGCTGGACGCGCGAACCGACGCCGAAATCACCCTGCTGGCAAACCTGATTACGCTGACTCCTGGCACGTTGAGCATAGATGTCTCCGCAGACCGCAAGGTTCTGTACGTCCATACGCTGGATATGGGGGACAACCCAGCGCGGTTCCGTCGGGAGATCAAGGAGGGGCTGGAGCGACGGCTGCTGGAGGTGATGCGATGAGGCTGGAAGACCTCATTTTGTTCGTTGTCCTGCCCGCAATGGCTCTGGCGATGGTGCTGACCTTTGTCCGCCTGGTGCGAGGGCCCTCGCTCCCGGACCGGGTCATTGCGCTGGACCTGATGGGCACTCTGGGGATGGGAATGATCGCGGCCTACGCTATTGCCCATAACCTGCCCGTCCTGCTGGATGTCGCGATTGTTCTGGCCCTTCTTTCCTTTTTAGGGACTATAGCATTTGCGCGCTACCTGGAGCAAAGGGGCGGGCCATGAGGGAAATTATCAGCGGCATTCTGGTTCTGACCGGGGCTTTATTTTCTCTGATGGCGGGAGTGGTCATCCTGCGTATGCCCGACCTCTACACCCGGATGTCGGCCACGACGAAGGCCACCACCCTGGGAGTGGGCTCCATCCTGCTGGCGGTGGCGATCTATTTTGGGGAACTGGGCATTGCAGCCCGAGCTCTGGCGGCGGTCGCCTTCGTTTTGCTGACGGCGCCGGTAGCAGCCCACATGATCGGTCGTGCTGCCTACTTCGTCGGTGTACCGTTGTGGGAGGAGACGGTGGTGGACGAACTGCGCGGCCACTACGACCTGCAGACCCACGAACTGGAGTCGGTCTGTTTTCCCGAACTGGAACTGCAATTGCCGGGGCTGCAGGTGGGAAGGCTCCGGATTCCCGACAGGACTCCCGTCGCAGGGAAAACTCTGGCGGAGATAGAACTGCGTCAGCGCTATGATGTGACCGTGTTGGCGGTCTGTCGGGGCACCTACACCATTCCCAACCCCGACGGCGATGTCCGGCTCCTGCCGGGCGACGAACTGATCCTCATCGGCCCGCCCGAGCGGATGGACGACGCAGCGGAAGCCCTGAAAGCGGGCGGCTGAGAAAGGGGGAATAAAAATATGGAAGCGAATGTTAAGTTGGGGCGCATTTTGGGCATTCCGGTAGGGTTGCACGTCAGTTGGTTCCTGATTTTCGGGCTGGTGACCTGGTCGCTGGCCGTCGGGTATTTCCCGCGGGAATATCCGGCCCTGCCCCAGGCCGCCTATTGGGGGCTGGGGGCCCTGACCAGTGTCCTCTTCTTTGGCTCGGTCCTGGTCCACGAACTGAGCCACTCGGTGGTGGCCCTTCGCAACCGGATTCCCGTCCAGGGCATCACCCTCTTCATCTTCGGTGGCGTGGCGCAGATCGGGCGGGAGCCGCGGGACGCAGGGACGGAGTTCCGGGTCGCTATCGCAGGGCCCCTGGCCAGTTTCGCGATGGCGGGCCTTTTCGCGGTTCTGTGGTGGCTGGACCGGGCGATCCCCTACCTGGCTGCGCCCAGCATCTGGCTGATGCGTATCAACCTGATGCTGGGCCTCTTCAACCTGATTCCGGGCTTCCCGCTGGATGGGGGGCGGGTTCTGCGAGCGATTGTCTGGCATTTCACCGGCAGCTTCTACCGCGCCACCCAGATCGCGGCCTTCACGGGCCAACTGGTGGCCTTCGGCTTCATCGGGGTGGGAATCCTGACGATGCTGACCGGGAACTGGATCAACGGTCTGTGGCTGGCCTTCATCGGCTGGTTTCTGCAGAACGCGGCCGCGGCCAGTTACGCCCAGACCAGTATGCAGAAAGCCCTGCGCGGCGTCCTCGTGGAGCAGGTGATGGCTCGGGATTGTCCGCTGGTCCCCGCAGATCTCTCCCTGCGGGACCTGGTAGATGGATACATCCTGAGCGGCGGGCGACGCTGTTTCTTTGTCGCGGAAGAGGACCATCTGCGCGGCATTCTGACCCTGGCCGACATCACCCGGGTGCCCCGGGATGCGTGGAACGAGACGTTGTTGACTCAGATTGTCGTCCCCTGGGAACAGACGATCCGGGTCTCACCCAAGATGCCCCTCCTGGACGCGCTGCGGGTAATGGACGACGCGGGGGTCAACCAGGTCCCCGTCGTCTTGGGGGATGAACTGGTGGGGATGCTCTCCCGCGAGCAGGTGCTCCGCTACATCCGCACGCGCGCAGAACTGGGGATCTAACCCGTTGGAGGAGAATTTGGACCCGTTGCTCCAGTTTCCCCTGGCCCTCGCGCTCATCGTCCTCGCTGCCAAGGCTTCCGGCTATCTGAGCATCCGCCTCGGACAGCCAGCCGTGCTGGGAGAGTTGCTCATTGGCCTGATCCTGGGGCCGACAGTGCTGAATATGCTCCACTGGCCCATCTTTGCCGGGGGACATCTGGGAGAGACGTTGCGCTACCTGGCCCATCTGGGCGTCCTTTTTTTGATGTTTATCGCTGGCCTGGAGGTAGATATGGAGTCCCTGCGACGGGCAGGGCGGCCCGCCATCTGGGCCGGCGTGCTGGGTGTCCTTTTCCCCATCGCCATGGGGCTGGGGGTTTCGCTTCTCTTTGGCTTCACGTGGCTGGAGGGGATGCTGATTGGCCTGATGCTGGCTGCCACCAGCGTCAGCATCTCGGCACAGACGATGATAGAACTGGGCGTCCTGCGCAGCCGGGTGGGAGTCGCACTTTTGGGCGCCGCGGTTGTGGACGACATTCTGGTCATTATGCTGCTGGCCATCTCCACCGCCCTGATGAACGAGGGTGGTGGTTTCTGGCACATCCTCTGGGTTCTGGTGCGAATGTTCCTCTTCCTGGCTCTTGCCATCTGGGTGGGGGCGCGGCTGGTTCCGCGCTTGCCGGTCCGGGTGGAACGGCTCCCCATCAGCGAGGGGGTTATGGCCCTGGTAGTGGTCACAGTGCTGTTCTTCGCCTGGGCGGCAGAGGCGCTGGGGGGCGTCGCTGCCATCACCGGCGCCTTCCTGGCAGGCCTGGCCTTTGCCCGCTCGCCGCTCCACCAGCACATCCGGGACCGGATGCACACCCTGGCCTATACGTGGGTTGTCCCCATTTTCTTTGTCCATATCGGCCTGGAGGCGAACGCGCGATCTATTAGCCTGAGCGGTCTGGGCTGTGCCCTGGCTCTCATTGGAACAGCGATGCTTTCCAAAGTGATCGGCTGCGGATTGGGCGGGCTGGCGAGCGGGTTCTCCTTCATAGAGGCCCTCTGTCTGGGGGTGGGAATGATGTCCCGGGGTGAAGTGGGCTTGATTGTGGCCTCTGTGGAGCTGGAGAGCGGGCTGATTACCCAGCAGATCTTTGCGGACGTGGTTCTGGTGGTGCTGGCAACGACTCTGGTCACCCCGATTCTCTTGCGTTTGCTTTACCGGAAACCGGCCCGGTAGGGCAGGCCCGATAACCTGACCTATAGTCGCAGAACCCAAGCCTTGCTCAGGAGGCTTACGAATGGCCTATCTGGTCGTTCTGGTCCTGGATAACCCCGATCAATGCCCGGATGTGCTCCGGGCTTGGGAGGAGGTCGGAGTTCCCGGCGTGACCATCCTGGAAAGCACTGGTCTGGCCCGGATGCAGAAAGGCATCCGGGACGACCTGCCGCTGGTCCCCTCCGTCTGGGACCTGCTGGGCACCCGGGAACTCCACCATCGCACCTTGTTCACCGTCCTCTCAAACGAGGAAATGGTGGATCGGGTGATCGGGGCGACCCAGAAAATTACCGGGGACCTGAATACCCATCATACGGGCATTCTGTTTGTGGTGCCGGTGATCCGGGCTCTGGGTCTGGAACGAAAATAGAGCCCGGGCAGTCCGCCCTGAGGAATATTCCGGGAGGTTGCTTCGTGCCCGTGTTTGAACATCGCCGGGAAGGAACCCCTCCGCTGATCCCGCTTTTCCTCCTAATGGTCCTTCTTCTGCTGGCCTCCTCCTGCCGGGGTTCTGGTCCCTTCCTTTTCCCTACCCCTTCGGTTGCGCCCTCTCCTACCTCACCTCCCACCCCTACTCCCACCCCTGTCCCGACCCCCTTGCCTCCTGTTCCTCTCCGTGTTCGTTTTCCTTCCACCGTTTCTGCGCTGGAGGAGGCCTTCGTCGTTGTGGAAGCGCCCGGCCTTCCGGAACGGGACCCCGCGGCCCTTCTTCTGGCAACCATTTACCCACCCCATTGGGACGAACCGCTCTGGGAATCTCCTCTGGAACTGGAAAACGCGGCAAACGGCGTCTACCGCTCCCGTGAGCCCATCCACTTCCCGCTGGAGGGGATACCCGGAGAGTGGCAACTGGAGGTCACCGTCCGTTCCCGAACCGTTGTCTGGGGCAGCCGGTGGGTACGGTTCTCCCAGCGCCCTCTCGTTTTCTGGGACCTGGCCCCATTGGGTCCCCGGAAGGTCTTCCTGCGAGTTCCCCAGGACATTCCCCTGGTTCGGCAGGAAGGAGATGAGATTTCAGGTGTCCTGATCTGGGATTGGCGAGGGGAACGGCTGGAACTCTGGTGGACCCCCGGCCCGACGAAGCGGCTGAACTTGGATACGGCCCTGATGGTAGCGGAAGCGACCTACCCGGTGACCGGAGGCGTGGAGGTCGCGGGGACAGAGGAAATCCTGCGAAAGGGACGAAGGGGATTCCGCTTCTCCGAGCGCTGGCCCGAAGGAAACGCGGAGGCTCTCGTTCTGCAGGGGGCCGACTATCGGTTATACCTTCTCCGCGCCAGGACAAAGGGAGGATCTCCTTTATCTCCGTTCATGCAGCAGATCTGGGAGACCTTTCAGGTAGATTAGAGCGCTGAGGTTCGGAGACTTGCGCGGCTGGGTTTTTCGGCTATAATTCCCCTGGACTTTCGCACTCTTCCCAGGAGGTGAATCGGGTATGCCGTCCGACAAGAAGTGGCGCAAGAAGAAGATGGCCAAGCACAAGCATCGCAAGCTGCTCAAGAAGACCCGCTGGCAGCGAAGACAGCAGAAATAGGGGTTAGTAGTTAGGGATTCGTGGCGAAAGCAGATGGAGCGAATCGCTATCGGCGCCGACCATGCGGGACGGGCTCTGAAGGAGGAAATTCTTGTTTTTCTCCGGGACGCGGGATATTCGGTAGAGGATATGGGCACCTACGGAGACGAGTCTGTGGACTATCCGGATTACGCTCTGAAGGTGGCCCGCGCGGTGGCGACGGGAGCTGCGGACCTGGGTATCCTCATCTGCGGTACCGGAATTGGAATGAGCATCGCAGCCAATAAGGTGAGGGGGGTTCGCGCTGCCGTTGCCACCGATTGTTATATGGCCCGAATGGCCCGCGAACATAACGATGCCAACATCCTCTGCCTGGGCGGACGAGTGGTCGGGGCTGGCCTGGCCCTGGACATCGTTCAGACGTTCCTTCAAAGCCGTTTCGCTGGTGGTCGCCATGTCCGGCGAATCGGAAAAATTCGGGCCGCGGAGGAGTCCTCCTCACCTCCCTTGTCCCCGGAAATCGCGGAAGACCCTTAAAAATTGCCCGGCGGCATTGGAGCCTAAAAAATTATTCCGGCAATCCGCCATAGGGCAACGTGGCCCCTGCACCCAAAAAAGAAGATAAAGTTTTTCGTTGCGGCGGCAGAACCGCCGCAACGAAAATTTATTCTTTAGCCGGGAATCTGTATGCAAAAGAGTACCGTTCTCCTGGCTCTTTTTCTGATACTGATTGGCACTTACGCCCTTCTGGTGGAATTCGTCCCCCATGCCCCTTCCCTGGAACAGCTCTGGCCGATTCTCCTTATTGCGGGCGGAATTACCTTGCTGGTCAGTTACT
>JANXAH010000126.1 GCA_025062415.1 Anaerolineae bacterium | reverse complement strand
GCTCACCGGTCGGCGCAGGCCGACCGCTGCCAAAGGCCAGGAAGGCCGACTTGAGTCGGCGCTATGGCCCCACCACCCGGATGACCGCAGGCAGGAGGACGTAGTCCCCACCGCCCGCCACCGGCACCCGGACATGGGGCGCGGCAGGGTCGTAGAAACCGATGGCGATACGGGCCTCGCCCGAGTAATCCGCCTCCTTCAGCGAGAGGGAGTGAAAATCCAACACCACCTCACCGGGCCTCCACCCCGTCGTAGGGCGGGTCCCGCCTGCTGGAACTCCATCATGCTGGCCCAGAAGGCGGGAGATGTCGGGCGGGATCAGGTGGACGAAGACCCAGTAGTCCATCCGGGACGCCCCCTCCAGAGCCCGCCAGTAGAGCGTTACCCCAAGGCTCTGGCCCGGAACCAACTCTGTGGAGGTCAGGTCGTAGCCCAGAAATTCCGCCACGTCGCCGAAGCGGGCGTAGTAGGGATACAGGGGCGCCGGGGGCAACGGAGTGGGCGTCGGACCGGGAGTGGGCGTTTCTCCCGGCAAAAGGACGGGGGTCGGGCCAGGGGTGACGGGGGCTGTGGGGAGTGCGCCCCGGATGGGGGTCGGCGTGGGGGCGGGAGAGGGGGTAGGCGTGATGACCAGCCCCGGGGGCAGGGTCGGCGTGGGGCGCAACAACTCTGCACCCAGGGGGGAGCGGGGGAGCGCAACCTCAAAGGCCCAGAAAAGGAAGGCTCCCAAAACCAGGAAAACGGCCATGGTCAGCCAGCGCTGGCGGGCCCGGCTGACCTCCTCCTCCCGCTCAAACTGGGTCAGCACGCCCCCCAGCCGCCGCTGGGTCCGGAGGGCCAGCCAGAAGAAGACCAGGGCGGCCAATCCGCAAACCACATAGAGGAGCCAGGCGAAGCCAGCCAACCAGCCCAGGATGACCTTCATAACCGCCGCAGCACTCCCCGGATAATCGTCTCCAGGCGGGGGCCCAGAATCCGCCCCGCTTCCAGAACCTCCTCATGAGAAGGGCCCGCCCCCTCAGTCCCTCCGACGAGGGAATTGCTGATGCCGGAAATACCCAGCACCCGCATTCCGCCGTGCCGGGCCACAGTGACCTCCGGAACAGTGGACATCCCCACCGCGTCAGCGCCGATCATCCGCAAGAAGCGAACGTCGGCCGGGGTCTCAAAACTGGGTCCGGCCAGGCAGATGTAGACGCCCTGGTGGATAGGGATCCCCGCCTCGCGAGCGGCAGCGAGGGCGTGGGCCCGGAGTTCGGCGTCGTAAGCGTGGGTCATATCCGGGAAGCGAGGGCCAAAACGGTCCAGGTTGGGCCCCCGTAGGGGACTTAGGCCCGCCATTCCGATGAGATTGATGTGGTCCCGGATTACCATTACGTCGCCGGGGCGGAAGGCGGGGTTCACCCCTCCAGCCGCGTTGGTGACGATGAGGATTTCCACCCCCCAGACCTGCATCACCCGGATAGGAAGGGTGATCCGGGCCATAGAGTAGCCCTCGTAGTAGTGGGCGCGGCCCTGCATGACCACCACGGGTTGTCCTTCCAGATAGCCCACCACCAATTGCCCCGGATGCCCCTCCACCGTGGGCCGGGGAAAGTGGGGAATCTCCACATAGGGGATGGTGACCTCGGCCTCCACGGCTTCCGCAACGGATTTCAGGCCGGATCCAAGGATGATGCCGATGCGGGGAGAAAGGGAAAACCGCCGACGGAGGTCCGTGGCAATCTCTTCAATCTGGGCTTCGGAGAAGAATTCGTCCATGAGTCGGGAGAAGTTTTTCGCTGCGGCGGTTTTGCCGCCGCAGCGAAAATTTCTTTCTAAATCTTAAGTAAGGATACTCTGGAGGCGCATGGCCATCCCCATATCCCCGGTCACGCGGATTTTCCCCTGCATAAACGCACTGACCGGGTTCAACTGGCCGTTCGCCATCGCCAGAAAGTCCGAGGCATTCATAGAGAGGGTGACATTTGGAGTGGCCGTCTGGCCCTCTTCTACCTTGACTTTTCCCTCCGCAAAGGTGAGCGTCCACTTTCCACCGCCCTCCCCGGAGAGGTCAAAGAGGACGACGCCACTCATTCCCTGGAGCCGGGACGGGTCCAGCCCGGTGATCCGCTGAATGAGTTCCTGAACGCTGGTGACCGCCATCGCAATCCTCCTAACGTAAATTTTGGAAGTTCCGTTCAAGAGTATAGCCCGAACGGGCCCTCATGTCAACTGTCCGAAGCGACTTCGGCCAGGTCCCGAAGAACCGCCAGAATTTCGGGCCCCCATGCTTCCCGTTCCCATGCGCCCAGTTCCGGGATGGCCTCCAGGTCTGCCCAGGTAGTAGGATTCCGCTCAGCGAGGGTCCAGAGGACGCTGCGGGGGAGAATGGTGTCCGGATCGGCGCCCCGCTGTTCCGCCACCCGGCGCCGCCAAGCCCGTAGGGCGTTGTAGCGCGCGGCCACGTCTCTATCCGTTAAGCAGACGCCCGGAACTGGAGGAACATCCTTGCCTCGCCAGATGAGGTCCAAAACGATCCGCCCGTATCTCTGCGCCATAGAGCGGGGAAAGCCCTGGGCAATCAGTTCTTCCAGCGTTCGGGGTCGGGAGCGGGCCAGGGCGACGAGGACCTCGTTGGTCACAACCCGGAAGGGAGGAATGTCCCGTTCACGGGCGATTTCGTCCCGCCAAAGGTAGAGCCGCCAAAGGATGGCCCGCTCTGCGGGCGTAAGGGTGTGGACGCTCCGGATGCGCCAGAAGGCCTCTGGTCCGAAAGGAGTCCGACAGGCCCGCGCCTGAGCCAGACGAGCGAAGGCCTCTGCCGCCTGCTCCAGCCGCCCGGCCCGGCGCAATTCCTCCATCTGGCGGTCCCGCAACGGGATAAGATAATGGGTATCCAGCGCAGCGTACCGCAGAGCCTCCGGCGAAAGGGGACGCTGGCCCCAGTTGTACCGCTGATACCGCTTGTCGGTGCGGACCCCGAAGTGTTCCCAGAGAAGGTCCGCCAGCCCTGCGTGGGGCCAGCCCAGGATGCGCGCCGCCTTCATCGTGTCAAACAGGTTGGTCACCCGAAAGCCAAAGTCCTCCCATAGCCCCGCGATGTCCTGCTCCGCCGCGTGAAAGACCTTCTGAATGCGGGAGTCGGCGAAGATTTCCCCCAGCGGGGAAAGGTCCAGTCCGGCAAGGGGGTCCACGATGTAATCCGTCCCCGGAACAGAGAGTTGGATCAGGCAGATGCGGTGGTAATAGGCGTAAAAGGAGTTGGATTCCGTGTCCACTGCGACGGCGCGATGGGCTCGGAGAACCTCCACCATCTGGAGCAGGGCATCTGGCCGGTCTATCAGGACCCACGACGAGTCAGTTCCGTCCATGGCTAAAGTCCCATAATGGCGCGGGCGATTAAAAAGTAGATGACCAGGCCCGTGGCGTCCACCAGGGTGGTCATCGCGGGACCGGAGACGACAGCGGGGTCAATCCGCAGCCGGTGGGCGATAAGGGGCAGGATGGCTCCGATCAGCGCGGCCCACAGCACGATGGCACACAGCGTCGTTCCTACCGTGAGGCTCAGCAGGGGCGGCGAATGCCAGGTCATCGCCCGAATAAATCCTGCGACCCCCATCACCATTCCCAGGAGCAGCGCGGTTCGGATTTCCCGCCAGACTACCATCGCGATATCCCGGAAGCGTATTTCTCCCAGAGCCAATGCGCGGACAATGGCGCTGGAGACCTGGCCGCCCGCGTTTCCACCGGTGCCGATCAACAAGGGCACAAAGAAAGTCAGCGCGATGGCCTCTGAGAGTTCTTTCTCAAAGTAGCGCAGGACGGTTCCTGTCAGCGTTTCCGTCACGAAAAGCAGAAGGAGCCACCCAACCCGTTTCCGAAACATGGTCAGGATGGGGGTGTCCACATAGGGCATGTCCAGCGGCTCAGACGCGCTCAGCCGGTAGATATCCTCGGTGGTTTCCTCCTCCAGAACTCCTACCAGGTCGTCGTGGGTGATCATCCCCAGGAGACGGCCCTCATCGTCTACAACGGGGAGGGCCAGCAGGCCGTAGCGGGCCATCAGGCGGGCCGCCTCCTCCTGGTCGGCCCGCGCGTGGATGTGGATGACGTGGGGGTCCATAATCTCGCGGATACGCCGCCAGGGTGGGGCGACGATCAGTTGCCGCAGGGAGACGACGCCCACCAGACGATTCCCCTCGTCCACCACAAAAAGATAATAGGCGGTCTCAGAGTCCGGCGCCACGGCCCGCAGGTGTGCGATGGCTTCCTCCGCGGTCATATCCTGACGCAGGACGACAGGGGGTGGGACCATCCGACCACCGGCGCTGTCGTCGGGATACGCCAGCAGGGGGCCGACTTCCTCCACCTCGGTCATAGAGGCGAGGGCCTGAATGGCCTGTTCGGGGGCCAGGTCGCCCAGGAGATCGGCAGCCTCGTCGGGCTCCATCTCGTCCAGAATACGGGCCAGGTCCCGCGCCTCCAGCCGGGACGCGATCCGGGCCGCCTCTGCATCCTCCAGTTCCTCCAAGATGTCCGCGGAGTCCTCCACATCCAGGCGCGGCAGGAGGACATCCTGTTCCTCCGGCGGGAGTTCGCTGAAGAGTTCGGCCTGGTCGGGAGGACGAAGGGCCTCAATCAGGGCGACGGCCCGTCTCCAATTCCCCTCCGCCAGCGCAGCCCGCACTTCTTCTATAAGGATATCCAGGTCTACCTGCTGCTGGCTCACGGCGGTCCTCTATAGCGGAAAGATGCAGAAACCGGCGGGGGTGTGCCCCGGGGCTGAGGAGACCTGCGCCAGGGGTATTGCGGATTTGCGGGATTCGGCAGGCCTTCCTGGCCATCGGGCCAGGGGTCAGAATGGGCCGAGACGGAACACCGGACCACGCCCCCGGACAGCAGTATTTGCTGCCTCTGGTATTATCTCCAGTTTCAGGAAACTGGCAAGGCGCAGTCCCCCCAGTGGCACAATCTGAAATATGGTGTATAATTTCCGCAGAATCTCTTTGGGAGAGCAAGTGTGCGCTACCTGGTCATCTCCGACATCCATGCCAACCGCCCTGCCCTGGAGGCAGTCCTGAGAGATGCCCCTTCCTGGGATGCTATCTGGTGTTTAGGCGACCTGGTCGGATACGGCCCCGACCCGAACGATTGTATCAGCCGGATCCAGGAACTGGAAGCGCTCACGGTTGCCGGTAACCACGATTGGGCCGCCCTCGGATTATTGCCTCTGGATGATTTCAACGCCGATGCTCGCCACGCACACCTCTGGACCCGGCGGGAGTTGACCGATTCCAGCCGGGAGTATCTCCAGCAGTTGCCGACCACTCTGGAGTATGGGGATTTCACCCTGGTCCACGGAAGTCCTCGGGAGCCTATCTGGGAATATCTTCTGGACCTGGTCGTGGCTAAAGCGAACTTTGATCACTTCAGGACCCCTTTCTGCATCGTGGGACACACCCATCTTCCCCTGATTTTTGCGCTGAACGATACCATCAACCGGTGCTACACCATTGTACCGGACCCTGGTGTCCCCATCCCTCTGGGACAGTATCGGATGATCCTGAATCCGGGGAGCGTGGGGCAGCCCCGGGATGGCGACCCCAGGGCCAGTTACGCGATTCTGGACACCGACGCGATGACCTGGGAGGTCCGGCGCGTCGCCTACCCTGTGGAAATCACTCAAGAGCGAATGCGGGCCCGAAACCTCCCGGAGCGCCTAATCAAGCGTCTGACGGTGGGCCGATAGTTCCCAGCGATCTCCATAATTCCTCATAAGGAGGCAACCGTGTACGGCTGGAACGGCAGGATTCTCCGCGTGAACCTCTCCACTGGAGCCATCTCCGTAGAGGAGGTAGACCCTCGGATGGCGAAAGACTTTATCGGTGGGCGGGGATGGGCCATCCGTTACCTCTACGATGAAATGGACCCGAAGGCCGACCCCCTCTCGCCGGAGAACAAACTGATTTTCGCTACTGGCCCTCTGACGGCGACCCCTGTCCCGACGGGGAACCGCTACATGGTAGTCACCAAGTCCCCGCTGACTGGAGCACTCTCCTGCTCCAACTCCGGCGGTTTCTTCCCGACGGAAATGAAGCGTACCGGCTTTGACCTTTTCATCTTTGAGGGAAAGGCCGAGCGCCCCGTCTACCTCTGGGTCCACGACGACCGGGTAGAACTTCGCCCCGCAGACCACCTCTGGGGCAAGACCGTCTTTGAGACCGAGGACATTATCCGGGCCGAGACGGACCCCCGGGCACGGGTGGCTTGCATCGGCCCCGCTGGGGAGCGGCTGGCCCTCATCGCGGCCATCCTCAACGACAAACACCGGGCCGCAGCGCGATCCGGTGTCGGGGCAGTGATGGGTTCCAAGAACCTGAAGGCAGTCGCCGTGCGCGGCACCCGTCGGATCCCCCTGGCCTATCCGAAGGAACTGAAAGCCCTCGCCGACCAGGTGGTGGAAGAAGTCAAGCAGGCCGTCGCCGCAGGCCGGTCCACCCTTCGCATCTATGGCACCGCCTACGTTCCGCCGGTCACCAATGAGGTGGGTATCCTCCCCACCTATAACTTCCGGACCGGCGTCTTCGCTGGGGCGGAGGCCATCTCTGGCCGCGTCCTGAAGGAAAAATACCTGATTCGGCCCAAAGCCTGTTATGGATGCCCCATCGCTTGCGGCCGGGTAACGCGGGTGGAGGACCCGATTTTCGGCGGCGAGGGGGAAGGGCCGGAATACGAGACCATCGGCGCACTGGGCAGCGCCTGCGGCGTGGACAACCTGGCGGCCATCGCCAAGGCCAACTATCTCTGCAACGAACTGGGCCTGGACACCATCTCCGCTGGGATGACCATCGCCTGCGCTATGGAGATGTACGAACTGGGCCTCATCCCGGAGTCGGATATCGGCCGACCCTTGCGGTTCGGCGATGCTCAGGCCGTCGTGGAGATGGTCCGTCTGACGGGGCTGCGGGAGGGCTTCGGCGACCTCATCGCTCAGGGGAGTTACCGGCTGGCCTCCCACTACGGCCATCCCGAGTTCTCTATGAGCGCCAAGAAGCAGGAGTTCCCTGCCTACGACCCGCGCGGAGCCAAGGGGATGGGCCTCCTCTACGCCACCTCCAACATCGGCGCCTCCCACATGCGGGGCGACACGGCCTATATGGAGGTCTTCGGCGTCCCCAAGAAGGTAGACCCCCTCTCCTGGGAGGATAAGCCCCGGCTGGTGAAGTACTTTGAGGACATCTTCACCATCGTGGACGCAGCCGGTCTCTGCGTCTTTCTGAGCATCCGCTACCTCTTTGAGCCCACGTACAACGTAGAGCCAGTGCGCATCACGCAGGCGATGGAATACGCCACCGGCGCGGGCTACGACGAGGAGACGCTGCTGAAGGCCGGGGAACGGGTGTACAACTTGGAGCGGATGTTCCTGATCCGGGCCGGCTTCACCCGGGCCGACGACACCCTTCCGCCCCGGATGCTCCAGGAGCCCATGCCGGAGGGGCCGGCGAAGGGGCACGTGGTGGAACTGGACAAGATGCTCCCGGAGTTCTACCGCCTCCGCGGCTGGGACGAGAACGGCGTCCCAACGAAGGAGAAATTGGCGGAACTGGGGCTGGTGTAGACGCAGGGAAAAATCACGAAGGACACAAAGTAAAGTAATGAGACAACGGCTCATCGTAGATGCCCACGAAGACATCGCTTGGGCTACGCTGGCCCTGGGGCGGGATTACCTCCGCAGCGCGCGGGAGACCCGCCGTCTGGAGGAAGGGACAGAAGCCGCACGCCGCAACGGCCAGTGTATGCTGGGGCTCCCGGAGTGGCTGGAAGGGCATATCGCCCTTATCTGCGGCTCTATTTATCTGACCCCCCACCGCGTTCCTGAATTATCCTGGGACCCCCAGAGTTATCGGGATGCAGAGGAGGCCTACCGGCGCGCCAACGAGCAGGTGGACGCCTACGAGCGGCTGGCCGACCGGTCCGACCGAATCCGATTGGTCACGGACCTCACCTCGTTGGAAGAGGTCCTGGCCTCCTGGGAGGGAGAGACGCCCCAGGTGGGCATCATCCCGGCCCTGGAGGGCGCCGACCCTATCCGCCGCAAAGAGGACGTGGAACACTGGTATCGGCGGGGCGTCCGGCTGGTGGGGCTCGCATGGGCAGCGGGCTCCCGCTACGCGGGCGGCAACCGGAACCCCGGTCCTCTCACCGACGAGGGCCGCGACCTCCTGGAGACTCTGGCGGAATTCAACCTGATTCTGGACGTGAGCCATCTGGCGGAGGAGGCCTTCTGGGAGGTTCTGGATCGCTACGAAGGGCCTATTGTCGCCACGCACTCCAACCCCCGCGCCTTTGTCCCCACCCCCCGCCACCTCTCCGACCCGATGATCCGGGCCCTGGTGGAGCGAGAGGGCGTTATCGGTGTCGTCCCGTACAACCGGTTCCTCAAGCCAGATTGGACCCTTGCAGATGGCAAAGAGGCGGTCAAGTTGCAGGACGTGGCCGCCGCGATAGACCATGTCTGTCAGGTCGCGGGAGATGCGGCCCATGTGGGGCTGGGTTCTGACTTTGACGGCGGCTTTGGGGCAGAAGCAGCCCCCGCCGGGATAGACACCGTCGCCGACCTGCAAAAAATCGGGGACGCACTGGCTGAGCGGGGCTTCTCCGACACGGATATCCGGGCCATCCTCTCAGAAAACTGGCTGCGGGTTTTTCGCGCCGCCTTCCCGTCCCACGCATAATCTTGTGGGATAACTGCTCGCAGTTGTCCCACAAGATTACAAATTCACTTTTCAGGCGATGAGACGCCCTCTCTTTCCGGAAAACCCGGGCACCACTGTTCGGGCCCTTCTCCAGGAGCCCCTCGGGGAGGGCCCCTCAGCCCCTATCCGCTGCCTTACCTGCGAGCGCCGCTGCGTTGTTGCCTCCGGAGAGACGGGATGGTGCCGAACCCGATGCAACCGTGAAGGGGTCCTCTACACCCTGATTTACGGCGTTGTCTCTTCGCTTTCAGCCAATCCCATAGAGAAAAAGCCCCTCTACCACTTCTACCCTGGCTCTGTCGCCCTGACTGTCGGATCCTGGTCCTGCAACTTCGCCTGCCCGTGGTGCCAGAACTGGGAAATTTCCAAGGCCTCGCCCTCTGGCGGAGAATTTTTCTCCCCGGCGCGCTTTGTCGCAGAGACGGTCCGCTGGCGCTGCCAAGGCACATCCATCAGTTTCAACGAACCAACCCTTAGCCTGGAATGGGCCCTGGAGGTCTTCCGGCTGGCGCGCGCGGCCGGGCTGTATAACACGTTTGTCACGAACGGCTATATGACGGAGCAAGCGCTGGAACTTCTGGCTGAGAACGGTCTGGACGGGATGAACGTGGACGTGAAGGGGGACGCGGAAGCAGTTCGGGAGTTCTGTAAGGCGGATGTGGAGGTCGTCTGGCGGAACCTGCGGCGGGCGCGGGACCTGGGCATCTGGGTAGAGGTAACCACTCTGGTCATCCCCGGCGTCAACGACGAGCCGGCGGTCCTCCGTTCCATTGGGGAGCGCATTCTCCAGGACCTGGGCCCCGACACACCGTGGCACCTGACCCGCTACTACCCGGCCTACCGCTTCACCGCACCGCCGACACCGGTCCGTACGCTGGAGAAGGCCCGGGAACAGGCGCTCTCCCTGGGGCTCCGATACGTCTACATTGGGAACATTCCGGGCCACCCTGGGGAAAACACGTATTGCCCGACCTGTAGCACAACTGTTGTGCGTCGCTGGGGCCTGCAGTTGCTGGAGAACCGCCTGCGGGGCGGGTGTTGTCCGTCCTGTGGGACGGTTATCCCTGGGGTGGGATGGGGATGGAGGGGATAAGAAAAACAGGCCGGGGACCGGGAATAAGATCGCCTGCCCTCGCCCTCTGGACCGCCCGTCTGCTGGCGGGGATAGTCTTTCTCTTCAACGTCATATGTGCCCTGTACTTCGTTGCGTACCCTGCGCGCTACGCACCGGCCTTTGAGGTCAGCGGCCTATCGGGGGAACTTCTCATCCGGGGCCTGGGAATCCTTTTCCTGATGTGGAATGTCCCCTACGTGCCTCTCCTGCTCTGGCCCTCCCGCTGGCCCGTCCTGTGGGTGGTCATCCTGACCCAGCAGATAATCGGAATAGCCGGGGAGACCTGGATGTGGATGACGCTCCCCGCCGGCCATCCTGCGCTATGGAGCACGGGCTTGCGATTTATCCTGTTTGACGGAGCCGGGCTCTTCGCCCTCGGAGCAGGACTCTGGCTAACCGAGCGGTCCCGCCGTTACCCCTCTATGTGATAGGCCAGGCCCAGCGCGCCAGGGCCCGCGTGGACGCCCAGGACAGGCGTGACCGGCTCTATCAGGATTTCCACACACTTAAAGCGGGCCGCGATTTCCTCCCGCAGCCGCATCGCTTCCTCCGTCGCACCCGTGTGGAGGATGGCTATACGGACTCGCGCCTCTCCGACCCGCTCTGCCAGGGTATCCAGCAACTTCCGGATAGCCTGATTCCGGGTCCGGACCTGGCCAATAAGCCCCACATTGTTCTCTCGGACCTGGACAAGGGGTTTTGCGCGCAGAAGGTTACCCACCAGCCGCGCGGCCCAGGCCAACCGTCCCCCCTGCACGACATACTCCAGCGTCTCCAGCGTGGCAACCAGGTCCACTTTGGGAATGGCTTCCTTTACTCGCTGGACCACCTCTGCCAGCGATGCGCCGGCCGCAGCCACACGCGCAGCTGCCAGAACGACGAACCCCTGGGCCATCGCGATGGTTCCGGAGTCTATCACCTCTATGGGAAACGGAGCCAATTCCGCAGCGGCGGCCCGGGCAGCCTGAAACGTCCCGCTGTAGCGGCTGGTCACGTGGATGGAGACGATGGCCCGTGCTTTTTCCTTCAGGCGCTGGTAGACCTGCAGAAACTCTCCCAGCGGAGGTTGGGAAGTCCGCAGTCGGTAGGTCTTTTCCGTCAGCCTCCGGAAAAACTCCAGCGGCTGGATGTCCACGCCATCCCGCAAGGACTCGTTGTCCATCTGAATCCACAGGGGGATGACCTCCACGTCCCACTCCCTCGCAAGTTGCGGGGAGAGGTTTGC
>JANXAH010000100.1 GCA_025062415.1 Anaerolineae bacterium | reverse complement strand
GAATCACGCCCAGCCTCTTCGCCAGTGGGCAGGCCTCCACCCCACGACAGGAGGGCTGATATGGCTCCTGATGGGCTGCGTACAGACCAGATAGAGATTGTCCCCTCCGGTTTCTTTGCCCATCGCTATGAGTTTCGGTCGCCGATGGGGACGCTGGGGGTATTGCGCCTCTTCGCCTTCCGGACGGAGGGCCGGTTCCAGGACGCCGACGGGCGGGAGTTTCGGATGCGGCGGAGCCACTGGTGGCGGCGGGAGTACGAACTACGGGCCGACGATGCGGTGGTGGCAACGGCGCGGGGACGGGGAATCCGGCGGGTTGCACTGGACCTGGAGTTTCGGGGCCAACTGTACCGGCTGGAGCCCACCGACTGCTGGGGCAGGGAATGGCATTTCCTGGACCCCGCGGGGAGGGCCCTGCTGCAGATTCGGCGGCGCGGCCGCTGGCGCTCCGGGCTGGTTCTGAACGTGCTGGGGCCAGTGGAGGGAGAATTGCTGGCCTTCGCTGTCTATCTGATTGTGACCATCTGGTGGGAGAGCGCGGCCGCGGCGGCCGCCAGCGCGTAGGGAGAATTTACCACAAAGACGCAAGGACACGAAGGGGAATTAACGGTTTGAAAATTAACAATTAAAAATTAACAATTCTTTGTGTCTCCGCGGTCTAACCCTAAGGAGGCAGAGATGTTGATCGCAGCGTTCATTTTGGAAATTCTGATAATGCTGGGCGCGCCGGTGGCGCTCTGGCTCTTCCTGCGGCGGAAGTACCGGGCCGCCTGGGGGCTCATCGCCGTGGGCGCGCTGACCTTCGTCCTCTCTCAGGTAGTGCATATCCCGCTGAACCTGGGATTGGGCCTGATCGGGGAACCACGCAGGGTGGCCCTCTGGCCCCTCCCGGCGATGGCCGCCGTGGCGGGGCTGAGCGCCGGGGTCTGTGAGGAGGGAGCCCGCTACCTGGTGCTCCGCTTCTGGCGCAGGGAGGCCCGCTCGTGGAGCCAGGGGCTGGCCTTCGGCGCCGGGCACGGGGGGATAGAGTCCATCCTGCTGGGGCTGAGTGTTCTGGGCGGCCTCATCAATATGCTGATCCTGCAAAGGCTGGGGCCCGAAAACCTGGGGCTTTCCGGAGAGTTGCTGGAGCAGACCCGACAGGCGATGGAGGCGTACTGGTCCACCCCCTGGTACCTGCCCCTCTTGGGCGGCCTGGAGCGGATTTTCGCCATCACGATGCAGGTTGCCTTCGCGTTGCTGGTCCTGCAGTCGGTGGTGCGGGGGAATCTCCTCTGGCTGGCCCTGGCGGTGCTGGCCCACGCGCTGGTGGATGGGCTGGCGGTCTACCTGATGGGGTCCGGAGTTTCCATCCCGGTCGTAGAGGGGGTCATCTTCCTGCTGGCGCTGGGCGCGCTGGGGATCATCCTGGCCCTGCGGCCATCCCCGAAGGATTAGACGCAGGCCAGAGGCCCGTGCGGCACATCCGCTCGTCGGTGCTTCGGGAGCAAGCATGCCCCTGCCCGAACGTCAGAGGATATCCGAAAAATGCCAAAGGTCATTTAGCGCAGGCTGTTGGCCGTTCTGAGCGGCCAGAAACGGCCCTCTGAAGGATACTCGCAGGCCCGGCGGCCTACGCTACGGTTATAAACCTGGAAATAGACGCAAAGAAAGGAGCAAGAAAGGAGCCCTGTGTTCCATAGACTCTGGTCCCTTATCCGGGATGAGGTCTCCGGTATAGCCGCGGCACGCGCCGTGGCCGAGATCGCCCGGTTCCATCGCATCCAGGCCAGCCCTGGTTTCCGCCGGGCCGCGGAATGGGTCTGCGAGGAGGCCGCTCGCGCTGGCCTGGCCGCCGGTATGAAGTCCTTCCCCGCCGACACTGCCACCCACTTCTGGGGCGCAGCCAGTTTCCAGGAGTGGGATGCCCACGCGGCGACGCTCTATCTAATAGAGCCCGCCGAATCGGCCCGCAAACTGGCCGACTTCCGCGATCTTCCCCTCCATCTGGTCGCCCGCAGCCTCCCCTTTGACGGCGAGGCGGAGGTCGTGGTTCTGGAAAAAGGCGAGGAGGAGGCCGAGTACGAGGGCAAAGATGTGGCGGGCAAGGTCGTCCTGGCGCGGGGGAATGTCCGGCGGGTCCACGACCTGGCTGTGGTCCGGCGGGGCGCCCTCGGCCTCATCTACGACGGTATGACAGAGCACGAGCCGGTCCGCCCGGCCTGGGACCTCCCCGACGCTGTCCAGTACACCTCCTTCTGGTGGCAGGGGCAGAAGCCGCACGGCTTCGGCTTCGCGCTTTCCCCTCGCCAGGGAGAGGTGCTGCGCCGCCTGGCCCGGGAGCACCCCCTGCGGGTGCGCGCCCACGTGGACGCGGCCCTCTACGGCGGCTGGCTGGAGGTGGTGGAGGCCTTCATCCCTGGCACCACCGATGAGGAAATCCTCCTGGTGGCCCACCTCTGCCATCCGCAGCCTTCGGCCAACGACAACGCGTCCGGCGCGGCGGCGCTGCTGGAGACGGCGCGCGCCCTGGCTGCACGGATCGCACGGGGCGAACTTCCACCCCCGCGCCGGACCATCCGCTTCCTCTGGGTGCCGGAAATCACCGGCAGCCTGGCCTGGCTCTCGTCCCAGGAGGGCCGCATCCCCCATCTGGTCGCAGGCCTCAACCTGGATATGGTTGGGCAGGACCAGGAGCAATGTGGCAGTTCCCTGCTGGTGGAATCCCCGCCGGAGGCGCTGCCCAGTTTCGCCGGCGCGCTTCTTTCCCGCCTGCGGGACCTACTCCTTCCGGAAGTGCAGACCTTCGGCGGGGTGGGAAGGTATCCTCTCTTCCGGACCGCCGATGTTCCCTTCGGCGGCGGCTCCGACCACTACGTTTTCTCCGATCCGTCGGTGGGTGTGCCGATGCCGATGCTCATCCAGTGGCCCGACCGGTTCTACCACACCAGCGCCGACACGCCGGACCGGGTGGACCCGAGGATGCTGGGCCGGGTGGCGGCCCTCTCCGGCCTCTACGCGTACTGGCTTGCGCAGGCGGGAGAGCAGGAGGCCCGCTGGCTGGCGCGGGAACTCTCCGCCCGCTTCCGCCAACGGGTGATCGCCGAACTCCAGGCCGCCCAGACGGAGGCCGATGAGAAATCCGCTCCGGGCCGGGAGGAGGTCCGGCGGCGGCTGGAGTATCGGGTGGGCCGCCACCGGGAGGCGCTGGAGAGCATCCGGCGGCTGGCGCCGGTGGACGTTTCCCCCTACCAGGCCGCCGACGCCGACTTCGCCGCGCAGGAATACCGCCGGGTGGCCGATGACCTGCCCGACCGGCCTCTCCCGGCGGTGCCGGAGGTGGAGGGGGCCAATTGGGCGCCCCGGCGGCTCCTGCAGGGCCCTGCGCAGCCCGAGGAACGGATAGCCCGCCAGGACGCGGCCACGCGGGACCGGTGGTGGGAGTTCCAGCGGCGGGTCCGGAAGAGGGCCTCGGCCCTCCCGGCGCTGGCCGAATACTGGGCCGATGGCCGTCGGACCGTTGCGGAGATCGCCGCGCTCATTCGCTACGAGACCGGGCTGGAGGCTACAGCGCTGATCGCAGAATACCTTCGCTGGCTGGCCGACCTGGGGCTGGTGGAATAGGGGGAGGGGGATGGGGGGGGGGGGGGCCCGCGGGCCCCCCCCCCCCAACCCCCAGATGT
>JANXAH010000051.1 GCA_025062415.1 Anaerolineae bacterium | reverse complement strand
CGCAGGCTGTTCGCCTGCTTTCCGACGGATGTTCACAAACCCGGCGGCCCGCGTTACAGCGCCGCATACCCCCCAAGAACCATAAGATCGTCTTTCTCTGCGGCAGCACAGCCGCCGCAGAAAAATGTTTTCTTTTTGTTCTTTTGTGCCCGCCAGGGGCTATTTTTTGGATATTTTTCCTGCCCCTCACCGAAAACGGCCAAACTTCAGGGGAGGGGAATGGGGGAAGGCATCTCCGATGCCCAGCGGCCGCTGACCGAGCGTCGGGAATCCTGCCCCTTGTCTCCTTTTCGGGATGGGTATAATACACCACAGGGTGCTCTCAGGAGGGTGGAATGGATGGAGATGAGGTGATCCTGGTCAGCGCGTGTCTGTTGGGGCTGCCCACGGCCTATGATGGGCGCGGGCATCCCGTGGCAGAACTGATTCGGCTGGCAGCAATGGGGCGGGTGATCCCAGTTTGCCCGGAGGTCGCGGGCGGGTTGGGAGTGCCCCGCCCGCCCGCCGAGATTGTCGGCGGCAGCGGCGGCGACGTTCTGGATGGCCGGGCGCGCGTCTGCACCGCGGCGGGAGAAGACGTAACGGAAGCCTACGTTCGGGGAGCGGAAGTCGCGCTCTCTCTGGTTCGGCGGTACGACGTTCGCCTCGCCGTGATGAAGGCCCGCAGTCCCTCCTGCGGTCCCTCCGGCATCTACGATGGGACCCACAGCCGACGGCTGGTCCCCGGAGAGGGCGTCACCGTGGCCCTCCTGCGGCGAGCAGGGGTGAGCGTGATTTCAGAAGAGGCCCTCTCTGATCTGGAGCAGGGGCCCGCTACGGCTCAAAGACAGGGGGAAGCCGTCGCTTGTGCTCCGAGCGGGCCATCATCTCCTGAACCTTCGCTACCTGCGCAGGGTCCAGGCCCGAGACGTTCCCCATCTCCAGCGCAGCCAGGATCCGATCCAGTTCCCGGTACGTGATGCCCATTTCCCCTTCGTCGGTCTGGCCGGGCCAGAGCCCTGCCGTCGGCGGACGGTCAATCACCTCCTGCGGAACCCCCAGTTCGCGAGCCAGTTCCCAGACCTGCGTCTTGTAAAGCCCGCCCAGGGGGAGCAGGTCCACTCCCCCGTCGCCGTATTTGGTGAAATAGCCGACAGATAGTTCCGACTTATTTCCCGAGCCGACCACCAGATAATTCCGGGATTGGGCCAAAAAGTAGAGGACGATCATCCGCAGCCGGGGCTTGATGTTGGCCGCCGCCAGGGGGTGGTTGGAAGGGGGAAGCGCGGCCATCAGGACGTCGTAGGTGGGGCCCAGGTTGACCGTCACCGTGGGGATGCCGAACGTGTCGGCGACCAGGTGGGCCAGACGCAGGTCTTCGGGATCGGAATGGCAGGGGAGAATCGCCCCCAGCGTTCGCTCCTGCCCAACGGCTCGCACAGCCAGCGCGGCCACCGTAGCGGAGTCCACTCCGCCGCTGATCCCACAAACGAAGCCCTCTGCCCCTGCGGCCTCCCGATATTTTCGCATCCACTGGACGATCCGGTCTGCAAGAGAATCGGACATGGCACACCTTCCCTGAACGCCACAGGGTAAAAAGCGTCCTGCATTGTTCAAGCGCTACGGGTTCTCAGAAACCAAGCGATTCCCCACCCAGCATCCGCCGGACAAAGTGATACATCGCATAACACTCCATTGCGAAGGGGGGAAAGCCCAGCATCCCCAGGATGGGCATACGGAAGTAGTAGACGCCGAAATCTAAGGGCCAGGGGATGGTGTAACGCCAGCCGCCGGTGGCCCAGTAGTTCCAGAACTCCCAGAGCAGCCCACAGATGCCCCCCGCTGTCAATAGGAGAAGCGTCGGGCGAGGATTGCCCTCCTCCCAAGCCCGGTAGCAGGAGGGTACCCCCAGCGCTCGGTTGACCGGCTCCAGGAAGAAGATGAATCCCAACCAAATGAAGGCGAAGGTGAACGGCCGGACCGCTTCCGGCAGAAGGGGTGGGATGGTCAGGAAAGCGACCCCCACCAGGAAGGAAAGCCCGGAGACCAGGGGGCTCATCTTTCGGGGGGTGACGCGCGCCCGCCGGAAAAGGCCTAAGCCGTCCAGCACATCCATCGTCTCAAAAATCCCCGGAAAAATGGTGGCAAAGGCCCAAACGTAGGCCAGAGTCCGCAGCCCCACCTCCTCCGGCACGCCGACGTAGTACCAGTTCCAGAGGCTCATGTTGTAGGCTTCAAAGATAGCCCAGCATCCGGCGGAGATCCAGGCCATCATCAGTGCCTCGCGGGGCCGGCTCCGGATCAGAGAATGTCCCCGCAGGCGGAAGGCGAGGGCATCGGCGAAGAGGATGTACCCGGTCCAGACGATGGGGGTAAACCACTGGGAGACCAGCGGTTGGCGGAGGGCGAGGCAAAGTTCGGCGCCAGCGACGATAAACAGACCGACCCAACCATACCAGGGAAACCGCGGTGTGGGTTTCTCCTTCATCCCTCACCTCCGGAGAATGGGGGTCATCACGGAGTGGATCGCTGTCCGGGGCCTTCAACGCAGACCAGGCGGTGGCGGACCGCCGTGCTGACCCAGTGGAACGGGTGTCTTTAGCGCCTGTTTAACCAAAGCCAGGTGTGCCGTATTGCCTCATCGGTCGGCAGTGTTGGGCAGAAGGGCGGCGGGCGGCTTTGCGCCTCTGGGGGGGGGTGGGGGGGGCGGGGGGGGGGGGGGCGGCCCCCCCCCCCGCCGCCCGTGGCGCTTCCCGCTTTCAGGAGAGGGTTGCGACCACCTCTAT
>JANXAH010000035.1 GCA_025062415.1 Anaerolineae bacterium | reverse complement strand
CGGAGTGACCGGACTACCGCTCCCTGTTTCGCATCACCACGCTTTCCGCCAGCCCCAGGGCGGCTAAGTTGGTGACCAGGGCAGTGCCGCCGTAACTGATGAAGGGGAGAGGAAGACCTGTAACGGGAAGGAGACCGAGGTTCATTCCCACGTTGATGACCAGGGGGATAAAGAGGATTCCGCCCACGCCGACCACAATCAGCCGCCCAAAGCGGTCCGGGGCCAGCACCGCCGCCCGCAGCAGCCGCCAGGCAATGAGGGTGAACAGGAAAAACATGACCATAATCCCGATAAATCCCAACTCCTCTCCGATGACCGAGAAGATGAAGTCCGTATGACGGACACGGAGAAAGTGCAACTGGCTCTGGCTTCCTCCTCCGTAGCCCTGCCCCCAGAAGCCCCCCGAGCCGATACTGATGAGCGCCTGGCGCAGGTTGTAGAGCGCACCGGGGTCTTTCTCCGGATTCAGGAAGACCAGGATACGCTGGCGCTGATACTCCTCCATCAGATACCAGAGGGGAATCGCCCCCACCATCCCCAAAAGTCCCGTACCGGCCAGATAGATCAGCCGAACCCCAGCCGCAAAGGCCATCGCCAGCCAGATGACCCCGTAGATGGCCGCCGTGCTCAGGTCCGGCTCCCGGAAGACCAGAGCGGCAAGGATGAGCGTGAGAATGCCCGAAAGTCCATACAGCAGAAGACCGGGCGGGCTTTCTTCTTCGCTCCCATCGCCGGGGAGTCGGCGCTCTTTCCGGACGCGCAGGGTGAACACGGAGGCCAGCGTCAGGACATGGAGAACCATCCCAGGAAAAGAGGGCTGGAACCGAAAGGAGCCGATATAGAACCAGCGCCGGACGTCGCCGATCTCGCTCTGGCCGATAAATAGGACCAGCACCAGCAGCCCAGCGGCCAGCAGGTACAACAGAGGCCAGAGGGAACGCCACCAGGTGTAGGGAGTTGCCGATAGGATCAGGAACAGGACCAGGCCCAGGCCTGCATAGGTGGCCTGCCGCCGCCAGAGTTCGGTGAGGTCCGGAGTATTCATCGTGGCGCTCCGGATCATCGCCACTCCCAGAGCGATCAATAGCAGCGCGCAGGCCAGAAGAACAAAGTCAAACCGCCGCCAGGGCTGAATCGCCTCCATAGCAATGGTCAACTGCACGCGTACAGGGGCCAACGCTTATTCCCGCCACCCTCTGGGGCGAGAGCGCAGCGGGATGTCGGCCACCAGGCGGTGAACGCGCGGGCCCTCGGTGAACGTGACCTGGACTCCCTCCGGGTCTATCGGAATGTGGCGGGAAATAACGGCGATGATTTCGTCCTTCAGGACCTCCAGCAGGCCGGGGGAGATGCTGGCCCGGTCGTGGGCCAGAATGAGGCGCAGTCGCTCCTGGGCGACCTCTCCGCTGGGCGGCTCCCGATGGCGCAACTTCTCCAGAAGTTTCATCGTTTCTCCCTCACTCCAGGATGCGGCGAAAGAGACGTTCCAGGAAACCGGGCTCCTTCAGGGGAGCGAACGGGACTTCCTCTCCCAGCAGCCGACGGGCGATATTGTGAAACTCCCGGCCCGCCAGACTGTTGTCGCTGAACGCAACGGGTCGGCCCGTGTTGGCCGCTGTGATGACCGCCTCGTCTTCCGGGATGATCCCGATCAGGTCTATGGCCAGCAGTTCTATGACCGCTGCCGTGTCCAGCATATCCCCCCGCCGGACCAGATCGGGCTTCAACCGATTGATGATGAGCCGGGCGGGTCCTTTCCCCTCCGCCTCCAGAAGGCCGATGACCCGATCTGCATCCCGCACCGCTGCAACCTCTGGGTTGGTCACAATCAGAACCTCATCGGCGGGAGCGAGAGCAGTCCGGAAGCCATGCTCTATCCCCGCAGGGGAGTCTATCAGCAGAAAGTCAAAAGACTCCCGCAATTCCTCGCAGACGCGCACCATATCTTCAATGCGGACAGCGCTCTTATCCCGTGTCTGAGCGGCGGGGAGCAGGAAAAGGTTCTCCAGCCGCTTATCCCGTACCAGGGCCTGCCGGAGCCTGCATCGCCCCTCCACCACATCTACCAGGTCGTAGACAATACGGTTCTCCAGCCCCAGCATCACGTCCAGGTTGCGCAGGCCGATGTCCGCGTCTATCGCCACGACCCGTTGACCACGCATCGCCAGCGCCACGCTCAGGTTTGCCGTGACGGTGGTCTTTCCCACCCCTCCTTTGCCAGAGGTAATCGTCACCACTCGTGCGCCCATCATTTGCCCCTTTCGGACCGGAATCTGAACTACTGTTTGTGCCAGGGGATGGCCTCTATTTGCCCCTCGCGGATCCGGGCCATCTCCGGCACGGGCCGGCGGCGACGCTCCTCCGGAGAGCGAGCGATGCGGTCCGCAATGCGGAGTTGCGTCGGGGAGAGGTCCAGCGCGCAGACGACGGCGTTCTCATCTCCCGCCGCACCGGCATGGACAACCCCGTGGAGCCTTCCCCAGACAACGACGTGGCGGCCTGCAATGATCTCCGCTCCGGCGTGGACATCTCCGATAACGACAACATCCCCCGGATGCTCTACCCGCTGCCCGGAGCGAAGGGTCCGCATAAGGACGAGGCCCCCGACCGTTTCTGATGGAGGGACGTTTGCGGGCGCTGGAGCAGGCCTGGAGGTCAGGTGAGGGGAGAGCCCCGCACGGACCGTGGCCAGAATCGTTGCGTCGGCGGTCCCCACCACGGCCCAGAGGTCCACCTCGTAGCGGGCCAGCAGGTCCCGGACCTGCTGAATTTGGTCCAGGCCTAAGGGGCGGTCTCCCACGATCAGCGCTGCGCGGCCGCCCCGAAAGAAAGTGGCCCCTTTCTGCAACCGCTGGTCCAGTGCCTCCAGCCGTCTCTCCCAGGGCCCTTCCCCCAGTTCTATCAGCAGCCCCTCGCGCGTTCCCTTGATGAGAACGTCCTGCTCCATCGGACTCAGACCGCGGCTACCGCTCCAGGAGAATAGTGACCGGACCGTCGTTGTGAATTTCCACCAGCATATGGGCCCCGAAAATGCCCGTCTGGACGGGGACGCCTGCGGCGGCCAGTTCCTCAGCGAAGCGCTGGACCAGGGGTTCGGCAATTTCGGGGGGGGCGGCCTCTGTAAAAGATGGCCGTCGGCCCTTGCGGGCGTCGCCGTAGAGGGTGAACTGGGAGACCACCAGCGCTTCACCTCCCACGTCCAGCAGGCCCAGATTCATTTTTCCCTCGGCGTCCTCAAAAATCCGCAGGCCGGCGACCTTCTGGGCCAGCCAGCGGGCCTCCTCCGGTGTATCGCTGTGGGTCACGCCCACCAGTACAACGACGCCTGGCCCGATGGCCGCGACGGTCTCGCCGTTGACCGATACCCTGGCCTGCCGAACTCGCTGAACGACGATGCGCATTCCCCCTCCGTTATTAAGAAGGGCCGCAATACTCCTCTACGGAAGTCCCATCGCCGCGCGTACCTCGGCGATGGTCTGCCGCGCAATGACCGACGCGCGGCGAGCCCCTTCGGCCAGGATGTCCCAGACCAGGTTGGGGTCCGCCGCCAGTGCAGCCCTCCGCTCCCGGAACGGGGCAAAGTAGTCGGCCAGGTTCCGGGCCAGAATCTTCTTGCAATCCACACACCCGATCGCCGCCGTCCGACAGTCCACGTCTATCTGGGCCACCTCGTTCGGCGAGAAGAAGCGATGCAGGGAGAAAACGTTGCAGACCTCCGGACGGCCAGGGATGTGTCGGTGGGTCCGCTGGGGATCCGTGACCATCTGCATAACCCGCTGGCGAATCTCTTCCGGCGATGCAGCGATTTCAATGTGGTTGTTCAGCGACTTGCTCATCTTCTGCTGGCCGTCAATCCCCAGCACCTTCGGAAAGTCCGTGTATTTCGCCTGGGGCTCCACCAGGACGGGGCCAAAATGGGCGTTGAACCGCCGGACAATCTCGCGGGTGAACTCCAGATGGGGGGCCTGGTCCACTCCGACAGGAACCGTGTCGGCCTTATACAGCAAAATGTCCGCCGCCATCAGGACGGGGTAGCCCACCAGGCCGTAGTTAACGTTATCCGGCTGCTGCCGGACTTTTTCTTTAAAAGTAGGAAGACGGAGGAGCCACCCCAGCGGGGTGACCATAGAAAGCAGGGTATGCAGTTCGGTCACCTGAGGGACGTGGGACTGGACAAAGAGGATGGTCCCCCGGTTGGGATCTACGCCCGCGGCAAGCCAGTCCAGGACCATCTCGTAGGTCCACTCCCGCAGGTACTCCGTATCCCGCAGGGTGGTCAGGGCGTGGAGGTCCACGACGCAGTAGATACAATCGTAGTCGTCCTGCAGGGCGACATAGTTCCGGATCGCGCCCAGGTAGTTGCCCAAGTGCTGGCGGCCCGTTGGCCGGGCGCCGGAAAAAACGCGGCCTTTCTTTTCGCTCATTCCCATGTCCTCCGAACCGGGTTATCGCAAAAAAGTGTACCACAATTTGGAAGATAGGGCAAGCGTTACAGCACCAGCAGTTCCCGGGGAAACGTCGTCAGCGTCTCCGCGCCGTCCGGGAGGACCAGGACATCGTCTTCAATCCGGACACCGCCCCGGCCAGGCAGATAGACCCCCGGCTCTACGGTGAAGACCATCCCCGTCCGCAGGGGCTCTCGGTTCCCCTCCACAATGTAGGGGGGCTCGTGAACCTCCAGCCCCAGGCCGTGGCCGGTTCGGTGAAGAAAACGGTCGCCATAGCCAGCGCGGACGATGACGGCGCGGGCCGCCCGGTCTACTTCCTGAGCCGGGCGGCCGGGCCGGACGGCGGCGCGCCCCGCTTCGTTGGCCTGGCGCACCACCTCGTAGACCCGAACCATCTCCTCCGGAAGTCCGCCCAACGCGATGGTACGGGTGATGTCGGAGATGTAGCCCCCGACAACCGCTCCACAGTCTATGATGATGGTCTCGCCGGGACGGAGAGGGCGATCGGTGGGAACGGCGTGGGGAGAGGCGGCGTTGGGCCCGGAGACGACGATGGGTTCAAAGGGTACACCCTCCCCGCCGCCGCGGAGGATTTCCACCATCAGGAGCCCGGCGACCTCCCGCTCCGTCATCCCGATGCGAATCTGGGAGAGGACGGCGCGCAGGGCTCCCTCCACCACTGCGACGGCCCGCCGGATACGCCCGACTTCGTCGGCGTCTTTACAAATGCGCAGAGCGGCCATCACCGCATCCGCTGGAACCAGGGAGCAGCCAGGAGCGTAGCGCTCCAGAAGCCGGGCCTCCATAACTCGCATTCGGAGTTCCTCCACCCCGATGCGCGCATCGGCCAATTCCAGCGCCGCGCAGGCCTGCTGGAAGGCCTGCGTCGGTCCCTCCTCATCCGTATACGGGTAGACCTGAAAACGGCATGTCGCATACTGGAGTTTCGGCTCCTCCAGCGCGGGAAGCACGATGGCCGGGGGCGCATCCACCGGGAAGAGCGCGACAATGGGCCGTTCGCTCAGGTGAAAGGAGAGGCCGCTCAGGTAGAGCAGGTTGGCTCCGGGCACCAGCGCCAGACAGTCCAGCCCTCGGCGTTCCATCTCCTGCTGAAGGCGAGCAATGCGGTCGGAGCATTTGTCTTCACCCATCGTTCCACCTGTGTCCCCTCATTTTCTCCCTGGCCTTCCCCCCAACTTTGGCCCTTTTGCCGCAGCATTTCTGCATAGCCCTTGGTCGCTCCCGCGGCCAGATGAGCAGATCTATCGCGGGGCATTCCATCCGGCCTCAGGCGATACGTTTCAGCGCCTTTATCACCAGAGTTCCGTAGGAACCGGGCGGCAGGGTAAATCGCAGCCTCACGCTCCATCGCCCCGGAAATCGTTCATCGGGAAGGGGCTCCGAGGCTTCCGAGTCTTTCGGAAAAAGACCCAGGGCGCGTTCCCCGCGGGAGAGATAGGCCCGCTCCAGCAGCCGGGGCTTCAGGTCGGAGACCGTCAGCCCCTCCGCCGCCAGGACGTCGGCGACGATTTTCGCCAGTAGGGGCTCCTCGTAGCGGGCCTGGTGGTGGGGGAGCAACACCGCCAGGCCCGCAGGGAGCCGGCTGGCCATCCCGGAGAACAGGGGCAGAGGCTCTCCCGCAATTTCCAGAAACTCCTCAGGGTTTCCCAGAAGAACCGTCAGGTATCGGGCTGCGATGCGGTTCCAGAGCCGCGATTGATACGCGGCCAGATACAGGCTCAAAAGCCGCGGGGTGACCAGGTTCAGCGCCCGGCGGAAGTCGGTGGGGTGGTCGCAGAGAAAGGTGAGGACGGAGCGGAAATTGGAGGGCCGGGGTGCAATATTCAGGAGATAGTGCCAGTCCCCCCAGTGCTGTGCTACTTCCTGTTTGAAAACTCGGACCTGGGGCGGATCTCCGGCCTGGGGTTCGGCCAAGTGAGCCCGCAGGGCACCTTCCGCATCCCGGAGGAGAATCCGGCGGCCGGGGAAATCCCCCGCTGCGGTCCGGGAGCCAAAACGCTGTTCGTCAAAATAATTTGGAATCCCCTCTGCGGCGGCTCTCTCCAGCCGTTGGCCCAGGGCCTCCGCCTCCTCGCGGCTCAGGTCCCGAACAGTGATGGCGAAGCGGTTTCCGGCCAGGTCGGCGGGGGAGAGGGGGTGGGGTAGGGAGCCTATCCGTTCCGCAACGAAGCCGGGGCCCTCTATGCGGGCCGGGGCGCGCAGCGCCCCGGCCCGCACCGTCGCGTACTGGACCGCGACCGCATCCCGGTCCTTCAGCGCTGGAAAGGAGACAGCAGACCGGGGAAGACGGAGGGCGCGAGCCATCCGGGCCTGCACCTCCAGCGTCGTGGTGGCCCGCTTCTGGACCCGGTAAAGGACGCAGGGCCCACCGGATTTCCCCTCCCCTTTGCCTTCCAGAGGCCGAAGGACCTCCTCCACAATAAAATCTTCGGGACCAACCTTCAGACGCAAACGCCCTCCACCCCCTCCTCCCGCCCGACTCCCGCCGCCCGCCGCCCTCCCGACTCCCGTCTCCCTACGCCCTACACCATACTCCATACTCCCTACTCCATACCTCTCACCGCCTTGCCCTTTCAGGTTACGGCGCGCCACCGCAGGATGCGTAGTTAGCGTTGTGTTCCGCCTCAGTACGGGCGAAGAGGTGGCTGCCATCCCTCTTGTGGCAGTCGGCGATAAAGTAGAAATATTCAGTCTGGGCGGGGAAGGCGACAGCCTGAATAGAGGCCAGCCCCGGACTGCAGATAGGCCCTGGCGGAAGGCCCGGATAACGGTAGGTATTGTACGGGTGATCTATATCGGCCAGGGAAGTGATGCCCAGTTCGTCAAAATAGAGCCGCCGCCACCAACTCCCCGTCTTTTCGTCGTATCCCAGCGCATACTGGACAGTGGGATCGGCGCCCAGAAGCCAGCCCTCCCGCAGGCGGTTCAGGAAGACACTGGCGATAATGGGGCGCTCCTCTGGAATCACTGCCTCTCGCTCCACAATAGAGGCCAGGGTGACCATCTGATAGAGGGTCAGCCCCTGGTTGGCCCCCGCCAGGCGCATCTCCTCCGTCACCCGCGCGTCAAAAGTCGCCAGCATCCGAGCCACCACGTCGTAAGGGGTGACTTTCTCCGGCAATCGGTAGGTTTCCGGGAAAAGGAAGCCCTCCAGCGTCGCTTTGGGCGGCAGGGTATTCAGGAAGCCGTATTTGACCGGAAGGTCGGAAGCCCGCCAGCCCGTCGTCGCAAAGTCTCGGAATTCTTCCTCTGGGATTCCCGTCTGTGCAGCGACAACGGCCGCGACCTCCTCCAGCCGCAGCCCTTCCCGGACGGTGAGGACCCGCTCCGGCCGGTGTCCCGTCTGGAGGGCTTCGGCGATCTCGGGGATCGTCATCGTCCGGCGCAGGGTGTAGGTTCCAGCCTCAATTCCGGCGTCCATCCCCTTGTACTGGAGATAGCGGCGGAAAAGTTCCGCGTCCCGGATGAGGCCCATCGCCTGTAGCCGCTGGGCGACCTGAGCCGCCGTTTCCCCCGGCTGGACGACGAAGGTCACGGGAGTGTCGTCGGTCCCGGCAGGCTGCCGCAGTTCGTCTGCGTGCAACTGGATATAGGTCTCCAGCGCGACGTCCTTTGGGGCCGGGGGAGCGCTGAGGCTACAGAGGCCGATCCCTCCCGCGCCTCCTCCTGCCCGCAGGACTACACCCACCATCGCGCCCGCGGAGACGAGGGCGATCAGGAAAACCCCGACACGAAGCAGAGGATGGGTGCCCTTTTTCTTTTTCCTCGCCATCTTTTCCGCCTCTACGCAGGGGCTCCCCGACGCAGCATAGCGGTCAGCCACGCGCGGGCCGGGTGGGCTACCCGCTCCAGTTCTGCCACCACAGCCTCCAGGTCGTAGGAGACTCGCCGCAGGGTGACCGCGCAGGCGCTCCCCTCAAAATCCAGCAGGGCGTATCCGGGTTGAGTGACGCCGTCCAGGGGGAAGCCGATGCTCCCACCGTTGACCAACCGGATTCCGTCCACTGTCCGGTCCAGGGGCCGGTGCGTGTGACCGTAGACCATCAGCCGCGCCTCCACTCCTTTCAGGAGGGGGCGAATCTGCTCGTCGGGGGTGTCTGGGAAGATGTTGGTCTCGTCGTCCACCGGGTTGGCGTGGAAGGCCAGGACGCGGCCGAAGCCGGGGACGTCCAGTTCCAGCTGGGTCGGGAGGTCCCGCAGGAAGAGATACTCCTCCCAGCCCAGCCGTTCCACCGCCCAGCGGAACATCCCGTCCCGCATCTCCAGGAATCCGGGCATTCGGGCCCAGTCTTCCGGGGAGCGGACTGGCGCAGCGGGCCTTCGCCCGGTCACGATGTAGCGATCGGTATTTCCTTGGACAAAGGAGACATTGGGAAGGGCCCGCAGACGGGCCAGGGTCTCCACAGGCCAGGGCCCGAAGGCGACCAGGTCGCCCAGAACCCAATAGAGGTCGGGCGTTCCCTGGGCCTGAAGGTCGGCCAGGACCGCCTCCAGGGCCAGCAGATTTCCGTGAATGTCGGAGAGCACTGCCAGACGCATGTCTACCTCCCAGAGTTAGAAACCACGAAGACGCCAAGGCACGAGGTGTTTATTTAATTTCTTCGTGCCTTTGTGTCTTTGCGCTCTTTAAACACCCGACGTACCCCGCGCAGGTTCAACAGTCCCCAGAAAAGAGCCAGGAAGAGAAGGCTCACCAGCGCGTCCCGCGGCCGGGTCTGGAACGCGTAGTCCGACGCATCAAAAGCCAGATGGTTCAGCCAGGTGTGGGCCTGAAAGAGGGCCACGCAGACCAGGGTCAGCGGGCGACTCCAGGAATGGAGCATCCAGAGCCCAGCAGCGCAGGCCAGCAACACGATCCCCCATCCTGCTCCCGTTACCGCCAGATACGGGAGTGGAACCGTCAGGGGAAGGTCCGGAAGGCGCTGCATATACTGAACCGCAACGATGGCCCGGCCGATGTTCCCGATTCCCACCGCAGCCAGGAGGATCGCCAGCCACCGGACCAGGTGCCGGTACGAAGTAGCCGAGGGCCGCTGGACGGTTGGTTTGCTGGTCACGGGAGAGAGTATACCACTGTTTGGCGGGGAGGGCAATTGGCTTGACAAAATCCCAGACCATGATAAAACAAATCCGCGGCTTATCCCCTCGCTGTTTCTCACATTCCCGCCGCTCTTCTTGCGCACAACACGTATAAACGGAGGTGCCTCTATGGAAACCCCAGAAGTGACCATCCGCATCGGTGGAGAGGCTGGGATGGGGTTGGAATCCAGCGGTGTCGGTTTCTCCCAGGCCCTGGTGCGGGGTGGGCTCCACGTTTTTGGCCTTCCCGACTATCATTCCCGAATCCGCGGAGGCCATAACTTCTTCACCGTCCGCATCGCTCGCCGTCCCCTCTACAGCCACACCGAGCCCGTCCACCTGCTCCTGGCGCTGGACCAGGAGACCGTTCGGCGGCACATCGGCGCTGTTGTTCCTGGCGGCGCCGTCGTCTACGACGAGAAAGACGGACTTCCCGACATCCCTCGGCGGCCCGACGTTCAATATTTCCCTATCCCTCTCTCCAAACGGGCGGAGGAGACCGGTGGAAGCGCCATTATGCGCAACACCCTGGTCTTCGCCGTCGCTGCAGGGCTCATCGGGTTTGATCCCACGTACATTGAGAGTGTCGCGCGGGATAACTTTGCCCGCAAGGGGCAGGCGGTGGTGGATGCCAACCTGCGGGTGATTGAGGCCGGAGTGGAGGCCTCCCGCCCCTTCCAGGCCGACTTTCCCTTCCGAATGGAGGCAGTGCCGGGCGCGCCGCGAAGGCTTCTCCTCAATGGCAACCAAGCCTTTGCGATGGGCGCGCTGGCGGGCGGCTGTCGCTTCGTCGCCGGCTATCCGATGACGCCGGGTAGCCCCGTCCTGGAGTGGATGGCGGCCCACGCGGCCGAGTACGGCGTTGTCACGATTCAGGTGGAGGACGAGATCGCGGCCCTCTGCATGGCCATCGGCGCTGGATACGCCGGCGTCCGGGCGATGGCCCCCACCTCCGGTGGCGGCTTCTCCCTGATGGTGGAGGCCCTTGGCCTGGCCGGGATGACGGAGGTCCCTGTCGTCGTCTACGAAGCCCAGCGGCCCGGTCCTTCCACCGGCCTGGCGACCCGAACCGAACAGGGCGACCTCCTCTTCGTCCTCCATGCTTCCCAGGGCGAATTCCCGCGCATTGTCCTGGCTCCGGGGACGGTGGAGCAGGCCTTTGAGGCCGGGTGGCGGGCCTTCAACTTCGCTGAGCGCTACCAGACCCCCGTGATCGTCCTCTCCGACCACTACCTGGCGACCTCTGTCCGGGATGTGGCCCCCGAGGACCTGAACTTTGACGCAGTGGTCATAGACCGGGGCGAGTTGCTGACGGAGGCGGAACTGGAGAATCTGGAGGGCGAGTACAAGCGCCATCGGTTCACCGAGAGTGGCATCTCCCCGCGGGCCATTCCGGGCCATCCGAAGGCCGTTTACGCTTCCTCCAGCGATGAACATGACGAGTACGGCCACATAGAAGAAAACGCGGAGAACCGCCGCCGGATGCACGAAAAGCGGATGCGCAAACTGGAGGCGGCCCGCGCCGAGATGCGCCTGCCCACCGTCTATGGTTCAGACGATGCCAGTCTGACCTTTGTTGGGTGGGGCTCCACCTATGGGCCCCTGCGGGAGGTGGTGGATCGGCTGAACGAGCAGGGCCTTCGGGCCCGGATGCTCCATTTCACCGATATCTGGCCCGTGCCCGAAGGGGTGGAGCGCCTGCTCACGGGCGAGACGGTGGCTGTGGAGGGCAACTACTCTGGCCAGTTCGCAAATCTGTTACGGATGGCGACGGGTCACACCGTCTCCCGCCGCATCCTCAAGTGGGATGGCCGGCCCATTTCGCCGGAGTACATCTTGCGGAACACGGAATACGGAATACGCAACGCATAGCCCGTACTGCGTATTGCTGATTCCGTTGATGGAGGAAACGCGATGGTTACCGTAGACGACTTTGCCAGTCCTGTTCGTCCCACCTGGTGTACTGGGTGTGGGAACTTTGCTATCTGGAACGCGGTCAAGCGGGCGCTGGCCCAGGTGGGCCTGGCGCCGCACCAGGTCATGCTGGTGAGCGGCATCGGCTGTGGGAGCAAACTCCCTGATTACACCCACGCCAATGGCTATATGACCCTGCACGGTCGGACGGTCCCTGTGGCGACGGGGGTTCGGCTGGCCAACCATGGCCTGCGGGTCATCTGTACTCATGGCGACGGCGATGCCTATGCGGAGGGGCTGGGTCATATGCTCCACGCTGCCCGTCGCAACATCGGCCTGGTGGACATCATCCAGGACAACCGCATCTATGGTCTGACGAAAGGGCAATATTCTCCCACCAGCGACCGGGGGCGAGTGAGCAAGACTTCCCCCTGGGGGTCCTTTGAACTTCCGGTTAACCCCATCGCACTGGCGCTGGCGGCGGGCGCGACCTTCGTCGCCCGCTCCTGGTCCGGCGACCTGAACCACCTGACGGAGACCATTGTTCGGGCACTGGGCCATCGGGGATATGCACTGATAGACGTCTTCCAGCCCTGTGTCACCTTCAATCGCCAGAACTCCTACGACTACTATCGTCCCCGCGTCTACAACCTCCAGGACGATCCAACCTACGACGTCACCGACAAAATGGCGGCTTTTGCGAAGGCCCTGGAGTGGGGGGACCGGATTCCCATTGGGGTTTTCTATCAGGTGGAGGACCGGCCCGCCTACGAGGAGCAGGTTCCAGCGCTGAGGGCAGGGCCACTGGCCCCGCGGCCGCTGGAGAAACTCACTCCGGAGCAGGTCCGGCGGCTTCTTGAGGAGGCGATGTAAAACAGATTGCGGCCGTGGCGAACGGACCACGGCCGCAATCTGTTTTTGTTAATTAGAAGAAAAGGCGGAATCACTCCTCTTCTTCCACCTCTTCTTTCCGCTTACGGATCAGTTCCGGCTCCACTGTGGTCGGAACTTCTTCAACGATCTCCTCCTCTTCCTCCAGCGGGCTGACCCGTACAATCACTTCGTCGGGGTCGTCCAGCACCCGGATGGTTGGAGGAAGGGCCAGGTCGGCGACGGTGATCTGCTGGTCTACCTCCGTCAGAAGGCTCAGGTCCACCTCAACTGCCTCTATCAGGTCCTTTGGCAGGCACTCAATCTCCAGCGTCTGCTTGCCCTGCAGCAGGATCCCCTCTTTGCGATCCAGAACGGGCGAGGAGCCGACCAGAACAATTGGGACCTCTACTGTGATAGGCTTGTCCATTGCGACCTGGTAGAGGTCAACGTGCAGCAGGTTGCGACGGATGGGGTCCCGCTGGAATCCCTTGAGCAGGACCTGGACAGGGCCCTTATCGCCGCGGATATTCACCGTAATCAGATGGCTGGTGCCGGCCCGCGCGATGACCGTCTCAGCCTCGCTGGCGGGAATCTGAAGGAGGCGATTTTCCACTCCCGGGCCATAAAGGACTGCCGGGATCCATCCCCGGGCCCGAAGCTGTTTTGTCTTCTTGCCCACAACAGTCCGAATCTCGGCATTTAAACTCAGCTCAGTCTGCATCGTTTCCTCCCCCTGAGATTCACAATCAACAAAAAAGCGGGGAACGCCCGCTCTTGGCGGCGATATTTTAATCCAAAGCAGATTTTTGTCAAGCCGGAGGGTGACAGGGGGGGCAAGCGGTGGTTTCGTGTAGTCATCAGCCCTTGGCAAATACTTGGGCGCTGTGTTTCGCGCGGTTGTTTCGTATAGTCATCAGAGGGGGTGGCGCTACGGGACTGATTCTTGTTGCTTGAGGGCAAGTTTTAGGCTATACGAAATTCCCGCGACTCACAGGTTGTTTTAAGCAAGGATCGTGATATGATTTCATTAGGGTAGGGCAACGTGCAACGCACGATTAGTTTCTCGCAGGATATTCGTCGTCGGGCAATTCGCAATACCGTCCTCTCCACTTTCTTCCTGGGATGGGCACCCATCTTGGGCAAATTTGCCTATGCCAACGGAGTAACCCCATTCACTCTCGCCGCTCTCCGGACTTTAGTCGCTGTTTTGCTTCTCTGGGGATGGTATCTGCTGTTCGGGCGAAGTTATCTAAAGCGCATCACCTGGCAGGAACTGCTGGGATGTTTAGCAGTCGGCGCGGTCAACGGAATTGGGTCACTCCTGTACTACTCTGGCCTCTCGCGCCTGGACGCATCCCGCGCTTCCTTCTTAAACACTCTCTACGTACTCTGGGTGGTTATTTTTCTGGCAGCCTCGGGCCAGCCTGTGGGGCGGTTAACCCTGGTTCGCCTTGGAATGGCCATAGCAGGGGTGTACATTCTCACTGGAGGCGGAGAGGGAGAGCCCAACTGGCTTGGGGCTATGCTGATGGCGGCCTCTGCGGCAACCTATGGGTGGCACCTGGTTATGGGACAGTGGATTCTTGCCGACGTTCCCTCGCAAACGGCATCCCCGTACATCCTGACCGCAATGGCGATCACCGTCGGACTGGCACGCCTCGCCCAGGGAAAGCCAATAGAACCAATCTCGGAAGCAGGGTGGGGAACCATTCTCGCCCTGGGGGTTACCACTGTCATCTCCCGCCTGCTAATGTTTGCCGGGCTGCGCCGGCTGGGAGGAATTGAAACTGCCCTCATTAGTCTGCTGGAACTGGTTGTCTCCCTCGTCCTGGCGTTCCTGTTGCTGGGAGAACGCCTGACCCTCCTTCAGTGGATTGGAGGTCTCATCCTGGTTTTCAGTGTTCTTCTGGGAGCCAGAACTTCCGCACAGGGGGTATAAATGCAAACCAAGCCGCCGGGCTTCTAAGTCTGCGGCAACGGCAGCAGGATATGCACCGTCGTCCCGGGAAGCCGTTGCTCATCCCGGCCCTCACTCTCAATCCAGATCCTTCCTTTGTGAGCCTCTATAATCCCACGGGCCAGGCTGAGCCCCAATCCCAACCCCCCGCCTTTGAAAGCCGTTTTGCTGGAGTGATGGAGAATGGTGTTTTCCACCACGTAGAAACGCTCAAAGACCCGCTCTCGGTCTTCCGGGTCAATCCCGATCCCTGTATCTTGGATAACCACGTGAATGGTGTGGTCTACCACCCGGCCCGAGATTCGGATTTTCCCTCCATCGGGAGTGTACTTCACGGCGTTGCTGACCACATGCCAGAAAGCCTGAAAGAGCCGCTGAGAATCGCCTATCAAGGTTGGCAAGTTCTCCAATCCCTCAAACTCAAAGGTCAACTTTCGCTCTGGCCCCAGGCTCCGAATGTTCCGAACTACATTCTGGATAAGAGAGTTCAATGATACTGGCCCAAGACACAGTTCTAACCTGTTGGCCTCAATCAGGAAGACATTCAGAATATCGTCCACCACCTGGCCCAGACGACGGGTAGCTTGGATGACCTGGTGAACAAGATGCCGAGGGCTCCCTTCCTCATCCACAGAACCCGGTAGATCAGGAAGGGAGGCCAGAATCTGAGCATATCCGTAAATAGCTGTTAATGGAGTGCGCAGTTCATGGCCTGCCAGGATAATGAAGTCGGTCTTCATTTTGTCTAAGCGCTGGAGTTCCGCGTTGGCCTTCTGCAGTTCACGGATTTTTTCCTCCAGCCGCTCCACGAGGCGCCGACTGTATTCTACCAAGTACTCAGCCTTTTCCTGGGGAGACTCTATCCGTTCCCGCAGGCCTCTCAGGAACGAGCGTACTTGCTCCGGGAATCGGTCCACATCTATGGGCTTGGGGATATAGCCATCGCAACCAGCAATCAGGGCTCGCTCTCGGTCCCCCTTCAGGGTTGCAGCAGTCACCGCGATAATGGGCACATCCCTCAGCTCCTCCAGGGACCGAAGGCGTGTGGTCACCTCATACCCGTCCAGTCCGCTGATGTTGATATCCATCAGGATCAGCGCGGGGCGAAGTTGACGGGCTGCCTCCAGTGCGGCAATTCCGTCCGTCACCACTCGCACATCAAATCCCTCTGCTCCTAATATCCGCTGAACCAGACGAGCACTGGATGGATCGTCCTCTACATAAAGAATCCGGATCGGTTCCTGGTTCATTGGATCTCCTCACCTGCCCGCTCACTGATTTCCCGGAGGAGTTCCTCGTCGGTGAAATCTCCTTTCTGGAGAAGGGCCTGGATGTGACCACTTAACCGGGCTCGTTCATCGGGAGTCAGTTCTTTCGCCGTGATCACGATCACGGGGATAGTCCGAAGGTCCTCGTCCTCCTGAAGCGCCTCTAAAACGCCAAATCCATCCAGTTCCGGCATCATCAGGTCCAGAAGGATGGCATCCGGACGCTCCCGACGGATAAGTTCCAGCCCCTGGCGTCCGTTCTCGGCCTCAAAAATCTGGTAGTGGCCGCGGGCCTGGAGAATCCGCCGGAGCAACCGCCGGGCACCAGGATCGTCTTCCAGGATCGCGATACGCTGTGCATGCCGCCCCAGGGACTCCAGAGACCCCAACAATCCCTCCTCTGGCGCCGGTGCACGGGTGGCCTCTATGGTCTGGAACCAGTCCTCTCCTAAAAGATGTTTCTCTACAGGGAAAGTATGGCCAGAACAGTTCACAACGACAACCTCATCCCGACGGATCACACCCTTGCTGAGCAGCTTGAAAAGTCCGGCAAACGCTAACGCGGCCGCAGGTTCCATGGAGAGGCCTTCCAATTTCGCCAGGACGTGGATCGCGCGGAAAGCCTCCTCATCGCTGGCCATCTCAAAAGCCCCTCCATGCTCCCGAATCACTCGGGCCAGGAAGGTATAGGCCGGTCCAGGGTCACCCGTCGCGACAGTAATGATACGGGTCCGGGGGTTCAATATAGGCTCGGCCTTATCCAAGCCTCTCTCAAAGGAAAGGACCATCGGAGCACACCCCTCAGCCTGAATACAGGCCAGCCGGGGCATCCGGTCTATCAAGCCCATTCGGTAGAGTTCCTCAAATCCTTTCCAGACGCCTACCGGTCCCAGTCCACCGCTGACAGCCTGAACATACCAATCCGGTGCCCGCCAGGGAACCGAAGGAGAGGAGGGGCCCAGATACGCCGCCAGTTGCTCCGCGATCTCAAACGCTACAGTCTTCATGCTCTCCCGCGCGGCGATGGAACGAATCCCCCGGTCCAAGTAGAGCCCCCGCCGCCGGGCAAAGTCGGCTGCAATTCGCTTGGTCTGATCGTAGGTCCCGGTCACCTTGATGACCTGGGCCCCATAAATTGCGACCTCCCGCATTTTTTCTGCGGGCACCAGGCTGGTCAGGAAAGCCCAGATTTTAATCCCGGCCCGGGCGGAGTAGGCGGCGTAGGAGATGGCCACGTTGCCCGTAGAAGCCAGAACTGCCTCGGTGACCCCCAGTTCTTTCATTACAGAGATGGCCAGAGAGGCCTGGCGATCTTTGAAGGAACCGGTTGGACCCTGCCGTTCATCCTTGATGTAGAGATGGGGAGTCCCCAGCATCAAGCTGAGGTTGGTCGCGCGCAACAAAGGAGTACCTCCCTCACCCAGGCTGATGCGGTTTGCATCATCGCGCAGGGGCAACAGTTCCCGATAGCGCCACATCGTGTTGGCGCGACGGGGCAACTCTTCCCGCCAGACCTGGGCCACGCGACCGTAGTCGTAAATGACATCCAGCCAATCCCCACCGCACCTTGGACACTGTTCCAGTGCGCGGTAGAAGCGCTCCTGATAACCACAGCGGACACACTGAATCCTGGGATACTCCACAGACACCTCACACGCTATGTTAGTGCTTTTCTTTAAAACTCTCCACCTGATAAGTATACACCCGCAAACCGGGTCGGCGGTAGTCGTCGGGAGGAAGGCCCGCCTTCAGGCAAAGGTGGGCCAGGAATTCGCGAGGATCAGGCAACTTCTCCCAAACCTGGGGCAGAAAGGTCGCCCGATGCCAGCCCCGCTCTATGATAACTCCATCCACCCCAGGCCGAAGCTTGGTCAACAGGTCTAAGTAGTCGGTATATCCCAGAGGCTGGGGTGGGGTCAACACGGAAATCTCTATGTGTGTTCGGTCCAGTTCCTGGCGACTCAGCGGAGGAAAGCGAGGGTCGTGAAATGCCGCCGCAATTGCGTTCTCCCGGACGTCCAGCACAAGAGGACGACGGGCCTCTATAGAGCCGATGCATCCCCGCAGTTCTCCCCCTATGGTCAGGGTCACAAAGGACGCCCCCGGACGGCGCAGGTCCTCCGAAACAGCGTTCAGGTCTATTTCGGGAAGTTCCCCGCTCTCCAACATACTGGCGATAGCCCGACGGGCCAGGGAAAGCAAAAACCGGCGGTCATCGGGAGAAAGCGGCATAAGTGGCCTCCTCGGTCAGCGTGAGTGGCTCTCAAAGCACAAGGTATCTACCCAAAGACGACCGCCGCGTAGCCCACGAAATCCGTCGCCGGGCCGCGCGGCATAATGAAATGACTGTTGGTGTATTCCAGCAGCACTCCTTTCCGGGCCCCGAGGGCGCGAGCCGCCGAGATGGTTGCAGCGATCGCACCGCCGCCGCAGGCGTTGTGATGTATCTCCGTCTCAGAGACCACTTCCTCCGCCCGCATCTCCAGCATCAGCCGGATGATCCTTTCATCATTAGCCCGGGCCCAGGCCAGCGCGCGCTCACCCGTTCCCGCCGGAGCAAATCCATAGAACATCGCACCGTAGTGAGTGAGGTCGGTTGTTCCCACGACCACCACGGGCTTCCCCGCCCTCTTGACTGCCCGGGCGAGAGCCTCGCCAACCGCCACAGCCCGTTCCGTGGGAGAAACCAGAACCGGGAGAATGCGGGCCTGGGGAAAGAGGTACTGAATGAACGGAACCTGGACTTCAGCGGAATGCTCGCCGCTGTGGGCCTGTGGGGCATCCTCTACCAGGCCCTTTCCCTCCTCCAGAACCACCCGTGCCAGTTCCTCGTCTACCGGCACTTCCCCCAGGGGAGTCAGCCAGGCCCCGCTCCCATAGAGAGCCGCCAGGGGCGATCCCCATCGGTGGTCAGCGCTCACCAGCACAATTGTATCCGGAGTCCCCTGTGCCTGAATCGCCGCAAAGACCTTCGCCGCGATGGGCCCCGAATAGACCCAGCCCGCGTGGGGGACAATGCCGGCAACAATGGGCCTGGGGAGGTCCGAGGGGATCTCCTTCGGGAGAGACTCCTGAATCATCCGAATACACCCGGCACGGTCTGCCGGGTAGAATTGCCCAGCCACCACAGGTCTTCGGACACGCATATCTCCTCCCTATAACTCGCAACCAGTTAATCCCGCTTTCTCACGCAGGATATCAAATCCCCTCTTTGATTATACCACCAAATATGGGGGTTTGCCAATTTCGCGACCCTGGGATACATTCTGCGTAGAATAGGTTGAGAGAAGCCGATGGACGAACAGCGCTGGGTTCGGCAGGCTCAGGAAGGAGACCTGGAAGCCTTCGGTCACCTGGTCCGCCTCTACCAGACACCCATCTACAACCTGGCGTACCGGATGCTGGGAGAAACGATGGACGCAGAGGACGCGACCCAGGAGACCTTTCTGCGGGCATTTCAGTACCTCCATCGCTACGACCCGGCCCGTCCTTTTCGTACCTGGCTGCTCTCTATTGCCGCCCACTACTGCGTAGATATCCTTCGCCGACGGCGTCCGCAGGTCACCCTGAACGATGAGATCGCACAGAACAGCCCTTCACCATCGCCTACCGACGCAGTGGCCGCATGGGAACAGCGGGAACACATCCAGCAGATGTTGATGCGGCTGAGCCCGGACGACCGGGCGGTGATCACGCTGATGTACTGGTACGACTTTTCCTGCGAGGAAATTGCCGGGATTCTGGGCACGACAGTCAGCGCGGTGAAATCCCGCCTCTATCGGGCCCGCCTGGCACTGGCAGAAATGCTGAAGGACCAGGACGCGGAGGAACGATGAACTGCGAGGAAGCCCTGAACGGGATGATGGAAGTGCTGAATGCAGAGGCCCTTCCAGACGCCCAACCCCTTCTGCTGGAACATCTGAGGACCTGTCGGGTTTGCCGCAGTCGCTGGGAGCGCCTCCAGAGAGTGGAACGGGTTCTTCGGACGGCGCCTCTGGTCTCCCCTGCGCCTGGGCTGACAAGTCGGGTTCTGGCCCGCCTGGAACGCCATCGCCGTCGCCAACGGATCCTCGGCGGCCTGGCCTTTGCAATAGGACTGGGGACATTCCTGCTGCTTACAGTGCTTCCCTTTTTGGGCATCCTTCCCGGCCTGCCGGGGGCCCTGCGAATAGCTCTGCGCACAGGGGAGGTCCTGGGAGACCGTCTGATCAGCGGTTTCGGGTCGTTTCTGAATTCCCTTTGCTTGAGTGCCACTGCTTTCTTAACTCTGATTTTGCCTCTTCTCCTATGTGGAATCGTTCTGGGCCTGGGTCTCGTTGCGATATGGCTCTCGTTGGTGTGCAGATTCTATCCAATCAGGAGGTCGGTATGAGGAAGAAGACACCTTTTCTGATTCTCGGAGTCCTGTTGCTGCTCAGCCTGGGGTGCACGATCACCCTGCCCAGCATCCCGCTTCCGGAAGTGCCCACTCTGGAGACGGGACCAATGCAGGAATATCGGGAGGAAATCCCTCTGGAAACGGCGACGGAAACGACAGTGAACATCCGTATAGGCGTCGGGGAACTGACCCTGGAGCCAGGAGACCCAGAAACCCTCTTCTCAGGCCTATTTCGGACGAACGTCTCTGCCTGGGTTCCAACGATCGTCCGAGAAACAGGAAGGCTGACTGTTGAACAGCCCTCCGTTCGCGGCGTCCCTCAACCAGGGGCGGAAAATGAGTGGGAAATCCGGCTGGCCCCCCGCGTTCCCCTGCGGTTGAGGGTGACACTGGGGGCTGCGCGGGGCCGCCTGGACCTGACGGGACTGGCTCTGACTGACCTCTCCATAGAGACCGGCGCTTCCGACCTGACTGTGCGAACCGCCGGTCCCAACCCAGCCACCCTGGAGCGGTTCCTGCTGCGCGCAGGCGCGGCGAACGCAGAGATCACCGGCATCGGTTACCTCAGGCCCCGCCGGGTGAGCGTTGAGGGTGGGGTGGGGAGCCTTACACTGGACTTTGCTGGCCCCTGGACGGAATCCGCAGACATAGACATCAAGGCCGGAGTCGGCAGTATCACACTCCGTTTCCCGCAGGACGTGGGCGCCCGGGTCCTGGTGGAGGGCAACCTGGGCAACATCCAGGCCGATCCAGAGTGGCGACTCTCCGGGAGCACCTACGTTAATAAAGCCTACGGGACATCTCCCACCACGCTGAACGTGACGCTGCTCAGCGGGATCGGGAATGTGCGAATAGAAACGAGCCAGTAAGGAGAAAGAACTATGAAAGCCCTGTACCGTGTTCTTGCGCTTGTCGTTCTCTCCCTGATGATCGCTGCCGGGCCAGTTCTTGCGACCGATGGTCAACCGCCAGGACAAGTCGTCTTCGGGTCGGACTTCACGCTCCGGAGCGGAGAGTCCCTCGCAGGGGACCTGGTTGTCTTCGGGGGCAATGTGACCATAGAGCAGAACAGCCGGGTAGAAGGGAATGTAATTGCCTGGGGGGGCGACGTGGAAATCGCCGGTGAGGTAGAAGAAGACGTCGTCGCCTTCGGCGGAAATGTATACCTGGCGGAGACCGCACGGGTCAACGGAGACCTGATGGTCTTCGGTGGGGAGAGCCAACTGGAAGAGGGGGCCGTCGTTCGCGGTCAACAGGTCCTCAATACCACGGGATGGGCCTGGAGCCAGTGGCACATCTGGCCCTGGAGGGGATTCCCCGTCGGCCGTCCCGGGGAATTCCTGACTGCGCTTTTCTGGCAGGGACTTCGGGTTACTCTGGAGACCCTGCTGATGGCAGCCCTGGCAGGGATTCTGGTGGTGCTCTGGCCGCAGGGGGCTGCACGGGTCGGTCGGAGCGCGGTCAAAGTCCCTCTGGCGTCTTTTGGAATGGGCCTGCTGACTCTCCTGGCTGCAACGGTCATCGGGATTGTGCTGATTCTGACCCTCTGCCTTTCTCCCATCGGCGTGGCCGTCCTCCTGGCGCTGGTCGTCGCGGTCTTCTTCGGACGGCTCTCCCTGGGCATTCTGCTGGGGGAGCGCGTTGTTGCGGCCCTCACGGCCCGAACGGTCGCGCCCTTCTGGGTGGCCGCACTGGGGGGCGGGCTGATCACCCTGCTGCTCCGGCTGCTGGACCTGGTTCCCTGTCTCGGCTGGGCCCTCGGCCTGCTGGTCACCTGCGTTGGGCTGGGCGCCGTGGTCCTGACCCGCTTTGGGACAGCCGACGTGGCCTGAGGGCGATGGCGGGGGCGGCGGCCCGCCGCAGGCGGGCCGCCGCCCCCGCCGCATCCTCATCCGGGAAAGAGGGCGCAGGCCTGCTGAAGGCGATCCCGTATCTGCGCGGTCGCCTCCAGGCCCGCCGCGTCCATCGCCAGCAGGACGCCCCCCACCACCGGGGGCACCTCCAGCCGAACCGGCCGCGCTCCCGGAGCCACCTCCCGGACCGTTCCCACCAGCGCTTCCAGAAGGAGCGGGCTGGCGGACCGAAACAGCCCACCTGCAAGGACCAGGTCAAACGTCTCCTGCTCCATCCCCAGCCGTCGGATGACGAGAACGGCCCCGCCACCCAGTTCCCGCCCCGCCCGCTGGACCACTTGGCAGGCCGCAGCGTCGCCCGCTTCAGCCTCCTCCATGGTGGCCCGGACGATCTCCGCAACCAGGGGAAACAGGTTGTAGCGCCAGCGGCTGACCCCCTCCAGCAGATCAGCGACATCCCGCGCACCCACCAGGCGGACCAGGCGGTCGGTGAGCGCCGTCGCTGGCCCCCGACCGGTGTAGGCCCGCGCCACAGCGTGAAAGGCCGCCTGGGCCACATCCGGAGCGGCCCCCCAGTCGTCAAAGGGATACCCCAGCCCCAGGGTGCGCGCCGTCTTCCCCTCCCGGTTGCGTCCGGCGACCGTCGTCCCCGTCCCGGCGACGATGACGACGCCCCAGGGGTCCCGCGCTCCGGCCCGCAGCGCCACAAAGGTATCGTTGACCAGGACCTTCGGGCCAGAAAGGCCCAACTGCTCCACCACGGGCCGAAGCCGCTCCTCGTCCGAAGGCCAATCCAGCCCGGCCAGACCGAACGCAGACGCGGTCACATCCTCCGGCCGGGCACCGGCCATCGCCAGCGCTTCGCCCACCGCCTGTCGGAGCGCGGCCAGCGTTCCCTCCAACCCAACGCCCTCCCAGTTGCCCGGACCAGCCCTTCCCGCGCCGCGGATGTTGCCCCCCTCGTCCGCCACCAGCGCGCGGGTGTGCGTTCCCCCCGCGTCCACGCCCAGGAAAAGATGTCGGTAGTCCATCGTCTGTCTCCCCACTTGTCATATCTGTACGGCACAGGTATCATGTCGCAGGTCGCAAAGGGCGCCGAGTCGCATCACACGAATTGCACAAATTGCACGAATGAAACGAATTGCACGAATGCGCAATAGGCAATACCGATGCTCGCCGTCATCATCGTGACCTGGAACGTCCGGGACCTGCTGCGGGCCTGCCTGCAGAGTTTGCAGGCAGACCTGGAACGTTCAGGGCTGGATGCCCCGGTGTGGGTGGTGGACAACGGCTCGGCCGACGGCACCTCGGAGATGATCCGCCGGGAGTTCCCGGACGTCCGGCTGATGGCGCTGGGGGAGAACGTCGGCTTTGCGGCTGGGAACAACCGGGCCCTGCACGCCCTGCTGGATGCTCCTTCCCCGGACCGCCCCCGCTACCTCTGGCTTCTGAACCCCGATACGGAAGTCCTCCCCGGCGCGACGGCAACGCTGGTTCGGGCCCTGGAGGAGAACCCGCGCGTCGGCGTCGCGGGACCGAAACTCCTCTATCCCGACGGCGCCCTCCAGCATTCGGCCTTCCGCTTTCCCGGCCTGGTCCAACTGGCCTTTGACCTCTTCCCCCTCCCTCCGCGGCTCTACGAGACCCCGCTGAACGGACGGTACCCCCGTCGCCTCTACGAAGGGGAGAGGCCATTCCCGGTGGACCACCCCCTGGGAGCCGCGATGATGGTCCGGACAGAGGCAGTGGACCGGGTCGGCCTGATGGACGAAGGATATCGCCTGTATTGCGAGGAGATTGACTGGTGTTGGCGAATGCGACGGGCAGGGTGGGGGGCCCTCTGCGTTCCACAAGCACAGGTCATCCACTACGCGGGCCGTTCTACGGGCCAGGTCCCCATCCCCTCGTTTGTAAACCTCTGGACCAGCCGAGCCCGGCTTTACGCCCGCCACCATCCCCGGCCCGTCTTTCACCTGGCCCGTCTCCTGGTCCGGGTCGGGCTGCGACGGCGGATGCAGGGCGCCCCTCCAGAGTGGCGTGCTGCCATTCAACAAGTCCTTCAGGCCTGGGAGCGACAGCGATGAGCCTGGCTGCGGTTGTCCTGACCTACAACGAAGAGGCCCATATCGTGGCCTGTCTGGAGAGCCTCGCGTGGGCCGACCGGCGCATTGTCTTTGACTCCTTCAGCACCGACCGAACCGTGGAACTGGCCCGCGCGCTGGGGGCAGAGGTCCTTCAGCACCCCTTTGAGAACTACGCCCAGCAGCGCAACGCCGCGCTGGAGCAGGTTGTTGCCGACTGGATTTTCTTCGTGGACGCCGACGAACGGGCCACACCGGATCTGGCGGACGAGATTCGGGCCATCCTGGCGGAGGAGAGGCCGGAAGTCGGCTGGTGGGTTCCCCGCCACAACTACATCTTCGGCCGGCTGACGCGGGGCGCCGGATGGTATCCGGATTACCAGTTCCGCCTTTTCCGGCGAGGGTTCGCCCGCTGGGAGCGGGCGGTTCACGAGATCGCCATTGTGGACGGTCCCACCGGCTATCTGAAGAGCCCCCTCATCCACTACAACTACGACGACCTGGCGGACTTCGTCGCCCGACAGGAGCGGTACACGGACTACGACGCCCGCGTGCTCTTCCAGGAAGGGGTCCGCCCTCGTTTCTACACCCCATACACCCAGGCCCTGCGCCACTTCTGGTGGCGGTTTGTGACGCTGCGGGGGATTCGGGACGGGTGGCACGGGCTGCGGCTTTCGGGGCTGATGGCCTACTACGAGATGGTCAAATACCGGAAACTGGCCCGCCTGTGGAAAACATAAAACGTGCCAGGCACCCCGGAAGTGCCCGGCACGTCGGAGCCTCACATCTGTAGAGCCTGCACAAGGACCCGGACGGCCATCTCCACATCGTCCCCATCCACCATCTCGCTGGGAGTGTGGATGTACCGACAGGGGATGGAGAGACAGCCGGATGGAACGCCGGAGCGGACCAGTTGCATGGCTGCGGCATCGGTCGTTCCCCGCTCCAGGACCTCCATCTGATAGGGCACTCCTGCCGCCTCCGCCGCGCGCACCAGCCAATCCCGAACCATCGGGTGGGCGATCATCCCCGCGTCCTGGACCTTGATGGCTGGCCCCTTGCCCAGTTCCACTGCCATCGGTCGGCTCTCCGGCGTGTCCCCCGTCCCCGTCACGTCCACGGCGACGGCCATATCCGGCTCAATCCCATAGGCTGCCGTCCGGGCGCCGGAGAGGGTCGTCTCCTCCTGGACGCTGAAGACGAAGTGGACCTCGTGGGGCGTCGTGCGGAGCCGCCGCAGCGTTTCCACCAGCACCGCGCAGCCAATGCGGTCGTCCATCGCTTTGGCGACCAGCCGTCGCCCCTGGGCGGCGAAGGGCCGCTCAAAAACCGCCGCGTCGCCCACCCGAACCGGACAATCGGCGCGGCCGGTCGCCCCCACGTCTATGTACAGTTGTTCAAACGTCGGGAGTTTGTTCGGGTCCTCCCGCTTCTCCACACCGATGACCCCTAAGGTGCCATTCTCAAAGCGGACGCGCGCGCCCACACACGTGAGTGGGGAGACGCCGCCGATGGGGGTAAAGCGCAGGAAACCCTTCTCATCCACATAGGTGACCATCACGCCAATTTCGTCCATATGTGCCGCCAGCAGAACACGGCGCCCGTTGCCACTCCCCCGCCGGACGGCGACCAGGCTCCCCAGGGGGGTCACCCGGATTTCGTCGGCGAAGGGCTCCACTTCGGCACGCAGAACCGAGCGGATGTTGTCTTCAAAACCCGATGGACCGTAGGCTTCGGTCAATCTGCGGATCAGGTCGTACATAGGTCTCCTTCCGGAAAGGATTGCCAGGATGGCGATAATGTGCTAAAACCTCCTTTAGTCCGACGGGAATCAGGAGAATTCCAGAGTTTTGCGCGTCAGCCGGGCCAGGCTCTCCCGCATCAGCCAGACCGTGTTTTCCAGGTCCTTCGGGGAGAGCAGGCTGACGGGACTGTGGATGTAGCGGCAGGGGACGGCAACAGTGCCACAGGGGATGCCCTCGCGGGCCAGGTGGATCGCGCCGGAGTCGGTGCCGCCGATCCCCGGCTGCTTGACCTGATAGGGGATATTCAGCGTCTCCGCCGTTTCCATCAGCAGGCGGACCAGCCCCCGATGGGCGATGAAGGTCCGGTCCATCACCGTGATGGCCGGCCCCTTTCCCAGTTCGGAAGTCGGGCTGACGTCCTTCTTCTTGGGCAGGTCGTTGGCGATGGTTCCCTCCAGTGCGAAGGCACAGTCGGGCCGGGCCGCGTAGGCGGCCACGCGCGCGCCCCGCAACCCCACCTCCTCCTGTACAGTGAAGACGGCGTGCAGGTCGTGGGGCAGACGGTCGCCGCGCACCAATTCCGCCAACACCGCGCATCCGGCCCGATCGTCAAAGGACTTCCCCTTGACCAGCGTACCCAGGGACTCAAACCGGGTGGCAAAGACCATCGGGGTTCCCAGAGGCGCCAACCGTTGAGCCTCCTCTTTCCCCTTCGCCCCGATGTCCACCAGTAATTGTTCTATTTTAACGACTCTCTCGTCCTCCCCTTCCTCCAGCAGGTGAACGGGCTTGAGGCCGATGACGCCGGGAATTCGGTCGGGCCCCACCCAGACCTGGGTGCCGGGCAGGACCCGGTCGTCTATCCCGCCGATGGCCTTCACCCGCAGCCCGCCGGATTCGTCGTGCCCCACGACCATCAGGCCGATCTCGTCCATATGGGCCGCCAGCAAGACCCGGAGGCGCTCCGGGGCCGTCCCCTCCCGGACGACGTGGAGGTTCCCCAGCGCGTCCACCCACATCCGGTCGGCGTATCCCTCCAAGGTCCGGCGCAAAACCTGCCGGACCTCCTTCTCATAGCCAGAAGGGCCAAAGGCTTCAGAGAGTTCCTTCAGGAGTTCCACAGTTCGCTCACCTCAGGCTTCTTTGTTCAATCAAGTGGTCGGCGGTAGTACGGAGGCCGCTTACCCCTTACTCGTCCTCCCAGCGGGGCCGGAAGTCGGGCTCCAGTCCGGCGGCGAGGAGAGCGAGCAGTCGCCCGGCCCGGTCCACGTCCTTCACCGAAACGATCTCCACCGGCTGGTGCATATAGCGGAGCGGGATGGAGACCAGACCAGTGGGAATCCCCTCGCGGCTGACCTGGATGGCCCAGGCGTCGGTGCCGCTGCGGCCCGGAATGGGGTCTATGTGGTAGGGAATTTCGTTAGCCTCGGCGGTCTTCTTCAACCGCTCCACGACCGCCGGGTGGAAGTTAGGGCCGACGCCGATGGCGATGCCCTCACCCAGGGGGAAAGTCAGATGGTTGGAGACCCCGGCCTGTCGTCCAAAGGTCACGTCCACGGCGACAGCCATATCGGGAGCGACGCCGTAGGCCGCGGTGGCAGCCCCATAGAGCCCCACCTCCTCCTGCACAGTCGCTACGGCGACAATATCCCAGGCATGGGAGAGGCGGAAGAGATGCTCCAGGGCCAGAGTTACCACCGCCACAGAGACCCGATTGTCCAGGGCCTTACCGGAAAACAGGCCGTTCTTCAGTTCCACGGCCTCCCGCCGAAAGGAGATGGGGTCTCCCACCTGGACGAGAGCCTTCACCTCTTCCTCTGGCAGTCCCACGTCCACGAACAGTTCCTCCCAGGGGAGCGTCTTATTCCGTTGGTCAGGGGGGATCACGTGGGGCGGGGGCATACCGACGACGCCGGGAAGGTCGCGCCGGCCGTGGACGACGACCTCTGTGCCCGGCAAGATACGGCGGTCGGCCCCACCCACGCGGGTCACGCGCAAAAAGCCCTTCTCTATGCCGGTCACCCGCAGGCCAATTTCGTCCATATGGGCGGCAAACATCAGGGCCGGGCGAGGTTCCGGGCCACTTCCGTATCGGCGACCGATCAGACTGCCGAGCCCATCGGTCTGCAGTTCATCTACCAGTGGGGCCCACAGTTCCCGGACGAGGGCCCGTACCGGCTCCTCGTGCCCAGGGAGCCCTGGAGTCTCCGAAAGTTGTTTCAGCAGGCGAACAGTATCCATAACGGTCCAGTCTCTCCTGAAAGATGGACGGAATTCAGACAGATGGGGTGGGGGAAGGGGTGCCCGCTGGCGCCTCTGTCGGCGTGGGGGTCTCAGTCGGCAGCGCCTGGGCGGAGGGGGTCGGAGTGGGCGTCGGTGGAACTGGGGTCTCCGTCGGCGACGGGGGCAGGGGCGTCGCGGTCGGCGTGGGGGTGGCCGTCGGGGTGGGGGACGGCGGAACAGGTGTCCAGGTCGGCGTAAGCGTCGGCGTCGCCGTCGGAGTGGGCGTCTGGGTCGGCGTGGCGGTGGCCGTCGGCGTCGGTGTCGGGGTTGGGGTCAGGGTCGCCGTGGGGGTGGCGGTCGGCGTGTTGGTGGGGGGCCACCACTGGGTCGGCGTCGGCTCCAGCGTCGCCGTGGGCAGGGCGGGAGTGCGCGTCGCCGTGGGCGTATCGGTCACAACGGTCGGCACGGGCGTCGGACGCGCCGGTGTGGAATACAGGTAGAGCAGGGAAAACCCCAGGCAGTAGCAGGGGATGGTCAGCAGGATGATGCCCAGAAGGGTCATCTGGACAGGGGTCAGCCGTCGTCCGGTCTCTTGTTCCATATGGGTAGACTCGGGTCCAGCAGGCGTTTTTCCGCCGAAAGTATACTCCCTGCGGGGGAATTGTCAAGCCCCGTGGGGCTTGATTTACCCATTGCCTCGCTCCACCCCCGGCGGCTACACTGCCATCCCTGAAGTTTGGCCTTTTGCGGAGGGCGGCTTGAAAATATCCAAAAGCAGTTGTTCTACATTTCGTTGAAAATCTCGTGGTATCCCCGGTCCAGTTCGTCGTCGCTTAAGTGGGTATAGCGCTGGGTGGTGGTGATGCTGCGGTGGCGGGCCAGTTCCTGGGCCAGCCGGACGTTGCCGCCGCTGCCCCGCAGGACCACGGTCACAAAATAATGACGGAAGGTGTGGGGGGTGATGGTCCCGCGGGCTCTTTCGCCCAGCGCCCGTACAACCCATTCCTCAACGACCTTCTCGGCGGAGCGGGCGGAGAGGGGGAGCACCCGTTTCCCGGCCCTCCGGTCGTGGCGGGCAAAGAGGGGCAAACTGGTCAGGGGACGGCCCTGGCGTCCGTCCAGTTCGGCACGGGCGTCCAGGTAGGCCCGCAGGTAGCGAAGGCTCCGTTCGGAGAAGCGGACGATGGACTCCCGTCCGCCTTTTCCCAGGACGCGCGCCCGCGCTTCCGTCCAATCCATATGCCCGCGGGTCAGGGAGCAGGCCTCGGAGACCCGCAGGCCCGTGTCGGCCAGGACATAAAGTAGAGCACGGTCTCTTAAAATTCGCAGGAGTTTCCGCTCGTCTTGGGGTGGGGCAGCGGCGGCCTGGGCGACGGTCTCCAAAATTTTCTCTATTTCAGCGCGAGGAAACGGTGGCAGTCGCGCTGCCTCCCGGCGGGCCCGTCGGCGGCAGAGGCGATGCAGGGCGGGCAGGTTGACCGAGGCCCATTCCTGCGCGGCCGCGTACTCGTAGAAGGCCCGGAGGGCGGTGATGTACAGTTGTTCAGTGGCGACGGAGGCGTTGTGGAGGTCCTGGATGTACCAGCCCATCCATTCTACGGAGAGGTCGGAGACGGGGGTCAGGGCAGGGGAGATGCCATGGGCGGAGAGAACCTCGGCGAAGCGGGCCGCGGCCTGGCGGTAGGCCTTGTGGGTGTTGGGGCTGCGGCTGGCCGCGATCTCGTCCAGGAACTTCTGTAGGGCATCCCGGAGGGTCACATCGGTCATCTGGGTTTTCGCTCCCGTCTCTCCCGACCTCTGGACGAAAGGCGTGTCTGGGCCAGAGTTATCTCCTGTTTTTACTCCATCCGTTCTATTGTAAGATAGATGGCCGATCTGTCAAACTTCCGGCAGGGTGGGGCATGTGTGGGGCCTGCGCCGGCCTATGATTCGGATAAGATACACTATCCGAATCAAAATGAGCGCGCCCACCTGGCCCCAACATCAGCCAGCCCCCCGTTGCCCGTTCCCCCGAAATCTGGTATACTCTAATGAGGTGGACGCCACGGGACAAGGAGTCCGGATGAGCGCCACGATAGATTTTAACCGTCCCCCGCGCATTCTGGAGCCGCTGCCCTCAGGAGAGGTCAAACTCCCACCTCCTCCGTCCCTTACTCCGCCTCCCTGGTTCAGCTGGTACACCACCCTCCTGCCGGTGGCCGGTGTACTGCTGATGGTGGGCGTCTATCTACTCGCCAGCGGCCTGGCCAGCGACCATGGCCCGGGAAAGATGCAGTATCTTGCCTCGGCGGGGATGCTGGCGATGTCCATTATGTCGGCCCTGGGAGGCATCCTGGGGACTCAATCTCAGCGCCGTCAACACCGGAGAGAACAGGAGGCCAAAGAGCAGGCCTACCAGCAGGCCCTCCAGCAATACGCCCAGCATCTCCACCAACTCCGGGTCCGGCAACAGCACATTCGGACGGAGAAGGACCCGGACCCCCACATTCTGCTGATCCGGGCTCAGAACCGGGACCGCCGCCTCTGGGAGCGACGCCCCACCGACGAGGATTTCCTGAGCCTTCGCATTGGTGTGGGCACTCTTCCCTCTTCGGTGAAAGTTTCTGCACCTCGCCCGGAGATCTCGGACCCCCGCTACCAGCCTGTGCTGAACCTGGAATCGGAGTACCAGCAGGTGCCCGATGTTCCCCTTACGGTGAACCTGCGGGCCGGACCGCTGGGGATCACTGGCAGCCTCCCCCTACGCAATGGCCTGGCCCGGGCCCTTATCGCCAGTCTGGTCGTCCACCACGTTCCCGACGAAGCCCACCTGCTGGCCATCTACTCCCCCCAGCGGGTTCCAGAATGGGAGTGGCTCAAGTGGCTTCCTCACACCCACGTCCTGGACGGGAACGTCCGCTTTCCCCACCTGGCCTGCGACGCCGCTTCTGCCCAGGAACTGCTGCACCGGCTGCTGGACGAACTGAGCGAGCGGAAGAATCGGCTCTCCTCCCGCCGCGCCGACAGTGCTCCGCCGGACTGGCCCTGGCTGGTCCTTCTGGTGGAGGACGACCGGTTGGACCTGCATCACCCGGCGCTCCACCTGCTCCTGGCAGAAGGGCGACATTTGAACGCGACGGCGATTTTTCTGGCCGACCACCTGTCCCGGCTGCCTCAGGGATGCGCGTATGTGGCGGAGGTCTCGTCTTCCGCCTCCGTCATGATCCAGATGGTGGGTGTGGCGGCCCCGCCCCTCTTTGGTACACCCGATCAGGTGGATCCCCTCTGGAGCGAGAGTCTGGCCCGAGCTCTGGCGCCTCTGCGAGTCTTCTCCCCGGAGAGTGCGGTAGCCCTTCCCTCCAGCATCCGCTTGCTGGAGGTCCTGGGAATCCGGGATATCCAGCAGTACGATGCACAGGCTGCGTGGACCCGGCGGGCCCCGGACCGCCTGCTGAAGGCAGTGCTGGGGGTCCGAAAGGGCGGCCAGCCGCTGGTGCTGGACTTAAGCCACACCGGTCACGGCCCCCATGGACTGATCGCCGGGACTACAGGCTCCGGCAAAAGCGAACTGCTCCAGACCTTGGTGATCAGCCTGGCCCTGAGCCACCATCCCCACGACCTGGGCTTCATTCTGGTGGACTTCAAGGGCGGCGGCGCGTTTTCTCCTCTGGCCCCTCTTCCCCACGTCCTGGGGCTGGTGACCAATATCAGCGGCAACCTGGCCGAGCGGGCCCTGGTGGCACTGGAGGCGGAGATCAAGCGCAGAGAACATTTGTTCAACCAGTTCAACGTCAACGATATTGCCCGCTATCAGGAACTTTACTGGCAGCGACAGGGTCAGGGCATGGAGCCCCTTCCCCGAGTGGTCATCATCGTGGACGAGTTTGCGGAACTGGTCACCGACTACCCGGAGTTTATGGACGGCCTGGTCCGGGTGGCCCGGGTCGGCCGGTCGCTGGGGATCCACCTGATCCTGGCGACTCAGAGCCCGCGGGGGAAGGTGAGCCAGCAAATCTGGGCCAACTCCCGCTTTCGTATCTGCCTGCGGGTGGAGGATACGGCGGAAAGCCAGGATATGCTTCGCCGACCGGATGCCGCCTACCTTCCCCGGATGCCGGGTCGGGGTTACCTGCAGGTGGGGGATAACGAGGTCTTTGAACTCTTTCAGGTCGCACGGGTGGCCAGCACCTATCGGGCTGCCGGAGATACCGACACCCTGATCGGCCAGCCGACCGAGCGCATCGTGATCCGGGAGGTCACGGCGACAGGGGAACGGCGAGAACTCTACGATTCCCGCAAGTTTCTCCCCCAGCAGAAGTCCGGAACCGCTCGGACGGACCTGGAGGTGGTGACCCAGCACCTGGCCGCCATAGCCAGGCGCATGGGGCTGAAGAAACTTTCCAGCCCCTGGCCGGAACCACTGCCGGCGCATATCCCCCTTCCCAAGCTACTGAAACAGGAGGGGCTGGCTGGATGGGACGGAGAGGGGTGGTGGTTTGAGCCCTTTCCCCGCCTCCGCCCGCCTCACTTCTGCGGTCAGTGTGGGGCCTCACTCCGACCAGGGGCCCGCTTCTGCGGCCGCTGTGGGGCTCCTGTGACGCTCCGCTGCCCGCACTGCCAGGGAGCCGTTCGGATCGGAGCCCGCTTCTGTGCGTCCTGCGGGAAGAGCCTATCCCCGCCGGACTCCCCCACCCCGCGCGCCCCCGACCTCCCCAACCGCCCCTGGCTACGGGCCCTCCTGGGCCTGCTGGACGACCCTGCCCATCAGCGACAGGAGCCCTGGCGGCTGGACCTGGGAGACCAGGACGGACACCTGCTGGTGATCGGGGCTCCCGCTTCGGGCAAAGAGATGTGGCTGCGCACTCTGGTCGTCAGCCTTGCCCGGACCCACACCCCGGAGGAGGTCCATTTCTACCTGGTGGACTTTGGCGGGCAGGCGCTGCGAGTTCTGGAACCGCTGCCCCACGTGGTGGGCGTCTTCACTCCGATGGACGAGGAGCGGATCCGGCGGGCCTGGGTCCGCCTGGAGGACGAACTGGAGGCCCGCATAGAACTCTGCCATCGGGCTCACGTGGACCGGCTGAGCCAGTTGCGCCAGCAAAGGCCGGGCGATGTGCCGCCGGCCCTGGTGGTGGTGGTAACTGGGTTCGGCGACTTTCGTCAGCAGTTCCCGGAGGAATACAGCACCCTGCTTCGGCTGGTGCGGGAGGGGGGAAACTACGACATCCACGTGGTGATGGTGGGAGACCGGCCTGGGGAGATCCCTGCGGCCATCAGCAGCGTTGTGGCCCGTCGGGCGGTTTTGCGCCTGGGGGACCCGGACGAGTATTCCCTGATCCTGGGACAGCGTCCCCGGATGGGGAAGGACGACCCAATGCCCCCGGGCCGGGGCTGGTACGGTCGTCCCCCGCTGGAGTTTCAGACCGCTTCTCCCGGGTACGAGGAGGACGAGGAGGCCCAAGCGAAGGAACTGCGCCAACTGGCCACGGAGATGCGCCGGGCCTGGAAGGGCCCTCTGCCCGAGCCGGTGGCGACGATGCCGGAATTGCTCCCCCTGGACAATCTACTGGCCCGTGCCGGAGGGCGGCCAGCCGGTTCGGCTTTGGCTGTGCCCATCGGTGTGGAGAGCATCCGGTTGCGCCCCACGTGGATAGATTTGGTGGAGGACGGCCCCGATTTCGTGGTCACCGGTACCCCCCAGAGCGGAAAGACGAGTCTGCTGATGGCCTGGATGCTGGCCCTGGCGACGCTCTACTCGCCTCAGGAGGTCCAGTTCATCCTGATCTCCGGGCGCCGCAACAGCCTCCAACCCCTGGACGGGCTCCCCCACATTCTGGAGTTCGCCCGCTCCTACCGAGATTTCCAGCAAAAGGGAACGATGGCCCGAATCATCCGGGAGATCCACCGGCGGGACGCTCTCTTCGCCGAGGATATCTCTGCTGGAAACCAGTTGCCCCGCATTGTGGCCGTTTGGGACGACTACGATGACTTCTCCAACGCGCTCAGCGGGGAGAGAGATATCCAGCAGGGGCTGGACCTGCTGTCCCGACGGGGCCGGGACGTCCATTTCCACATCATTCTTGCGGGCCCGCTGCCCAACCTGGGAGTGGGATACAGCGACCCGCTGCCCAGACAGGTGCGGCTGTGGCGATCGGGGTTTGTCCTGCGGCCCCTGGAGGCGGGAGACCAGAACCCCCTGGGGGTTCGCGTCCGGGCCTCAGACCTGACCCGGATGGTAGCAGGGCGAGGGTTCCTTGCCCGCCACGGCCAGGAGGAGATGGTGCAGGTAGCCTTTGCGGGCGACGCGAATACCATCGCCCGCCGGGCAACAGAAATCCGCGACCACTGGACCCAGGTGGGAGTGCCCCCGGCGGCCTGGCCTGAAGAATAAGAAACGAAAAGCGGAAGGCAGGGAACGTGCCAGGCGCTTCCCGCAGCGCCTGGCACGTTTGGTCGCTACATTAGATGACCGTCTGGTCCACCCGTTCAAACTCGTCGGCGATGTGGCGCAGGGCCCGGATCAGGTTCTCCAGCACTTCGCTGAGGTTAGTCCTCATCGCGGGCACCCGTTCGTTGAAGATGTTGGCGTAGTCCACCTGAGCCAGGCCGGTCCACTCGCCGCTGAGGTTGTTGACCGTCTGAATCATGGTCGCCAGAATCTGGTCGGCCTCCTGCCGTTTCTGCTCCAGCTGGCTGGCGACACTGCGAAGCCGCTCGGGGGATACGCGGATCTCCACCATGGCAGTCCTCCTTCTAAAGTCTGGGGGAACGATACAGTCTGGGCGGCAGACAAAGTTCTGGAGAAAAGCCCTACCTTCTTTTATAGCGACTTTCCGCCGATTGTCAAGTTCTGGAGCCGAAAGGGAACAACTGCGAGCCGATGCCTCACCAACACAGCCAGAATTTGCAAATCGGGCAGTAAGGAGTATACTCTATAACAGGTATGGCTGTCGTCATCACGGTGAAACTCCCTGATCCCCTCCAGGGAAGCCGGGACCTGGAAGTCCCGGAAGATGTGCCGGTTCGGCATCTGACGGTGGCACTGATCCAGGCCCTCCAGATTCCCACCACCGTATCCGGTTGGCTGGTGGAGTATCGCCTGGGCCGGAGAGGGCAGCCCTTTCCCGACGGCCGGACTCTGGACGAACTGGGGGTGAAGATGGGAGACCGGCTGGAACTGATCCGGTATTCCCTCCAGTTGTCTCACCATAGCGGTTGGCCCGTTCGGGGTTCGGCCTCCCTCCGGTTTGTCTCGGGCCAGCCGGTTCTGCTGGACCATCTGGGCAAGCCGGAACTGTTGGTCGGCCGGGGGGATGCCCGACGGGGACAGCAGCCGGATATAGACCTCTCTACCCAGCCCGGCGGAGAGACCGTTTCCAGAACCCATGCCCGGCTGCGCAAGCAGGGAACCCGGTGGGTCCTGATCCCGCTCCCCTCCCGCAACGGAACGTTCGTGGGGGGCACCATGCTCCCTCCGCATCAGCCCTATGTCCTTCGCTCCGGCGATGTGATCAGCTTTGGCGCGGTCCGATGCGTGTTCACGGACGCCGCCCCGTAAGCGAGGTTTCTCCTCAGGAGGCCTGTATGAGCGCTTTCGGTGTTCCCGCTTTCCGGGTTCTTCTGGTCCTCGGCATCGTGACCTCCCTCGCGCTGGTGGTGGGGTTCTCCCCACCCCCGATGCCCACCTTTCAGTTGCCGGAAGTCACGTCGGCCACTCCCCCTCCCCCTCCGGAACCCACTCCAACGGCGACCCCGACCAGCGAGACGCCCTCTCCTACTCCCCCATCCCCTTCCCCCAGCCCCACCGAACTCCCTCCCTCCCCTACCCCGACCGTCCCGCTCCTCCCAACACCCTCGCCGACGCCTGGGACCACCCCGACCGTCTCCGGGATGATAGGGATTATACAAGTGCTTGTCCCCTACTGGCCCCTGTTCGGAGCGGGATGCGCAGGGCTGCTGGTCCTCCTGCTGCTGGTTCTGATCGGGGTCTCCCTGTTCCGGAGGCGCCCCCGGCCCCGCAGGCCTACCCGACCCCTGCCCCCGACTCCCCCCACCCCACCCTCGCTGGAGGCCACCCTGGCCGGGCGGCGCTTTCGCTGGCCCTTGGAGAAGGAATCGCTGACGATAGGGCGCGCGCCGGATAACGATCTGGTCATCACCGCCGAGTTCGCGGGATGGGAGACTGTCTCCCGCCGCCACGCTCGCCTCTACCGCCGGGGGAACGACTGGGCTGTGGAAGACCTGGGCTCCACCAATGGCGTCTACGTGAACGGCCGCCGGACCCGGCACAACCTACTCCGGGATGGCTGGGAACTCCAAATCGGCAGCGTAACCTTCATCTTTCGGACCGGGGAAGGAGGTGTGTCATGAGGTGCTCCCGATGCGGTGCGGAGAACCGCCCCAGCGCGCGGTTCTGCCAGAATTGCGGCGCAGCGCTGGAAGCCTCTTCCCGGATTCGCTCCTCCCGGCAGCCCACAAAGCCTCTTCTCCCAACGTCATCCCACGCCCAGACTGCCGATGTCCCTACCCGTCCTCTGCCCGCCCCCGTCGCCTTCGCTCCCCTGCCGGAAGGGGCTCTGCTGAAGGAGGGGCAGTACGCGGTGCTGGAGGTGCGCGCAGCCGGGGAGCAAATGAACGAGTACCTGGTGGAAGAGACGCAGCCCGTCCGCCTGTGTCCCCAGTGTCGCGCGGAAGTCCGCTCTCCGGACGAACGGTTCTGCGTCGCCTGCGGCGCCGACCTCTCCGATGCAGCGCCCGTTCTGCTGCGCTATCGGGTGCGGGAGAGCGCGCACGAGCGGGCCTTCGTGGTTCCGGCCCTCCTCCTCCAGGCCGGAGTGGACCATCCTGGCCTTTTCCTGCCCCGGGAGGTCTTTACCGAGGCCCCCTATGGCCCGCCTCGCGCCTACGCTGTGGAGACGGAACACCTTCCTGTGCTGGCTGCCTCCCTCCCCGTTCCTCAAGAATCTCTTCGGGTTCTGGAGTGGGGAATCACGCTGGCCCGCGCGCTGGAACACCTGCACCGGCAAGGGATCACGCTTGGCGAGATGGACCTGGGCCGGATCGGTGTGGAGGGAGATCGGGCCTTCTGGCTCTCCCTGGAGAACGCCCAGGTACTTTCGGCTGCGGAGCAGAGCCGGGCCACTGCCTATTTCGCCCGAGACCTGGCTGGAATGGCCGCCCTCCTTCTGTACCTGGCGACCGGCCGGGCCTGGGACCTCCGACGGCCAGGGCCATTCCCGCCGGAACTGGAAGTTCTTGTCCGGGTCCTGGCGAACCCAGGAGCGCTCACTGCTGGTCAGGTGGCCGCCATGCTGGAGGAACGGCTGGCTCAGATGCGTCGCCCCGCCCACGTCACGCTGACGCTGGGCTGCCGCACCGACGTGGGAATGGAACGGACCCTCAACGAAGATAGCCTGCTGGCCCTTCAGACGGTGATGGCCTTCCGCTCCCAGGGGATTCCCGTCGCCCTTGCGGCCATCGCCGACGGGATGGGCGGGCACGAGGCAGGGGATGTGGCCAGCCAGATAGTGATCCGCACCCTGGCTCAGCGGGTCGGCGGCGAAATCCTGGCCCCCCACGCGGCCGGACAGCCCCTCCCCACACCCCGAGAGTGGCTCTCTGCTGTCATCCAGCAGGCCAACTGGACCATCTACAACCAGCGCCGGGTCGCTGGAACCGATATGGGCACCACCCTCGTGGTCGCGCTGATGCTGGGCGATGCGGCGACTATTGCCAACATTGGCGACAGCCGGGCCTACCACCTCCGTCCCGACGGCATTGAGCAGATTACCGTGGACCACTCCCTGGTGGAGCGCCTGGTCGCCACGGGCCAGATCACCCGCGAAGAAGCCGCCACCCACCCTCAAAAAAATGTTATCTACCGCACCCTTGGCGATAAGCCCCGGGTGGAAGCGGATTTCTTTGAGCGCCGGTTAGCGCCCGGCGAGGCCCTCCTGCTCTGCAGCGATGGGCTAAGCGGGATGGTTCCCGACGAGCATATCTGGCACATCTGGCGGACTTCCACCTCCCCTCAGGAGGCTTGCGACCGGCTGGTGGAAGCGGCCAACAGTGCCGGAGGGGAGGATAACATTAGCGTCATCGTCGTTCAGGTGGGACGTTAGAGGAGTTGGTGGGGCAACTGCAAGCAGTTGCCCCGCCGGGCATATCCAGCACATCTGGTGGCCCCCCATCTCCCCTCAGGAAGCCTGCGACCCGCTGATGGAGGCCGCTATATGGAACGACCATTTGCAATTGGCCACCGTGCGACTTGCACAAGCATCGGCGAAGGTGTATAATCCATTTAAAGTTATCAGCGCCTCTTGACGTCTCCTTCCACAGCAACGTTCTGCCCCACCCCTGCTTCGGAGGACAGAGATGAATGCGAACAAGACCTTCCTCTGGCTGGTGGCCCTTCTCGTCCTGTTCGGAGGGATGTTCGGAACCACCCGGGCTCAGGCCCCTGGCCCCCTGCTGATCCTTCACCCCCCCGATGCGATCTCCTCGCCGCCAGAGGTGCGCATCTACGCCTCCGTCCTGGACCCCCAACTCTCCCAGAGCATAGAGGGCCTCGGCGCCGACGCCTTCCTGGTTCAGGAATCGGGCGCGACGGTCCCGCTGGCCGAGGTGGCCTACCGGCCCGTGGGACTGGCGATCGTGGTGGTGGTGGACCGGGGCGGCATCTCCGCTCGTGGCGACCCGCGCATCCGGCAGGCCACCGACCTGGTGCGGGAACTGGTCAACCGGCTCAGCGTCACCGGCGCGCCGGAGGACGACGTGATCGCCATTGTGGGCGTCGGCGAAGGAGGGAAACTCCAACCGGAGGAGAACTTCACGTATAATCCGGTGGATATCAACCTGGTCCTCAATGCGCTGGTAGAGATGGAAGGAGAGACGGTTCGCGGCGGTACCCCTCTCTACGAGGGGCTGGACGAGGCCCTGCGGCTACTGCGAGAGAACCCCGACGCCGTTATCCGGGACGTTCTTGCCCACCGGCGCAAAGTCATTGTCGTCTTCTCCGACGGGATTGACCCCAACTTCAGCAATCGGGCACGGGAGGAAGACATCATCCGGAAGGCCAACGAGTCGGGCATCTCCCTCTATGCCATCGGGATGGCTCCCCAGGGCGGGGTTCTCAGCCGGGACGCGGAGGGGAACCTGATCCGCCTGGCAAGCCAGACGGGTGGCGCCTATCAGATTCACCGGGACGAACCCACCCGCCAGGCTGTCCTGGCCCTCTTTGACCGGTTGATGACTCAGCGGAATCAGTACGTGTTGACTTACCGCACCCGCCAGCCGAAAGGACGCTACACGCTGAACGTGACCGTCAATACCGACCTGGGCTCCGCCGAACGGTCGGTCGCCTTTGACTCCATCCTGGAGCCCTTGCGCCTAACGCTGACCGCCCCTACCGAAGGGATGACGGTCACTGTCCCCTACTCCGCTGGCCAATATACGGGCACCTTGCTTCTCAGCGTAGCCGTGGCGCCCACCGATGGCGTCTTCCGAACCCCGACGGAAGTCCGCTACTACGCCAATGGGGAATTGATCGGCCGAGGAGGAACCCCTCCCTCCTTTGAGTTTACCTGGGACCTGGGAGCCCTGGTCCGCCCCTCCCTGCATGCCCCCAGCCAGGAGTACACCCTCCAGGCCGAGGCCGACGACCCTTATCTGGATGTCCGCATCACCAGCCAACCGGTGAGAATCCAGGTCACCTGGGAGCCCCTTCCCTTCCTCCGGCGCGCGCTGCTCTGGCTGGGGATGTACTGGTGGATCCTTATGCTGCTGTTTGCCCTGCTGCTGGGCCTGCTGGTCCTGCTGGCGGTGCTGCTGCGGACCCGCTCCCAACTGGCCCAGCGCATCGTCACTGGAACGACAGGAGTTCTCAAAGGGGTCACCCGGCGCCTGGGGGCGACACCCCCTGCCGTAGCCCGGCTGGTGGTCGTCAAGGGCACCAACCCCGGTCGGGAGATCCCTATCGCAGGACCGGTCACCAAAGTGGCCCGAGACCCCCAGTTCGGCGACTTTGCCCTCTACGACGAGTACGTCTCCAATCCCCACTTCTCCATCCACCTGGAACAGACCCAGTTCTACATCGTGGACGAGGGGAGCACAAACGGGACGCGGGTCAACGGGATGCCGATTCCGCCCCACACCCGCATCCTGCTTCAGCCGGATGCGATCATTGAGGTAGGGATGACCCGCCTGCAGTTCAAGCGCGTGGGCGGAACGACCCGGCAAATCCAGCAACCCGGCGTCGTGCCTCCGCCGCCTGGCCCCGGTGGGCCTCCATCTCCGCCCCATCCGGGCCCGATGCCCCCACCGTCTACCGGTGCTCCCCCCACTCACCCCTACCCGAGCCCGGGAGCCCCGCCAGCCTCTCCCCCCTCTCCAGGAACTCCACAGACTGGCGGGCCCACCCGAAAAGTGGTGCCGTAGAGGATATGAGCCAGGAACTGGACCAACTTATTCCCGGAACTGTTGTGGGCCCCTACCGCATCGTCCGGGGCTTCCGCGGGCGGGGCGGGATGGCGCGCGTCTTTGAGGTGGAGGTCCGGGAAAAGTACCGCCGCCCTGGGTTCCCCATCCGGATGGCGATGAAGGTCGCCAAGCCGGAACACCAGGCCGCCCTGGTCGCCGAGGCCGACTACCTCTCTCGCTTTGACCACCCCAACGTGGTGCGCATTTACCCGATTCTGGGCTACCATAAGTTCGTCTACGCTGCGCGCGGGGACTTCCCCTTTGGCCCAGGGTGGTACTACACGATGGAACTGCTGACCGGAGGCTCGCTGCAGAAACACCTCTGCCGCCCCACCACGCTGACCGACATCCTGCGGCCTCCAGCCAACGGGGAGGAACACCCCCTGCACCTGCTGGAAGCCGTCGGGATCGCCCGTCAACTGGTCTCTGCCCTGGAGCACATCCACGAGCGTTTCGTCATCAACCTGGATATCAAGCCGGGGAACATCCTCTTCCGGAAGCGCTCCTTCAACTACCTGCGCAGCAGTGTCCCTCATGCTGTCCTGTGCGACTTCGGCATCGCCCGGGACCTGCGCTATCCCCGCTTTGGTCTCCTGGGCGTTGCCACCCCGGAATACGTCTCCCCCGAACAGGCTCTGGAGACGACCCGTCGGGGCCGTCCGGTGGATGTCCGCACCGATCTCTTCTCCCTGGGTATCGTCCTCTATGAGATGCTGACGGGACGGCTCCCCTTTGAGAACATCGCACTGATCGTGGACCCCCAGTATCGGCCTCTGCCTCCCCGGCAGATTCGCCCGGCCATCCCGCCGCTGCTGGAGGAAATCGTCCTGCGGGCCCTGGAAAAAGACCCGGATCAGCGCTTTTCCTCGGCCCGGGAGATGCGCCTGGCCCTGGAGCGGGTGCCTGTTCCCCCCGACTGGGGGGCATGGGCCCGGCGCACCGTCGCCAGCGGCGCAGCCCTGGCCATCTTCGTCCTGAGCGGCTGGGGGGTCTCCCGCTGCCAGATTCTCCCTCCCTCCACCCCGACGCCGACGCCCGTCCCCGTGCCCATCGTCACAGGGACTCCA